>JBMTZD010000009.1:0-52308 GCA_049455235.1 Steroidobacteraceae bacterium
GGGAATGGAAATGTCCGCCTCGGTCACAAGCACCTACCTGCGTGGGCACTTGATTTACGACAACGGCAAGCCGGTCGGTAAGCCCATCGGTCAATATCTACATCGTCCTTACGCCTGAGCGTCTTCTTCTGAGGTTAGAATCCCGATCTTCAACGCAAACAGGAGTGGGGCGATGACCATCAAAGCTGGAGACAAGATGCCTTCGGGCGCGTTTAAGACGATCAGCGCCGAGGGCCCCAAGGAAGTCAGCACGGACGCACTGTTCGGTGGAAAGACCGTCGTCCTGTTCTCGGTGCCAGGTGCTTTTACGCCGACCTGTGATGCCAAGCACCTGCCTGGCTACGTGCAGCACTTCGATGCCCTCAAGGCCAAGGGCGTCGATACCGTTGCCTGTATGGCCGTCAACGATATGTTCGTGATGAATGCGTGGGGTAAGTCCAGCAACGTAGGCGATAAAGTGCTGATGTTGGCTGATGGTAACGGCGACTACACCCGTGCGCTCGGACTCGAGCTCGATGCACGCGGTTTCGGTATGGGCATGCGCGGCCAGCGCTTCGCGCTCATCGTGAAGGACGGCGTTGCGACGCAGGTCAATATCGAATCCGGTGGTGAATTTAAGGTATCCGCTGCGGAGCACGTGCTCGGCCAGCTCTGATGTCCAGCATTTCGCCAAACGGCAACCATCGAATCACTTTTGCGCAAAGTCCTCGGGGCCTACCGGTTCCCGAGGACTTCGGTCGCGACGTCGTGGCCATCCCGAGCGTCGGGGAGGGGCAGTTCCTCTCACGAACGCTCTGGCTGTCGCTCGATCCTTACTACCGCAACGTCATGAAAAACAGCCAGATCTATGCGGATCGGCTGGCTGCTGGCGATGTGATGGTCGGTGAGACCGTGGCGGAAGTGGTGGAGTCACGTCATCCGCAGTTTGCGGTTGGCGACATCGTCGCGGTCCGAAACGGTTGGCAGCAGTATGCGTTGTCCAACGGCGTCGGTGTGCGCAAGATTGATTCGACGTTGGCTCCGGTGTCCACGGCGCTCGGCGTTCTCGGGATGCCCGGACTCACCGGTTATGCCGGCACGGTCTACCTCGGGCAGCCGTTGCCAGGGCAAACTTTCGTCGTGTCCGCTTGCACGGGGCCCGTCGGCTCTACCGCAGGTCAAGTGGCCAAGCATATGGGTGCGCGTGTAGTTGGTATCGCAGGATCAACTGAGAAGTGTGATTACGCGGTCAAAGAATTGGGTTTCGATGCCTGCGTCAATTACAAAGAGGGCAATCTCGCCGCAGCGTTGAAGAGTGCATGCCCGCGCGGCATCGATGTCTATTTTGACAACGTGGCGGGTGACACTCTCGTAGCCGTGCTAGGCAATCTCGCGCTTGGCGCGCGCATCGTGCTCTGCGGGATGATCGAGGCGTACAGTATGGATACGCCGCCTGCGGGCCCATGGCTCGGTCCTATTGTCGGTGCACGCGCGACCATGAAAGGTCTCGTCGTATATGACCACATGAACCGAATGGATGAAATGACGCGAGTCGTTTCAGCGTGGATACGCGATGACCGCTTCCGTTATCGCGAGGATGTCACCGTCGGTCTTGAGAACGCTCCTGATGCCTTTTGTGCGCTCATGCAGGGGCGCAATTTCGGTAAGTCACTCGTCAAAGTCGCTTGAGGCTTAGCGACTGATCGGGTGGGCCTTTTCGCCGAGGCGTAGTGACAGGATCGCCAGAACGCAGGCGGTGCTCATCAGGATGGCACATCCACGCGCCGTGCCGTCGTAGATCGCTCCTGTCGTGATCGCGCTGACCATCGAGATCAACATGGCGATCGAGCTCGAGAGGCCGGCTGCAACCCCCGCCAATTGTGGATGATCATCCACTGCAGCCGTCAGCGCGAGCGGCTGCACAACGCCGTTAGCGAACATCAGCAACGCTAGCGACAGACTGAATAGCCACATCGGCGCAACCGTCATAAAGGCGGCGATCACGAACGCGGCGGTTGCTATACCGTTGCAACCCATCCCGATGCGTTGGCTGCGGGCCGACCCGAATCGCCTCGCAAGATGTCCGGCCGAGGTCGCACCTGCAATGAAGCTGAAGGCGAGTCCCGACCACAAGAGACCAAACTCGGCGCCACTCATATCGAACATCGTTTCGTAGAGTGCCGCACCGACCGTGATGAAAATAAATCCCGAGGCACTGAAAAAGCTATAGGTCAAAGAAGGTCCCATGAACCCCGGTTGCGTGACTAGAAAGCGACCGCCGCGCAGTAGATCACCAAACGACATCGACTCGGTGTCGGCGGGACGTGTTTCTTTGAGCTGTGTGAATAAGATACCGACGAGGAACAGGCTCACGCCCGCGTGGATCCAGAAGATACCGCGCCAGCCGAGATAATCCGCGATTACACCACCCACTAGCGGCGCAAGCACCGGGGCAACGCCCATGACGGCCGTGATGAAGGATAATGCGACTGCCGCAGGCCCTGGCTCGAAGGAGTCGCGGACGATCGCTCGTGACACGACGGTCGCGACGCTAACGCCCATCGCTTGGAGAAATCGAGCGAGTACCAACATCGCGACGCTGGAGGCCATGCTGGCAAAAAGACTCGCGAGCCCGAACAAAGCGAAGCCGGCCAAGAAGACGGGTCGTCGCCCGAAGCGATCGCAGAGTAAGCCTTGAATGGGTTGGAATAGCCCAAGACCGAGCAGGTAAGCCGACACCACGAATTGGAGCGAGGCGTAGTCGGTCGAGAGGGCTCGCGAGAGCGTCGGCAATGCAGGCACGACGCTCGCCATCCCGAAGGCTGAGAGGCTGCTCGCGACCCCCATCAGGAGAATGAACCCCCAACGCGGTGAAGCGGCTTTGTCTTCTTCGGCGTTCAAGGCCGACCACCGAAGGACGTTTCGATGATTAGTTGCTCTCGCCGATCAGCTTTTCGATTTCAGGCACGATTTGGAAAAGATCACCCACGAGTCCGATATCCGCTACTTCGAAAATTGGCGCTTCGGCATCTTTGTTGATGGCGACGATCGTGCGCGCATCCTTGATGCCGGTGAGGTGTTGGATCGCGCCTGAAATACCGAAAGCCAAATACAACTCTGGCGCGATGATCTTGCCTGTTTGCCCAACCTGCATATCGTTGGCGGCATAGCCTGCATCGACGGCGGCGCGAGAGGCGCCAACGGCAGCACCGAGCTTGTCAGCGAGCGCGTACAAAATCTGGAAGTTCTCGGCACTGCCCAGCGCTCGACCGCCGGAGACCACCTTGGCGGCCGTTTGCAGATCCGGACGATCCGAGCGCGCGGCCGTCACTGAGACGAAGCGCGTGTGCGTTGGCAACGCGGCAGCGGGGCTCTCTGCCACGATCGGTGCGGCAGCAGCCTGGTTCGGTACAGGCTGATACGAGGCTACGCGTACGGTTGCCACAATTTGGCGATCGGCTGGAACGTCGACGGTGATGATGGCGTTACCTGCGTAGATCGGACGCTTGAAGCGAGTGGCGCTCTCGACGGCCATCACATCCGAAATCTGCGGCGCCCCGAGCAATGCGGCGACGCGAGGCATCAGATCCTTACCGAAGGTGGTCGAGGGGCCAAAGACATGCGAGTGACCCGCAGCGAGCTCGGCCAGTTGCGGTGCAATCGTGGCGGCAAGTGGTTGGGAGTGCAGGGCATTCGCAACGGCATGAACCCGAGCAACGCCTTGTAAGGCCGCAGCTTGTGCCGCCACGGCGGCAGGGTCGGCTGCGAAAACGGCGATGCTGATTTCAGCGCCGGCAATCTGCGCGGCACAGGCAACGCACTTGGCGGTTGCCGGATTGAGCTTGCTGCCGTCGTGTTCGGCGACGATGAGTACCTTGGCCATCAGACTAATCCCTTACTGCGCAATGCCGTGACGAGTTCCTGCGTGTCCTTCACCATGATGCCTTTGCTGCGAGCAGCCGGCGGTTCAAAGTGGGTGGACTTGACGACCTCGACCGGCGTCACGCCGAGTGCGGTCGGTTCGAGAGTGTCGAGCGGCTTTTTCTTTGCCTTCATGATGTCGGGCAGTTTGACGTACCGTGGCTCGTTCAAGCGCAGATCGGTAGTGATCACCGCCGGCAAATCCACTTCCAGAGTTTCGAGTCCTGCATCGACTTCGCGAGTGACTCGTGCCGTGTCGCCTTCAACTTCGACTTTTGAAGCGAACGTGGCTTGCGGGCGTTGCCACAGCGCCGCCAACATTTGGCCTGTCTGACTGCAATCGTCATCGATCGCTTGCTTGCCGAGGATGGCGAGCATCGGTTGTTCGCGATCGGCAAGGGCCTTCAGTAGTTGTGCGGCGGTCAGCGGCTCGATGATGGCGTCGGTTTGGACGTGAATCGCTCGATCAGCTCCCATGGCGAGCGCGGTCCGCAATTGCTGTTGGCAATCGGCAGGTCCGATTGAAACGGCAACGACTTCCTCTGCAAGTCCCTTTTCTTTGATGCGCAGAGCTTCTTCGAGAGCGATCTCGTCGAAAGGATTGATGCTCATCTTGACGCCGTCTGTAATGACGCCAGAGCCATCGGGTTTGACTCGAATCCGGACGTTGTAATCGACGACGCGTTTGATGGAGACCAGAATGCGTTTCATCGCGAGAGAGACTCCGCTGCCAGCCGTGAAAGAGCTCTCTATTCTACAGGCCTAACGCTCCCGGGTTAAGCCGACGTTGCGGATCGATCATCTGCTTCAGATTGCGGATCAATGCCGCGTTATTCGGCTCGCGACCCCGTAAGTAGGGGTAAAACTTGCCAATTTGCAGATGAGCCGCACCGTGTCGCTGGAAAATGTCGGCGACGCCGCGTTTCATCTTATCGACGAGCGCCCGTCCTTCCGGATTTTCGGGGAACTGCGGCAACGTCGCTTGAAACCCTTCGGGCATGAGACGCGATTGTGTGACGTTGTAGCCGTCCTCCCAATAGAACACGGGCTCATACAAGAACGCGTTGGTGGCGACGGTCATGAACATCGCGCCGTAGCGAATCTTCAGTCGCTTCATGTCCGCTTCGTGCTCGGCGTAGTAGCGCGCAAGGTCGGCACGGAACGCTTCGACCCGCGAGAAGGGCAACAAACCATGTATCGGCACCCATCGTTCGCCGAGCGGGCTGCGCACGTTGTAGAGCGGCATGAAGGGCATGGCATTGGCGACCGTCGGAACGGTGGCGGGCACTTCGGCACCGAAAGGTTGCAGCACCGAGCGCAATCGTCCAACGGCTGCGCGACAGCTGGCATCGTCCAGACCATCAACGATCCAGTGCGCCGAGAAGACGGAGCCGTCGAGAAAACGACGACCGGCGACGGCCATTTTCACAAGTTGCCGCAGACCATCGACGACGCCGCGAGAGGTTTTCCAGACGGCCAATGCCGACTGGATCGCGGTGGCGCGATCCGCTTTACCAAGCTGACCTTGTTGCAACGCCGGATCGAGTCCGAAATTCGTGAGATTCAGACCTTCCTTGGCCGCGGCTTCCATGCCGGCCGCGAGGCTCGCGAAATCCGGAAATCCAAAGGAGAGCCCCATCACATGGGCATTACGGCGCATCAGCCGCAAGGCGACGGCCGTCTTTACACCGAGTGCGCCGCAATCGCCCATGAAAAGCCCGGTTAGATCCGGACCATACGAGCGCATGAATGGCACGCCGTTGGCGGCGCCCCAGGAGCCGGTTCGCACGGTGCGTCCGTCACCCAACACCACTTCCACGCACAGCGTCGTTTCCCCGGAGACCCCGAAGACGCCCGTTCCCCAGGTCACGCTGTTCTGAGAGAGCGAACCGCCCACGGTTGCGGCGAGCCCCGAGAAGGGGCCGAAGAATGGCGTTCGCAATCCCTTGGCAGCCAAGGTTTCGTTGAGAGTTGCCCAGGTCACACCCACTTCGACGACAACGTACCCATCGCGCTCATTGAGTTCGAGGATGCGATTCATCCGCGATGTATCGATGAGGATCGAGTCAGATTCAGTAGGTGTATAGCCGTCGGTGTACGAGGCGCCGCCACCGCGAGGGACGACTGCGACGCCCACCGCAACTGCTAACTGAACGACCTGTGCGACATCGGCCGTGCTGCCGGGACGCACGACCGCCAAGGCCGTTTCGCCGCTGTGATAGATGTCGGTCGAGTAGAAGTGGCACTCGGCCGGATCGGTTACCACATGGTCATGGCCGAGCAGTGACTGCAGTTGTTGCAGCAGGCTAGAGCGTGCCGATGCCATCGCAGGGTTAGCGTTCATGCTTAACCCCGATTACCGCCGACGGCGCGCAACTGCGGTGGCGCTTCTCGTTGTTGTTCCATGAAGCTTTGACGAATTTTATTCGCCGTGTCGCGCAGCTTCGGCAAGAAGCGCTCCACACCGAGTTTCAAGGGCACGGCAGTGCCGCTGAAACGAATGCTCACGGCAGCGAGCACGCGATCATCGATCAGGATGGGTACGGCCATGCTGATCTCGTCCGATACTCGGCGCGGTCGCACAGCAGACGCGTAGCCCTGCATACGCACATCGTTCAAAAGCTTCATGAGCTCGGGGCGATTGCGCGCGAGTGCATCCTCTTCTTTGTTCGAGCGTCCGAGGATATCGAGTAAGGACTCTCGCTGCGTGGGCGGCGAGAAAGCGAGGTAGACGCGGCCCGATGACGACAACAACAACGGTACGCGGAACCCGGCCGAGTACCGCTCGACGGCGAGTGGGCTGCGATGATCAGTCGACTCGCGCACCATCATGGTCGTCCCCGAGAGCGACGCGATCGCTACGGGCCAGACGATGTCTTTACCGAGGTCGTGAATGAACGGCCGAGCGATCTGCGTCACCCAGGCCTCGTCGTCGTATCCGTCCGACAAGCCGCGAACCATGATGGTCAGGCGATAGCGATCATCGGTCGCATCGCGATAGACGAAGCCTGCGTGGCTGAGCGTCTCGAGAATGCGATAAGTGGTGGTGCGCGGTAAGCGAATCTCCTGCGCGACTTCGGAGACTGTGGCTCCGTTGCGCAGATTGAGAACAGTTAGTGCATCAAGTCCGCGAATGAGTGCGCGGATCGGTCGAGTGGATTCCATGTCAACCCCCGTTGAAAACCCCAGCTCACTTCGAGTCTAGGCCGGAGCTGCCGGGGATGTCCAACGGGCGGACGCTGCCCGAGGGCTGGTTGTGGCGTCAAATCTCGTTCTCTGTCCGTAGCGCGATCATCTGGTGGAGGTTCGAGCGCGCCATTGTCGGCCGAATCGATCGCCAGCGTTTAGTTTCCCTCCAGTCGATATGGGGGGGTCTCGTGTCATTGAGTCGTAGCCAGTTGCTGGCGTACGCGGCGCCGACGGTGGCGCTGCAAGCCATGCTTGTCCCGCTCTATAACTTTCTGCCGCCGGTTTACTACTCACCGGATGTCGGGATGGTGGCGCTGACTGTTGCCACCATTTTCGCTGTGGGACGATTTTGGGAAGCCTTCATCGACCCGATCATCGGGGCTCTATCGGATCGCACCCAATCGCGCTTTGGTCGTCGACGCATCTGGATGTTGGTCGGTATGCCGGTGTCGATCGTGGCAGCTTGGTTTTTGTTGCAGCCCCCTTCGGGCGCATCACCGTACTACTTATTGGTCTGGCTGATGGTCTTCTACGCCGGTTGGACCATGATCTATGTCCCGCATCAAAGCTGGGGCGGTGAGTTGTCGGGCGACTATGCTGAGCGCACACGCATCGCAGGGTATCGCGAGAGCGGTGCATTTGTCGGATTTCTTTGTGCGACCGCTGTCGGTATCTTTTATTGGATTTGGTTCAAAGGCGTGGCGTTTCCGAGCTATGCGCAGATCGTAGCGTCGGTCGGCGTCTTCTTCGTGGTGTTCTTACCGATCGCCGTGCTGTGGTGTTTCGCTAAAGTGCCGGCGCAGCGTGCGCACGATGAGCGGACGCCGGGTTGGGGTGAGTTGCTCGGTATCCTCGCGACCAACGTACCATTTCGTCGACTGGCGCTCGCTTACTCGATCGATCGCTTCACGATGGGTATTTATTTTGGTGTTCAGCCGATCCTGATTTCACAGGCACTCGGGTTGCAGCAACATGTACTCACCGTCGCGATCGTCAACACCGTCGCGGCTGTGTTGCTTGCGCCACTTTGGGTGCCGATTGCTGGGCGACTGGGTAAGCACCGAGCCTACTGCGCTGCCAACCTGATTACCGCAGCGGCTTATGTCTCGCTGTTCTTTGTTCCAGCGGGTGTGGTGTTGCCGGTCTTACTGTCGAATGTCCTGATGGCTTTCGGTAACGGCGGCACGATGATCACGCCGCCCGCGATGACCGCCGATGCGGTCGACGCCGATGAGTTAGCAACGGGCACCGCCAAGATGGGCGGGCATATGGCGTTTCTCGCTTCGACCTTCAAATTCGGTATGGGCCTAGGTTTGTTCGCCGGGCTCGGCTTCGTCTCATGGTTCGGTTATCACGATATGAGTCAGGTGCTTACCAGCGAGGTCGAGCGTGGAGTGCGGCTAGGTGCCGCTTGGCTGCCGGCGGCCTTGCTGTTGCTGCCGATCGCCATCATGTGGCGTTACCCAATCGATGCGAGCCGACACGCTGCGATTCGCGAGCAATTAGAGCGACAACGTCAGGCTCGGGGGATCGCGTAATGCATTGGATCTGGCGTCTATTGAAATCGTTGCTTGCACTCGCGTTGTTGGTTGCTTTCATCGTGCCGACCGTGATTTGGATTGCTGACCCTGCGGTGCTGCGAAATCTCGCTTTTGGTCAGCCGCTCGATGAACCAGCCAGCGTGCATTTGGCGCAGCCGCAGGCGAGAGTCGCGGGAGCATTGGTGCCGAGTGCGATTCCGAGCGAGGCGCAAACCACGCTCGCCTCAAAGCGCTTAGCGGAGGCCGAGCAGCTCGCGACGAAGACCAACTCAGTCGCGCTGCTCGTCTGGCATCGCGGCGCACTTCGTTATGAAAAATATTGGCCTCCTTTCGACGCGAGCACTCGAACCAATCCCAATTCGATGCACAAGACGGTGCTGGCGCTTGCAATCGGAGCAGCCGTCACCGACGGCGTGATTCCATCGCTCGACAGCAAAGCATCGCGATGGCTGACCGAATGGCAGGGGGATGCCCGGCGCGAGGTAACTGTCGAAGATCTCCTGCGCATGGAAAGTGGTATCGAACTGCCACGCTTTGGTACATGGAAGGCGACCAAGCTTCTGCTCGGCTCCGACTTGCCTGGGGCTGTTCTGTCGTTGGGGTATTTGCGAGCTCGAGGCACTTACTTTGAATACAACAATGCGAGCTCTCAACTGCTCTTGTTGCTGCTCGAGCGTGCGACAGGTCAGTCGTATGAGGACTATCTTTCCGAGCGGGTATGGCGGCCTTTGGGTGCAGCGGATGCAGCCTTTTGGATGGATCGTGACGGCGGCATGCCGCGTGGCTTCTGTTGTCTATTCGCGAGCGCACGTGATTGGTTGCGCGTGGGTTTGTTGCTCGCGGCTGACGGCAAGGTGGGTGAGCGGCAATTGATTTCGAGCGATTGGGTGCGGGCTATGAAGACTCCAAGCGACACCAACCCAAACTTTGGTATGCACCTTTGGTTGGGCTCGCCGCCGCAGCGAGAGCGTAAGTACAACGACTACTCGGTCAAGGCCTTTCACTCGGCGAACTTTTTGGCCGAGGATATCTACTACATCGATGGTTTCGGCGGACAGCGGGTTTACCTCGTGCCGTCGCGAGATTTGGTCGTCGTGCGTACCGGTGTGTCGCAACTCGATTGGGACGATGCGCCACTGATCAATACGATCATTCGCGCAGCAGATGAGGGTGTCTCGTCATGACGCTCTCGGAAGTGCGCTCGGATCAACGAAAAGGTCTCTGGGTGAGATGGCTCTCGGTCGTGATCTTTGCCTTGGTGCTGTTTCAGATGTACCAATCGAGCAAGGTAGGAGTGACGCCGCGCGGCACGGCGGCTCGAGAGGCTTTACAGCACCTGCATATCTCCATCGGATTGACGGTTCTCGTGTTATTGACCATCCGTTCTTGGTGGGTCCTACGATTACGGAGCGAGCCCTTCTCTAGCCGAATGCCACGGGCAGCGGATCTCTTCGCGCGTCGACTCGTGGGGTTACTGTGGTGGACACTCACTGCCTTTGTGGTGACCGGTCCGCTATTCGCGTGGAGCGAAAATCACGCGGTTAGTTGGTTCGGTTTGGTGACTCTGCCGGCGATCGTACCGGCGAGCTATCGACTCTCGGTCACGTTCGGTTATCTCCATAGTGCGACCGGATTTCTCATCATCGTCGCGTTCGCAGCCGCGGTGTTGACGGCGCTTTGGCAAACCGTGCGCTATCGCGTGGCGGTATGGCGAATGCTGCCGGGAGTGCCGTGGAGTTCCGAGAGCGGTCCACGATTAGCAATCTCCGGTTCGACCTCGATCAGTTGGGTGATGCAGTCGGCGCATTCGCTCGTCATGCTGGCGATGCTGGCGATCGCTGCTTATGCGCCGTATCAAATTTTTGGTGTGGTGCCATTCACCACATCGGCGCAAATGGTTGAATCCGGTCCGCCGCCGCAGATCGATCCTTATGTCGATGTCATCGATCCGGTTGCGCTCTCGGGTCAAGCGCAACAGGATTTTATGTGGTGCCGGTTCTGCCACAGCTTTGAGGCGGGTGGGGCGCATGCCGTGGGTCCGAATCTGCACCGCGTTTTCGGCCGGCGCGCGGCGAGCGCGGCTGGTTTTTACTACAGCGAGGCCTTCGTGTCGGCAGGCCGCGCGGGTCTGATGTGGGATGACGAGTCAATCGATCAGTTGATTGCGGATCCCGAACAGTTTTTGGGTGGCAAACATCGTATGCGCTACAAGGCGATCACCGACCCTGAGGATCGGCGACAGATTGTACGGGCTCTAAAGGCTGCTACGCGTTGAGCTTGCTCGACGCGCTCAAGTGAGTCGCTGCCGATCGGCCGGCAATCGCACCGAGTGTGATGGCCATGCTTAGACCAACAGCTGGCAGATATCCCGTTACCGCAGGACCGGAAATGCTACGCGCGGCGCCACCGCCGGCGTAGAGGTTGGGCAGCGGCGAGTCATCTGCTCGTACGACCTGCGCTTGATCATTGATACAAAGGCCGCCTTGCGTATGAAACAGCGCACCGGTCACTCGCACGGCGCAGAACGGCGCTTGTAACGGTGCAAGCCCGGCGAATGAACGCCCAAGATGATCGTCTTGATGGGCTGATCGCGCCGCATCGATGGCTGCATTTTCCGCAGCGAGAGAGCCAGGCGGCAATCCACAGAGATTCTCGAGCGTCGCCCAGTCATTGGCGCGTTTGATGGCACCGACCTCAGCGAGTTGTCTTTGCTCAACCGAATGTTCGAGGCAGGCAAGGTGACGTTGCTCGTCGAAGATCACCCAAGCACGACCTTCCGGCTGCTGCAACACCGGCACACACATGCCCGAAATATTCGCAAGCTCATGCGTAAATCGTTTGCCTTCGGTGCTGACCAAAAAGCCGCCTTCGATCATCAGCGGATGCGGCACGACGATCTGTTGCGGATCGGCCAGCGTACCTAAGCCTTGGTAAGCGCTCATGTCGGCAGTAGCCGCGCCAAGTGCAAGCCCCCAAAGAATGCCATCGCCCCGATTGCCTTCGTGACCAAAGTAACGCGCGTGGCGCATCTCCGGAATGTGCGCCGCAATCATGGTCTCGTTACCGCCGAAACCGCAGGTGGCAAGCACGACAGCGCCGCAGCCAATGTTTTCAATCACGCCGCCCGGACGCTCGACTTTGAGACCGACGATTCGATCATGTTCATCGGCATAGAGCGCAGTGACTGTCGCCTCGGTAACGACCTCTGCACCGGCACGGGCGCAGGCATTGAGCAATAGCGCGAGTAGCTCCTCGCCATTGCGGCCCGGCGGAATGTGCAAGCGACGCGCTGAGTGCCCGAGGCCCGTCCATTTGGCATCGAGTAACAGCGGAACTTGATGTGTCTCGTTTAGCCAATCGAGAACGCTGCCGCTGCGCTCGCCAATGAGGCGTGCAAGGCGGGGGTCAGCCCGATTCTCCGTTTTAGCCATCACGTCGGCCACGAAAGCGTCGGCAGAATCGCTAATGCCGTGAGCTCGCTGTTCCTTCGAGCCAACGCCACACACGGCACCCAAGGACATCGAGGTGCTGCCCCAGGGGCGCTTGTCGCGCTCGAATACCAATACTTCCGCGCCCGCGTCTCGGGCGGCGAGTGCGGCCGTTAATCCGCATGCACCGGCGCCGATCACGGCTACGTCGATGCTGTATTCGAACTCGGGTAGAGGCGAAGAAGGTGAATTGCGCAAAATGCTCATAGGAACCTGCCTGATGGCCGTCGGATATTAACATTGGTCCGGGTCGCGTCTGGCGCCGCTAGACTCTTGGCCAGCCACTCGAACTTCGTGAGGATGGATGACTATGCAAACCGTGGTACCGATCTCTGCCGATGCTGCCGTGCCGACCGCTTTGGCGAGTCTGCGACAAGTGTTGGGTGATGCCGCCGTCATCACTGCGCAGGCAGAGTTGGAGTTCTACTCGCAAGACGTCTATCGCAGTGGTCAATTACCGGCCGCGGTGATCCGGCCGCGAAGCACTGAGCAATTGGCAGCGGCGATGCGCGCGATCGCACCGACCGGTCTCCCTGTGGTACCGCGCGGCGGCGGAATGTCCTACACGGACGGCTACCTACCGGCGCGCGCCAACTCGATCATGGTGGATCTGCTCGCGATGAATCGGGTCATCACGATCGATGCGGAAGATCGCTACGTCACCGTCGAGTGTGGATCGACCTGGAAAGATCTGTTTGATGCCCTCGAGCCGCACGGCGTGCGCACTCCATTCTACGGGCCGCTCTCCGGCTTGCGTTCTACGGTCGGTGGTGCGCTCTCGCAGGGCAGCATGTTTCTCGGCTCGGGTCGTTACGGTCCGGTGGCCGAGAGCGTGATTGGGCTTGATGTCGTCTTGGTCGACGGCACCGTCCTCAAACTCGGCAGTCACGCCAACAAGAATGGCGAGCCCTTTTTTCGCCAGATCGGGCCTGATCTGCTTGGCATGTTCCTTTCGGATTGCGGCGCGCTCGGCATTAAAACGCGAGCGACGTTCCGCCTCATCAAGCCCTTGCCTGAAAGTCGCTACTTGTCGTTCTCGTTCAAAGAAGCGGGTCCTCTGTTTAAGGCGATGGCGGACGTGGCGCGTGCGGACGTCGCATCAGAGCAGTTCGGCTTTGATCCGGGTTTGCAGGCCGTGCGTATGAAGCGCAGTAGTTTGACGGCCGACGTTAAGGCGCTCGGTAAGGTCGTGCAAAACTCGGGCTCCTTGCTCAAGGGATTGAAGGAAGGGGCAAAGGTCGTGATGGCCGGTCGAAACTTCCTCGAGGAGGGTACGTTCTCGGTGCACTTGTCGGTCGATGGACGTGATGCGACCGATGCTGACGCGAAGGCCGCAATCGTGCGCGAGATCATGTCGCGCGACGGCGTCGAAGTCGAAAACACCGTGCCTAAGGTGATGCGAGCTAATCCCTTCGCCGAACTCAACAGTATGTTGGGCCCCGGCGGTGAGCGTTGGGTGCCGGTGCATGGCTCGATCCCGTTTTCTCAGGCGCTTGCGATGTACGAGAAATGCGAAGCCGTGTTTGCGAAGCACGCCGAGGTAATGCAGAAGTTCGACATCGATCGTGGTTATCTTTGCGCCACAATTGCCGGCTCGGCGACATTGATCGAGCCGGTTCTGTATTGGCCCGATGCGCGACTCGGTTTCCACGAACGTGTGCTCGATGCGGACTACCTCGCGAAGTTGCCGAAGTTCGAGGCGAACGCGGCGGCAGCGGCCGCCGTTGCCGAGTTGCGCAGCGATCTCGCCGAGGCATTCATGCTAGCCGGTGCCGTGAGCTTCCAGATCGGTAAGTTCTATCGTTATCAAGAATCGCTCGATGCTTCGACAGCTGGCTTGTTGAAGTCGCTCAAGCAGCACTTCGATCCGGCCGGTCGAATGAATCCGGGTTGCTTAGGGCTGTGAGCGTCTCGGACGTCGCGCCGCCGTTGAAGCGGGTCACCTTGTGGGTGCGCGATCTCGCGCGCTCGCTGGCGCTTTATCGAGACGTACTCGGACTGGAGGTCCTCGAAGAAAAGCAACTGCAGGGACCCGCGATCGCCAAGATGGTAGGGCTCGACGAGGCGAGTTTGCGCATCGTGCATCTTGGGCGACCAGGCGAGCAGTATGGCTGGATTGGGCTGTACGAAATTCGCGACACGGCGCCTAGGCCGATGGCCAAGACGGGTAGTCCTCGACAGTTCCCGTTGTACGGTCAAGCAACGCTCGTCTTCGAAACATCGAGAGTTGCCGAGATTGCGACGACGCTCTCGGCAATTGAAGGGGTCACCATCATGGCTGGGCCCACCGCGTATGCTCGCGGTGATGGCACTTTTCACGAGCTAATCCTGCTCGACCCAGATGGAATCCCCGTGAGTCTGATGGGATTCACGCCGAACGGCTGACCGGCGGTTGGCCGTCGCTTGCGGCGAGCCTCGTGACGCACCTAGACTCAAACTGCGCAGCTGTTAGCGCCTCGTCTCAAGGAAGGGGGATCCGTGACGAAACTCGTCGTTCTGTTTAATTTGAAGCCTGGCGTCAGCGTCGACGACTACGAGCGCTTCGCGCGCGAGGTCGACATGCCGATCGTCAATGCCTTGCCATCGGTAAATCGTTTCGAAGTGCTGAAAGCGAGCGGCATGCTAGGCGGTGGTGCCGCCCCATACTCCTATATCGAGGTCATCGACCTGAAGAGTCTCGAAGAGTTAGGGCAAGACGTTGCGACCGAGAAAATGCAACAGGTTGCAGCTCAGTTTCGCGAGTTAGCCGACTCGCCGCAGTTCATCATCACCGAAAACCTGTAAGTCGTCGTGCTGCGTTACGCGTTGCGTCGGATTTTCGGCGTCATTCCAACGCTGTTCATCATCATTGCGTTGTCGTTCTTCGTGATTCGGCTTGCGCCGGGCGGCCCGTTTGACGAAGAGCAGACGTTGCCACCTGAGGTCAAGGCGAACCTAGAGGCCGCCTATGGTCTCGACAAGCCGCTGCCGGAGCAGTTCGCACGCTACCTCGGAGGTCTCGCGCAAGGCGATTTCGGTCCGTCTTACAAGTTCAAAGATTTCACGGTTACTGAGCTTATCGCGCAAGGTCTGCCGGTGAGTCTGATGCTCGGACTGTCGGCCGTGTTGTTGGCGTTACTCGTCGGTATCCCGCTCGGAACACTGGCTGCGTTGCGTCAGAACAGTCCGACGGATTACGGCATCATGGCGGTTGCGGTTCTCGGGATTGCTTTACCGAGTTTCGTCACGGGACCGTTGTTTGCGCTGATATTTGGTTTGCACCTACGGTGGTTCCCAGTCGCGGGCTGGGAGGTGGGCGAATACCGCTATCTCGTCTTGCCGGTGATCACCTTGTCGCTGCCGGTGATCGCGTATATCGCGCGTTTGACGCGCGGCAGCTTGCTCGAAGTGTTGCGAACGAACTTCGTGCGCACGGCGCGCGCTAAGGGCTTACCTGAGCGACAAGTGATATTGCGTCACGCTTTGCGTCCGGCGCTGTTGCCCGTCGTGAGTTACTTAGGGCCCGCGACGGCATTCGTCATTACCGGTTCGCTGGTGGTGGAGACCGTCTTTGGCTTGCCGGGTAGCGGACGCTATCTCGTGCAAGGTGCCATCAATCGCGACTACACGCTCGTGATGGGCATGATCGTCGTCTACGGCGGTTTGACCCTGACCCTCAATTTACTCGCGGATCTTCTCTACGGCTGGCTCGATCCGAGAGTGCGCTATGACTGAATTGGCACAACCGACCGCCCGCGGCTTCTGGGCTGATGCTTGGCGTCGTCTGCGGCGCAACCGGGCGGCGATGGTGTCTGCCAGCTTGATTGTCGTCATCAGTTTGCTCGCATTCATCGGCCCCTCATTCTCGCCGCATTCTTTCGATGCCATCGATTGGGATCACATGGCGGTGCCGCCCGGCGGTCCGAATGATCATTGGCTAGGCACCGATCGACTCGGGCGCGATTTGTACGTGCGAACGTTGGCAGGCGTGCAAATCTCACTACAGATTGGTCTGCTCGCGACCCTAGTGTCGTTGTGTATCGGGGTCGCTTTTGGTGCCACGGCTGGGTATCTCGGTGGGCGCATCGACAATCTCATGATGCGCTTCGTCGATATCCTTTATTCATTGCCCTACATCTTCATCGTCATCATTCTTTCGACCTTGTTCGATCGCGGAAATATTTTCGTGTTGTTCTTGGCGATCGGCGCGGTCGGTTGGTTGACGATGGCGCGCATCGTGCGTGGACAAACCTTGTCGATCAAACGAAAGGAATTCATCGAGGCTGCGCTTGCTTCGGGAGTCGGCACGGGATCTATTTTGGCGCGGCATATCGTTCCGAATGTCATTGGGCCGGTGATCATTTACGCCACGCTCACGATTCCACAGATGATCTTGTTCGAGAGTTTTCTCTCATTCTTGGGTCTCGGGGTGCAAGAGCCGCAGGCGAGTCTCGGTAGCCTCATCAACGAGGGCGCACAGGAGATGGAGTCGGCGGTGTGGATGTTGCTAGTGCCTGCGGGCTTTTTGGTGACCTTGCTCACCTGTTTCAATTTTCTTGGAGACGGATTGCGCGATGCGCTCGATCCGCGTGAACGATGAGCGCCGTGCTGTCGATCCGTGATCTTGCGGTGCAGTTCGCTACGCCCGATGGTGTCGTTCCGGCGGTCAACGCGTTCTCTCTCGATCTGGCTGCAGGTGAATGCGTTGGAATTGTCGGTGAGTCTGGAGCGGGCAAGAGTCAGTCGTTCTTGGCGGTGATGGGTTTGCTCGCGGGTAACGCGTCGGTGGGTGGTTCGGCCCTGTTGGGCGACACCGAATTACTTGGCAATGATCGCGAGGCGCTCAATGCGGTTCGTGGGTCGAGACTCGCCATGATTTTCCAAGACCCCATGACGTCTTTGACGCCGCACCTGCGCGTGGTCGATCAGATTGGTGAGTCCTTGGTGCGGCATCGTGGCTTCACGAAGGCGCAAGCTCGAGCGCGCGCACTGGAGCTTTTACGTCTTGTGCAGGTGACCGATGCGGAGCGTCGACTCGATCAGTATCCGCACGAGTTATCCGGTGGCATGCGTCAACGCGTGATGATTGCCATTGCCTTGGCCTGCGATCCGGAGGTTTTGATCGCGGATGAGCCGACGACTGCGCTTGATGTCACGATCCAGGCACAGATTTTGGCTCTGCTCGCGCAACTGAAGCGCGAACGAGGTATGTCGATGGTGCTTGTCACACACGATCTCGGTGTCGTGGCAGGTATCGCCGATCGCGTCGTGGTGATGTACGGCGGACGTATCGTCGAGCACGGTTCAGTCAAAGATATTCTGGTATCGCCGCAGCATCCTTATACACGTGCGCTTTTAGCTTCGATGCCTCGTATCGACGAAGTGGGCAATGCGCCCCTGCAGGCTATCAGTGGTCAACCGCCCAATCCGCGCCGCTTGCCGGCGGGCTGTGCGTTTCATCCGCGTTGTGCTTTGGCGACGGAACGTTGCAAAGCGGAGGCGCCTTTGTTGACCGAGATGTCGGGCCGGGCGGTCGCGTGTCATTTCCCCATTCGAGGAGGCGAGCATGACTGAGCCATTGCTACGCATCCGCGATTTGCGGGTTTGGTTCCCTGTGGGGGCTTCGCTATTTGGTAAGCCTGCGCAATTGCGTGCCGTCGACGGAGTCGACTTCGATTTGCAGGCGGGTGAAGCGCTTGGCATCGTGGGCGAGTCCGGTTGCGGCAAGTCGACACTCGCTCGGGCGATCTTGCGACTCGTGCCGAGCACGGCCGGCAAGATCGTGTGGATGGGTCAATCGATCGAGGGGTATTCGACGCGACAGGTTCGCCCGTTGCGGCGCGATTTGCAGATCGTCTTTCAAGACCCGCTAGCCAGTCTTGATCCACGCATGACCGTCGGCGAGATCGTTGCCGAGCCACTGCGAGTACATGCGCCGGAGCTCTCGAGAGCGGAGCGTCGTGAACGAGTTGCCGATATTTTGCGACGCGTTGGTTTATCGCCTGATGTCATCAATCGCTACCCGCACGAGTTCAGCGGTGGACAGTGTCAGCGTATCGGTATCGCACGTGCGATGGTCTTGCGGCCGAAGCTGCTCGTGTGTGACGAGCCGGTAAGCGCGCTCGACGTGTCGATCCAAGCGCAGATCGTCAATCTGCTTCAAGATTTGAAGCGGGATTTCGGGATGAGCATTTTGTTCGTCAGCCATAACCTCGCGGTGGTGCGCAAACTGTGCGAGCGCGTGCTCGTGCTTTATCTCGGTAAGCCGATGGAGCTGGCGCCAACCGAGATGCTGTATTCGAATCCGCGTCATCCTTACACGCGAGGCCTGTTGGCTGCCGTCCCGATTCCGGATCCTGCAGTACAACCGAGTCGGCTTGGCACCGCTTTGGGTGGCGAACTGCCTTCGCCCTTGTCGCCGCCCTCGGGCTGTGTGTTTCGAACGCGCTGTCCGATCGCGGAGTCACGCTGTTCGCAAATCGCGCCGACCTTCGATGAAGTCAGCTCACAGCACCAGGTGGCTTGCTGGCGTTGGCAAGAGAAATAAGTGGGAGAAATGCTTTGAGAAGATTGGAAGGCAAGGTCGCGCTCGTCACGGGCGCTGGTCGGCGCAAAGGTTTGGGTGAGGCGATTTGTCTGCGCTTAGCAAGCGAAGGCGCCAAAGTGGTCGTCACTGACCTCGGCGTCCCGGCGGCCGATCTGCCTCCCGATCGTATCGGTACGCGCAGCGAGCTCGACGAGGTCGTTGCGGGTATTCGTGCCGCAGGCGGAGAAGCGTCGGCCTGTCTGCTCGACGTGCGCAACGAGGCGCAGGTCAAAGAGGCTGTCGCGTTTGCTCGATCGACGTACGGCGGTCTCGACATTCTCGTCAATAACGCCGGGGTCGGATATCTGATGGCGCCTTTTACCGAGATGCCACTCGAGCGTTGGGATCTTGTACTCGGAGTGAATTTGACGGGTGCATTCCTCTGTAGCAAGCACGCCGCGCAAGCGATGATCGAGCAGGGGCGAGGCGGGCGCATCATCAATATTGCCAGCGTCGCCGCCAAGTCCGGCTCGATGTATCTCTCAGCTTATGCGGCTTCCAAGCACGGCATGATCGGTTTCACGCGCAGTGCAGCGCTGGAACTGGGGCGCCACAAGATCACCGTGAATGCGATTTGTCCAAACCACGTCACGACGGGGTTAGGTAGTGTTCAAAACGCACTACGCGCAGAGCAACGTGGTCAGACGATCGAGGAGTACCTCGCCGAGATGCGATCGCGCATCCCACTTGGACGTGTCGGGCTCGCCGAGGATACAGCGAAGGCCTGCGCTTTCCTGTGTTCGTCGGAGGCAGACTACATCACGGCCGAGGCTATGAATGTCTCGGGTGGCCAAGAAGTGCATTGAGCGAGGCGGATTAAATAATGAAGCTGCTTTACACGCCGATCAAAGGCTACGTACACACCGTCGAAGCCTTGATCAACTACGCCGAGTTGCATGCGCAAATCGAGCCTATTGCGACCAAGCCGTTCGATATCGACTCGCCACTCGCGGCAGTCAATCCGCTAGGCAAGGTGCCCACACTGGTACTCGATTCGGGTGAATACTTAGCCGGCGGTCCGGTGATCTACGAATACCTCGACTCGTTGCATCGCAGACGCAAGCTGTATCCGTCGAAAGGCCCGCAGCGATGGACGAGCTTGCGACAGGCATGGATGGCCGATGGGCTGTTTGACACCTTTGTGCTGCTGATCATCGAGTCTTGGTTGCCACACGATCAGCAAAGATCGGCTTACGTCGAGCGTTGTTGGCGCAAGATCATCGCCATTCTCGATCAGATGGAAAAAGACGCGCCGAGTTACGGCAAGCTCGATATTGGCCAAATGCGCGGCGTCGGTGCCGTGCAGTTTGTGCGCTTGAAGATCGCGCAAGTCGCTGCGGCGATTCCGAGCCTCGACGCCAAGTTTGATCCACTAACGGATCGCCCGGCATTGACCGCTTGGTATAAGCCGATGGCGCGCAAGAAGATCTTTCGTGAACCGTTGATCCGTTTGGCTTGATTGTGGGGAGTTGAAATCATGCCCATTCCGCACCGTCGCATCAAAGGCAAACTGCACTACACGAGTGACAAAGAAGGTCGCAAAGGCGTGGAGAGGGGTCGTGAAGACTTCACCATCACCGTGCACGGCGATGGTCGCCGCACTATTCGTGCCTACACCGAAATCGACGATGCACCGAACGTGATGCGTGATGTGACGCTCAGTCTCGATCGTGACTGGCGACCCGAAGATTGCTTCGTGCGCCTGTCGGTTGGCGATCGATTCGTTGGCTCGAGTTGGTTTCGCTTCACCGACACCGAAGCCGAGTGCGAGGGTTACACCGTTGCCGAGGGTCGTATTTCGCAGCGCTATCCCTTGCAGGGAAAGCTCGATGCATTCGGAACCCATCCCATTCAGGCGGATGCCTGGTTGATGAGCATCTTCGACATCACGCGTGGGCCTGGCATCGGGCTCTACACGAACGTCTTGTTATGTTCGCTCGATCACCGCGGCGCGACAGGCCCAATGATCATGCGACATCCCTTAGGGGTTCGTTTGCAGTACGTTGGGCCCGACCGCATCACCGTTGCCGCTGGTACGTTCGATGCGCTGCACTACCGCATCATCGAAACGAGCGAGGGCGACGAAACGAGTAATGAGCCTGGCAAGCATCCGCCATACGATCTTTGGTGTACGCCGGATGAACGAATTTGTCTGCTAGCTTACGTGACGGGCTACATGCAAACTCGCTACGTGTTGACTGAGTAGCCGGTGTGCGAGCCGGTTTAAGGCGGCGCGCGCTCGACCAGTTCGATCCACTCACCCGCCGCGCCCACCACGACGCCTGCACGGCGTCCGGCGTAGGGGCGTTCATGTTGCACTTGCGGCGGCGAACGCCACTGCAGCGAGCGCGTGTCCAGCGTGTCGACGATAAAACTCACCATCGCCATGCCAGCCGGTAGGTCACCCGTCGGTGTCACTCGATCTTGGGTGTCGCGCGGGTATTCGTCGAGCTCCAGAATGGAGGCGCGTGAAATCGGCACCACCGATATTTGCATGGTGTAGTTCGCCGGCAGTCCTCTGGCGTGGTTTACGACCTGCACGGCCGAGGGATAAGGATCGAGCGCCGTCATGCCGAGCACGTCGCGATAAAACGCGCGCATGGCGGCGAGGGAGCGTCCCCCGGCGACCGCGATGAAAGTGCGATCCACGCGGCTCGCCGCCGGTGTCTTAATGAAGGTTCCGCCTTCCGGCGGGATACGCGTGAAGTAGTTGAGCTCCCCCGCAGGCCCCATCGCTTGCATCGCAATCACCTTGCCGTTGGACCCAAGCGGAGCAGGCGGGCCCACCACCTCGAACGGCGAATCCGGCTTGGCGAAGCGGGCCGTGAGATCGACCGGGTCTTCGACGAGGATTTCGTTGGCGGTCCATCCGGTCGAGTGCATCGCTCGATAGCCCGCCGCATGCGGGCGTTCAATGACGCGCAGCCACGCCTCAGCGCCGCTCGAGGGCTGCAACAACGCATAGCGACTGCCCGCTGCTGAAGGCGCTGCCCAGGTTGCGGCAAGCTCCTTAGGGATGGAACCCTGCGCCACGAGTCGATAGTCGAGCCAGTCGACGTACGCGCTGCGGGTGGAATCTAAATCGGCCACCACCAAGGTGACCACGAGGATGGCGCTCAGCATGTTCGTATGTTCGAATCTCGAGGTCACATTGTCGAGGGATATCCATGATCGATCTTTATTACTGGCCGACTCCGAACGGTCACAAGATTCCGATCATGCTCGAGGAGTGTGGGCTTCGTTATCGCGTAAAGCCCGTCAACATGCTGCGCGGCGAGCAGTTTCGACCGGCCTTCCTCAAGATCAATCCCAACAATAAAATTCCGGCGATTGTCGATCACGACGGTCCGGGTGGCGAACCGATCAAGCTGTTCGAGTCCGGCGCCATTCTCCAATATCTGGCTGAAAAAACTGGGAAGTTCATGCCGCGAGCGAAGCGTGGTCGATATGAGGTTTTGCAGTGGCTGACTTTCCAGGTCGCCAATGTCGGACCGATGTTCGGGCAGTGCGGGCATTTTTTAGGCTACGCACCGCGGAAGATCCGCTATGCGATGGAGCGCTATCGCAACGAGACGCTCCGGCTTTACGGCGTCATGGATCGTCGCTTGGCCGACGAGGAATATTTGGCCGGCCGTTACTCCATTGCCGATATTGCCACTTGGCCGTGGGTGCGGGTACGCTGGCTACACAAGATCGATTTAGCGGAGTTCCCGCATGTGGCGCGTTGGTATGAGGCGATTGGCCAACGACCGGCTGTGCAACGCGGTGTGGCACTACTCGATCGACGCGAGAAGATTGGTAACCCCGACGACAAGGCGCGCGAGGCGCTCTTTGGCCGCAGTCAGCTGACCCAAGGGAAAGCTCGCAGGGTGGTCAGAGCGCGCTGAGGCGATGTCCCCCTAGCGCCAAGGCGCCGCCTCGGGGTTAATATCGCCGGGTAACAAGGTCGTTGCAGGCCCGAACCCGAGGAGCAGCATGAAAGCCATTCCCCACAAGCGCAGCCGCGAAGTCGAAGCTTGGCTGAAGAAAGAACTGGTCGAGCAAAAGAAACGCTACAAGAAGATCGTCGCTGAGCAAGATGCGCTCGCGCCGAAGCGTGACAAGTGGGTCGCCGAGTTCCTGCAGCGTATCCAGACTCGCGGTACCCATGTCCATTGGGACCAGATGCGTAAGGTTCGTCCGGAGGAGATTCCGGTCAAGCCGAAGCGTAAGTTCCGAGTCGTATTCTGATCAGCGCCGCGGAGGATTGAACCATGGCACGCCCGCATATCGAACCATTCGTTGACCGCGACGTTCCCTTCAAGAAGATGACCCTGCCGGGTTTCCCGAAGGGCATGCAATACAAGATGCTGTCGATCGACACCGACAACGGAGCTTGCTCCATGACGGTGTTGTTCGAGCCTGGCTACAAGCAGCCACCGGGTATGAGCTACACCGAATACGAACTCTTCATCATGACGGGCTCTGTCACCGTCGGTGAGAAGGTTCACGGTCCGGGTAGCTATCTTTTCGTTCCAGCCGGTGTCGCGATCGAGGCTTTGAGCTCGCCGCGCGGTGCCACCGGTTTGCTGTTCTACAACCACGGTGAACCTTCATTCGTGGAATCCGATAGCGACCACCCGCGCGCCGAGCGTGATCGTTTCGCGGCGGTCAATGCCTACGAAAACATGCAGTGGACCTCGACGAACTTCTTCCCGGCAACGGCGCCAGGCTGTCTCGTCAAAGTGCTGCGTTTCGATCAGCGCACGCATGCGTTCACGTTCCTCTATTGCATGACGCCGAACTTTTGGCAGGACAACATTTCCTACCACGACTGCGTCGAAGAGGCGTACCACATCTGGGGAACGTCTTGGATGATGCAGTTCGGTGATTTGCCGACCGGCGGCTACTTCTGGCGTCCACCGTACATCAACCACGGCGCCTTCGGTTGCAAGCTCGGAACACTCGCGATCGGTCGTACCGACTCGCAGCTATACAACCACTTCCACTTCAATCCTTGGACGACCCCCGAGGAGAACCAGGAGCGCGCAGCGAGCCGTCTGCTGCATCGCAATCCGGAACTCTACAAGTGGGTCAATACTCACGGGCATAACCACCCGATCGACTTCGACTACGATCATGGTCATGCCCATGGCGACACGCCGCACCACCACGGTGACGGTCGCGTCGACCACGGACACAAGAAGAAAAAGCGCCGTCGCCGTTAAGCGACGGTCTGCCAGTCGTCGGCCACCTTCACCTCGTCGATGAGGGTGCGCATCCGCGTCGCGCCGCCACGTATCCATTGCCAAACACGGGTACGTTGGCGGCACGCGTCGTCGATCTGAATCATTTCGTACAAGTAGGTGTCAGGCTCCCCGCGGCGAACCCAGTAGAGCAGTAGCGTTCGGCGGTGCTCGTCGAGCGGCTCCTCGGCCGCCCACCCCTCGATTAGTTCGCTGTCGAACCAGAGTTTCCCGTCTCGGAACGATCCCTTGAACTCGCGAATCTCCTGTCTGCCGTCGGCCCAGGTGTATTGATTCGTCTGATGGTAGTGATACGGGCCGGATGACGGAACGCGACAGATCAGCCTCGATCGATGCTCGTCGATCTTGTTGCCCTCTGCATCGTAATAACGATACGTGCCTTCCCAGACGCCCTCCTGCTTGGTGAGCAGGGGCATATGAGCCCGCAGGTCGAAGACTGGGGCGGTCGTTGCTGTTCCATTCATTCGCGTAGCCTCGGGGCAAAAAAGTGAGGCGAAGGCTACCACCGCTGAATTCGCTCTGAAGATCATGCAGTGATCCGGGCGAGGCGTTATTCTTGCGAGTCGTCCGGCCTGCGGGCCATCTACTGCAGCGAATCCATTTCATGACCGCCGATACACCGATCCGCACTAGCGACGCTTTGCGCAATGTTCGTTACGAGATTCGCGGCAAGCTTGCCCGGCGTGCTCAGGAGCTCGCACGCAAGGGCTATGAAATCATTTCCTTGAACATCGGCAACCCGGCTTTGTTCGGTTTCAGAACGCCGGAAACCATGCGCCTGGCGATGATCGAAAATTTCCCCGACAGTGAGGGCTATTGTCATCAGAAGGGGATCTTTCCGGCGCGCGAGGCGGTGGTCATGCAGCAACAGGCGCGTGGGGTCACGGGGGTCAGCGCGGAAGAGGTTTTCATCGGTAACGGCGTGAGCGAACTCATCGATCTTTGTTTGCGCGCGATGATGAATGACGGTGATGAGGTGTTGGTGCCGAGCCCCGATTACCCCCTCTGGAGCGCCGCCGTTAATCTCAATAGGGGCAAAGCCGTTCATTACCCTTGTCATCCCGATAACGGGTTCGTTCCGGATGTCGAGGAGTTAGCGAAGCTGATCACGCCGCGAACCCGAGCGATCGTCGTGATCAATCCGAATAACCCGACAGGCGCCGTTTATCCGCGAGCCGTGCTTGAGGGCATCGCACGCTTGGCCGAGCAGCGCGGTCTCATGCTGTTGTGCGACGAAATTTACGACCAGATTCTGTATGACGATGCCGAATTCATCCCGATGGCAAGCCTCGTACACGATACGGTCTGCGTCACGATGTCCGGTCTCTCCAAGGTCTACCGCGCTTGCGGCTATCGAGTCGGCTGGGCTGTCGTGTCCGGCAAGCTCGCGGCAGCGCAGGAGTTTTTGGGTGCGCTTGAGCTGTTGGCGTCGCTGCGCTTGTGTAGCAACGTGCCAGGGCAGTGGGCAGTACAAACGGCACTCGGTGGCTATCAAAGTATTCGCGAGTTGACTCGCCCAGGCGGTCGTTTGTTCGAATCTCGCCGTTCCATCGTCGATGCCGTCGCCGCCGAACCCTCGCTCGAGCTCGCAGCGCCACAAGGCGCGCTGTACGGTTTCATCGGCGTCAATGATTCGATCGCGGATTTCGACGATGAGGCGTTCGCGCTTGATTTGCTCGAGCGTAAGCACGTGCTCGTCGCGCCGGGCACGAGTTTCAATGTCCCCTATAAAAATCATTTCCGTATCACCAATCTTCCCGACGCAGCGCAGCTGAAGACGGTGTTCACCCGGATGAGCGAGTTACTGGCTGAATACCGATCCCGACCGCCAGTACCGTCTGGGCGCGTGGTCGAAGCGAGCGCTCGCTTTCGTAGTTGATTGATTCTCTCTGACGACATCGCCCGGCACCTTCGCGGCGGAAGCGGGCTGATCGTCCCGACACGCTCGCGAGCCGCGGCGGTTCGTCTGGCCTATGCGCGGTTGCAGTTGCAGTCGACCGACGTTTGGCGAACGCCCGTCGTCATAGCGGAGAACGGCTGGCTCGCCGCGTTGGCGCGCGAAATCTATCTGCAAGGCGAGGGGAGTCTCCGAAGACCGCTCTCGGCGCACGAGGAGTGGTGCCTTTGGCATGATGCGGCCAGCAAACTGCTCGCTGATCGTGATGACCCGCGGCCTTTCATTTGGTCTGCGGACTCGCTGGCGGACGCATTGCAGCGTGCTGCGCGACTATGCAGTGAATGGCTAATTGATGACGCAGCTCTAGCGCGCCACGCGACGTCCGAGACGGATTGGTTGCTGCGAGCGCGTCGCATGGTCAGTCGCGCGGCGCGGGATCTCGATGCGTGCGCGTCTTTTGAGCTGGGTGCCGAACTGGTATCGGCTGCTGGTTCTTTTGAGGGGGGTTCGCGAGATTCATGCGATACCTATCTCGGCGGCGTGGTCTCCCCGCTATTACGCGAGCTTTTTTCGGTTCGGCAGGTCCGCGCCATTCAGTCGGTCTCGGGCGTCGAGGCTCGCGTAACCCATCATGTTTTGCCGACGGCCGGCGATGAGATCGCTGCTGCAGCGCAGTGGGCTCGTACTCGCTTAGAGCAGAATCCCGAGGCACGGTTATATGTGGTGGTGCCGGCGCTAGAGCTGCGGCGCGCCGAGGTCGAGCGCTGCTTTGCGTCGGAACTGACGCCCTCGTACTGGCATGAACCCGATGGCGAGACACTGTTCGATATCGAGGGCGGACGACCGCTCGCCGACTATGCCGAGCCGAAGCACGTGCTGCAGTTGCTCCGCTGGTTGGCGTCATTCGATGAGGTGGAGGCGCTGGCGCGTTTGCTCGAGAGCGACTTGTTCCTCGATCTGGCGATCGCTCCGCGCGCGCGTTTGGCGGCACAGCTGCGTCGTCATCCAACCGAGCGTCGATCGGCGACTGATTGGATTCGCGTGCTAGGCGGGCTGAGCACTGCCGTTGCCAGCGATGCCGCGATCGTCGAGCAGATTCGACTGCGTCTTGAGACTTTGACTCTGCAGTTCGCGCGTAACGATTTGGGGTGGGCGGATCGAATAGCCGCGATTGCCCAACAAGCGGTCTTTGATCATCGTCCAGCGCGTGACTCCAGTATCCGCCAGATTCGTGAACAGTGGCGTGATCTCATTCAGGTCTTTCGCGACATCGAGTACTCGCGTCGCTCGAGCGACGGTCGAGAGATCGTGGCGTTACTGGCATCCCTCGCACAGCGAGAATTTGTCGCGCCATCGCGAGGGGAGTTGCCTGTCACCATTACGCGCTCTCTCGACCATCCGGCTGTTCGCTACGATGGCATTTACGTCTGTGGTTTGCAGGCTGATGCATGGCCATCGCCCGCTCGCGCCGATCCGTTCGTGCCCTATCTTTTACAACGAGCATTAGGCATGCCGGAGTCGAGTTCGTTCGGTCAGTCGGCGCGTGCCAAGCTCGCCATGCGTCAGTGGGGTGAATGCACCTCAGAATTGCATTATTCGAGCGCGGTGCGTGATGGTGAGACTGAACTACAGCCAAGTCCATTACTGCGCAGCTTCCCGGTCACGATCGAGTCGGCACCGCGATCTTTTGCGCATCGCGTGCGCGGCTCACAACCCAATTTGCCATTGATCGAAGCCGCCGACGTCAATGGATTGCCGTGGAGTTCATCGCGACGTATTCCGGGCGGCGCAGAGACGCTCGCAACGCAAGCGTTGTGTGATTTTCGCGCCTATGCCGAGCGACGTCTGCTCGGGCGGCAAGAGGAAGATCTGGAGCCGGGTATCTCGGCGTTGGTTCGCGGCAGTTTGCTGCATCGTGCCTTGCATGTGTTGTGGCGCGAGGTGGTCGATTCCGATCGCTTGCGCGCGTTAAGCCCGACGCAACGCGATGCCTTGATTGAATCCAGTCTCGTCGAGGCGATGGCGGACCCCGCTATGTCGGTCGAGCTTGACGGCGCTTCCGCCATCGCCTATCGGCAACTACTCGCTCGTGAACAGCGTCGCTCCGAGCGGGTTATTCGGCGCCTGCTCGAGGTGGAGTTACGACGTAAGCCGTTCTCCGTGGCGCTGCGGGAGCATCCGGTTTCTTTGACACTCGGCGAGGCGCGCATAGAACTGCGTATCGATCGAATCGATCGAGTACGCGATAACGATCAGTCGTCGGGTCTACTCATTCTCGACTACAAGAGTGGTCGATATCGAAAGTTGAAGTTCTCGTTAGCTGAACTGGATGCCGTCCAGTTATGGCTCTACGCCCTGTGCGTTGAGAGCCAATCGGCCGAGAGCATCCTCGCGCTCGCTAACGTGCATTTGAGTTCGTCAGGGTGCCGCTATGCAGCCGCGACGGAAGAGGGCGGCCTATTGCCAGGAGTAAGACCTGGGGTGGCTTGGTCCGATCAGAGAGAGCAAGTTCGTATCGAGATCGAAGCCTTGGCAACTCGATTCATGCGCGGAAACGCGTCGGTCCGACCGAGTCAGCGAGCCTGCGAGTACTGCGACTTAGCCGGTCTTTGTCGACGCGCCGAATCGATCAGCGGTGGCGCGCTCGGATTCGAGATCGAGGAGGGCGCAGAATGACGCTCCTCGAGACGGATATCGCCGCACGTCGCGATTCGCTCGACATCACACGGTCTTTGATTGTCCAAGCGCCGGCAGGCTCGGGCAAAACCACCTTACTCATCCAGCGCTATTTACGCTTGCTCGCCGTGGTCGATGAGCCCGAGTCGATTCTGGCGATGACCTTTACCCGCAAAGCCGCCGGCGAGATGTTGGCGCGGGTCGAGCAGGCGTTAGCAGAGGCGGCTCTACCCGAATCCCAGTGGCCAGTCGATGCGGCGAAACGGCAGACGGTGGTGCTCGCACAGGCCGTGTTACAGCACTCGAAAGCTCGCGGCTGGCGTTTGGATGAGACACCTGGACGGCTACGCATTCAAACGATCGATGGCGTACATCGCAGCCTTGCTGCGGCGGTTCCAATCAGTGCGGGTGGTGCGGGACAACTCGCGCTCGCACCGCAACCTCTGTTGCTGTACCGAGAGGTCGCGAGGCGAAGTCTGCGCGAGGCGGAACTCGACCCAGAGTGGGCCGCTGCGTCGGGGCGATTATTTGAGCATCTCGACAACGCCTGGATTCGAACCGAGGAATTGTTGGCGAAGATGTTGTCGCAGCGTGCGCGCTGGCTACCGCATTTGGTCGGTCGTTCGCCCTCGGATCTCGAGTGCGAGGTCGTGCGTTTGCTCGCCACGCTGCGACAAGAATTACAAGCGCAATTGGAGCAAGCATTCGATGTCGAGGCACGTCGTCAGATCTTCGAGTTAGCGCGTCACGCCAAGACCCAGCTCGACACCGCTGACTCGACTGTGGATCTGCGGGCGCAGCTCGAGCCGTTGGTGAGCGTGGCGGATATCGAGGCGCTCGACATTGAGGGTTGGCGTGCGCTTGCGCATTTCGTTCTGACCAAGAAGGACAGTTCGGGCGAGATCAAATTTCGCAGGCAAGTGGACGTTCGAATGGGTTTTGATCGAGCAGATCCACAGAAAAAGCGGTTGCAGAGCTGGCTTGCTGATTGGTCCTCGCCGGAGCGCGCGGCGTTATTGGAGGAGGCGAGACAGGCGCCGCCTGCCGCCTTCGATCATGCCGAGACCGAGCTGCTGCAGGCGGTAGTCCAGTTGTTGCTGCTTGCGGCGAGTCAGCTCGAGTTGGCGTTTCGCGAGCGCGGCGAAGTCGACTTCATCGGTGTCGCCGCGGCCGCTCGCGAGGTGCTTCAGGAGCCAAAGAATTTCGAACAAGAGCAGGTGTTGCATCAGGGTAGTCAACTGCAGCATCTGTTGATCGACGAGTTTCAGGATACGTCGCGGGATCAATTCGAGCTGATCCTAGGCTTGACCCGGGATTGGCAGGCCGGGGATGGGCGCAGCGTGTTTGTCGTCGGCGATCCCATGCAGTCGATTTATCAATTTCGCGAGGCGCGGGTCGATCTTTTCGAAGCGGCAAGTCGCGATGGTTTCGGTTCGATCCAGTTGGAGCCGCGCTCGCTGTCTCGAAATTTTCGCTCGGTGCCGGCGATCGTCGAACACGTCAACGATATCTTCACCGCCGTGTTTCCGAACACCTTCAAGCCGCGCGAGTCGGCTGTGCCGTTCTCGCCTAGCGTTGCAGCGACCAGTGCGAACGCCGGCTCGTGTGAGGCGATCTCGATCGACTGGCGGCTGGCGTCCATGCGCGCCGATGAGGCGACTTGTCAGCGTTGGGAGACCGAGAGCGTCGTTGATTGCATTCGCGGATGGCGTCGTGATCCTTCTATCCACTCAATCGCGATTCTGGTAGCTGCGAGAAATCATGCGACGCCGCTCGTCACGGCGCTGCGCATCGCAGGTTATCCCGTCAGAGGCGTCGATCTCGTTCCACTCGGCGAAACGCCGGTGGTACAGGATCTCATCGCCCTGACGCGTGCATTGTCATCAGTGCTGGATCGAGTCGCATGGCTCTCGATCTTGCGTGCACCGTGGTGCGGTATGACGTTGGCCGATCTGACCCTGCTGCTCGAAGATCAACCGCAGGCGGCTATGACGGAGCTCTGGGACAACGAGCCGCGAGTCAGCACCTTGTCTGACGATGGACAGGCTCGTCTTGCGCGTGTTCGGACGATTCTCGCGCCCGTGTTGGCTCGAACGGACCTTGCGCTCGCTGTTCGTGTTGAATCGGCTTGGTTGCAACTCCATGCACCGGCTTGTTATGCGGACGAGGGGGCAGTGGATGATACTCGTCGTTATCTCGATGCACTCGCCGCGGCGTCCGCGCGAGCAGGTTGGCGTGCGGCGCTCGATCTCGATGCCATGCTGGAGGGACTCTACGCCGCTGGCAGCACAACCGAGGCTGCGATCGAAGTGATGACGATTCACCGTGCGAAGGGGCTAGAGTTCGACGCCGTGATCATTCCCGGCTTAGCCCGGCGCGTGCAAAGCGATCCGCGCGAGTTGCTTGAGTTGGTGGAGTGGCAAGATCGCGACGAGTCGCTGGCCTTGCTCGCACCGATCGATGCGAGTGATGCGGATGACGACCATCCATCCGTGGCAAGTTGGATTAGGCGCCTTCGCTCGCGACGGATCGATCGCGAGCGCGCGCGTTTGCTATACGTCGCCATGACGCGGGCCAAGCGTCATCTTGCACCCATAGCTTGCTTCGGGCTCAAAAAAGACGGTGACGCATCGATCTCTGCGCGCTCGCCGCTCGGGGTGCTGCGTCCTGGTGTTGCTCAGCTCATCGAAACCGCTGTAGCGAACCCCGTCAACGTGGTTGCAGCTGAGGTCTCAGTGGTCGCGCCACCGGGGCTTCGCCGGTGGCCGGCACACTTTCAAGCGCCCGCGTGGCCGCAGGATTTGCGCGTCACGACATTGAATCTCTCGAGCACGGAATTGACGGCAGCACCGCAAACGGAGATGGTTCAGCGGCCCGACTCTCATGATTCGTATGCGCGGGCGATCGGTATCGTGATACACCGCGAACTCGAGCGCCTCGCCAAACTCGCCGATCTGCCCACGCAGATCGATGCAACGGCTAATTCACGTTGGCGCCAAGGATTACTGCTCGAGGGTGTGCCTCGCGATCGCTGTGACGCTGGTCTTACGCGAGTGCACGCGGCGGTCTTGCAGACATTGTCAGATGAGCGAGGGCGTTGGATTCTTGCGCGACGTGACGAGCAGGACGGCGTCGAATTGGCGCTAACCGGCAAAGTGGCGGGGCGAGTCGTCAACGTCGTGATCGACCGCTGCTTCGTAGAAGCCGGTACACGTTGGGTCATCGACTACAAATCAATGGCTCCCGTAGATGATGATTTGCAGGGCTTTCTCGCTGCGCAGGCAGAGGCACATCGCGCACAGCTAGAGCGCTATTCCAGCCTGTTGGCGCATTTGGGTCCGGAGCCAGTTCGAGCCGCACTTTACTTCACCGCGATCGGGCAGTTTCTTGAGCTGTAGTAGGGCACTGGCGCAAGGTAATTCAGCGTAGGTGCTTTAGCGCAGTAGAGACCAGATCGATCCCTCGAGGGTGAGATCGTAATCACCCTGTGCATTGGCGGCGCCGAACGATGCGAGTGCGCTGCGGAGAGTGACATCGGCGTCGGGGTTCAGGCGGATCTTGAGTGCGAGTCGGTAGCGACCATCGCGCTGCCAATCGAGCGCTCCGGTAAGTTGTAAGGGGCCACCCCTTGAGCCAAGTTCGCCGCGCTCATCTGGTCGTATGATGAGCGTGTGATCGCCGAAAGCCGAGAAGTGCAACTCACCTTGTAGGTGCGCGATTTCTTTGGGATTACCGAACGCCAATGGGATCTGCAATCGGATGCCCTGCGATCTTGGCACCAAAAGCCATAGCCGTCTCAGGTCGCGATCTGCCAGCAGGCTGAGCGTTTGGTAGTCGGACACCAACTCCAAGTCACGGACTCGCCAGTGTCCATCCGACTGCTGGCGAAACTCGGCGCGTGCAGTCAAGTTTTCTAGCTGCCACTCGACTTCGGCATCGATCGCGAGCTGTAGTAGCGAGCTCGCAGACAGTTTCCATCGAAAGTGACCGAGCGTCGATCGCGAGCCGAAGGAGTCGATGCGCACCGCGTTGCGACACTCGCCCTGCCACACAGTGCCGGTGAGATCGGGGCAGACTAGTGCATTTGGAAGGACGGGGCGCAGCCAGGCAGCCGGCGCCCAAACGATGATCCCGGCTAAGCAGGCGATGAAGAAAAGGCTGATCGGCACCCGCCATGGGTGGCCTCGACGATCAGCGTTGAGCGAGGCTGCCACGAATTTCGCCGCTGACGCGTCCGTCGGCAGTGCGACTCAACTGTATTGCTTGGATACGACCGCCCTTGCTTTCCCACTCGGCAATTTGCTCCAAGACCTCATCGAAGGGCGCATCCGTAATCGGCAGTATCGTCAAGTCACCTTCCGTGCGCGCTTGACCCAAACGGCTTGAGGACGACGCGGCCGGGCTTGCGCCAGAGAGTAACAATGCGATCCGAGGCTCCAATACGGCGGCTCTTTGCGAGCGCTCTGATGCCGCTTGGCGTGCGTCCGCCAACCAGCCGACGGAGCCGAAGATCAAAATGACACCAATGACGGGAGCGCCGAGTCGCAGGATTCGCTGCTCGCGCGGCTGCAGTCCGTCGAACCAGCGTTTAAAGGTGCCCGAGAGTGTCATGGTCGCACGAGCTCGAGCACGATCATGCCATCGACAGCTGAGCGTTCGTTCACTTTCCAGCCGGCGGAGGACCACGTATTGCGTAAAGCGGCCAGTTGCTCCGGCGGCGCAATACGAATCTGCAGTGTCACACGATCCGGTTGTAGCTCCATGCGCTCAAGTGTGACCATGTTCGAGCTGATTGGTGAGATCAAAGAATTCAAGATGTCGAGGGTAGGTGAGTTTCCAGGGCGACCCGTCAATGCCACAAGCTGTCTCTCGAGTAGCGGGACAACATTCTTACCGACGGTGCCGGGTGGTAGTAGGGAGCTCGCACTCGCTGCAATGCGCTCCTCGATGGCGCGGGCGCGAGCGGATGCAACAAAGATATCGATCAGCAATTGCGCAATGAAGATCGTCGCCATGGCCGCTGCAATCCGAAGTGGCCATCGCCAGCGTCGCAGCCGATCGGACGAGGCTGGCTGTGGTTGGAATTCACCGTGGAGCAGATTGCTCGGTCCTGCGCTCTCGAGCTGCCCTGACAGCCAATCGATCGGGTGATCGATGCTGTGCGATTGGATGCTGACGAGACGTGGTCGTAGCCGCTCGATCTGTGCTGCCTGTGCGCCTAGATCCGCTTCGCTCGCGTAGATGCGTAAGCCCAGCATGCCTGCAGGGGTATCGATGAGCGCCCAGTCGAGTGCTTCATGTAGGGCATCCACCGGCCAGGTCCGCCGAAGCCCCGAGGGCGTGACCCAGTGTGCGTCTGCGCCATCGATCCAGAGCAAAACGTCACCCGGCTTAGCGGCGATGCAATCGGCATCCGCGTAGACGGCGCTGGCCTGCAAACCGGCGGCATCCAGTTTTCGCATCAAGTCATGCAACCACGCACGATCGATCGAGGCGATCTCCACCTCAATCTGTCCGGCAGCAGCCGCTCGTGAGGAGACGATGGTCAGATGCTGTGATTCGAGATCGCCGATCAGGCGATCTTCTATCGCAAAGCCCACCGCTTGAAGAAGCTTGTGGGCGGATACGCTCGGCATCACCGTGCTGAGGCGAGAAACTAACGCGCCGGGAACGAGCACGATCAAAGAGGTCAGTGCTTCGGAGTTGTCGATTGCCGCGAGCGAGAGCGACGACTTGAAAGTGGCGATACTCGCCTCGAGGTCGGCCGATTGCGGAATGTGCAGCAGTAGCGGACTTTTCATGGGGCGGTATGACGGATCATGACCCGAAACTGGCCGGAAGGCGGCCCCTCGTAGCGCAGCAAACTGAACGAAGTGTAACTGGAACGACCGCTCGAGATGTAGCTACGCAGACCGAAGTAGCGGCTACGCTCGCGTAGGCCGAGTGCGCTACCTAGGGCATCCCACTCGTTCGGATCCACGAGCGTGTTACGAAACACCTCAAGCTTTGGGAAGCAGGCGGAATCGCGATTGCGTTGCAAGGCGTCTTCTTCGCCACTCCATTGCCGCTCGTTACTCAACGCGTCGAGCAGGGCGCCCGTCGCGCTACAGAGATTCAAGCCGGCATCGCGTGGCAGCGTGGTGATATGCGGCTCAAGACGGCGGTAACGCGCTAGATCAAAACCCTCGATCGCGAGCAACTCACTGGTGGAGGTCAGCATTCGATTGGCGGGTCTGAAGCCGGGCGTTAATCCGCTATAAAAGACCGCCTCGGCACCACCGTCGAGAGGCTGATCATCGAGGTCGATCCAGTCGATGATCTTGGCCGCCCATTGCGGCTCAAGCTCGAGATTTTGTAGTAAGCGTTCGAACGTTCGTCGCGCGAGCTCGTTAGGGCGACCGTCTGCATTGATGAGTGTGTTGAGGTTGAATCTTCCCTCGAGGTCGCTGATCTCGGCCTCCATGACGTACCCCGGAATGATTTCGACCGGGCCGAAGGGGCGAGCCCAGGACTGCGCAGCGTGTATGGCCGCGTTCGGATCCTCGAGGGCATCACGCAAGATCGAGCTTGCCAATGCTTCTGCCGCTGCGCTGATCTCGCGCGCTTGTTCCTGCGCAGCGCTACCTGCCGTGCGTCGGATCGCAAGTCCGGTGTCGGCGCTCAAGGCGTAAGCCAAAGCGCTCGTGATCGCGAGCACGATCAAGGCGGTCAGTAGCGCGATTCCGCCGCTACGTAGTGACGTGCTCATCCTGGGACCTCCCACAGACGACGCAACATGCCAGCGTCATTCGTATCGAGGCGCATTTCAACGGCGCGCGGCCGCTGCCGCAATGAACCTGACGTCGCACTGGCACCGGGCTTGGGCCACACCGAACTCCATTGGCCATCATTGTCGAGGAAGCGAAACTCGATCGAGCGTACGCCGCGTAGTAAGACCCGGACACGTGGTTGAACGCCTGCAACTGGGTCGAGCACGGGCCAAGAGAGTCGCTGTAACTGCCCTTGTTCGAGGCGATATTCGATTCGTCGAAGACTCGTGCGTCCAGTTGCTCTCGCATCGCCTTCGCCGCCGCGGGTCAGCGCGAGCACGCGTCCGCTGCCATCGGTGCCAAGCACGGCGGCAAGTTCACCGCGACCCAGTATGTCGTTGATGGGTCGTGGATCCATTTGCGTGACATCGAGCGTGATGAGTCGTATCGCTCTCTGTAAGGTCGCGAGCTCATCTTGCGCTAAGCGGATGGCGTCGCGTTGCTGTGTCGCTTGCATCAGAGCGGCATAACCGACCGCAAACATGACGGCGGAGACGAATAAGGCAACGATCAACTCGAGCAAGGTAAAGCCGGGTGCTCGATTTCGGCTACTCACGGCGTGCCCCGACTGGCCGAATCCCACAATGTATCGTCGCGACCGCCGCCAGCGAGGGCGTCGCCGCGAGCGCCGTGGATGGTGGCGAGCCAGTCATCGCCACTGCCTGCTCCGGCAGGACGCGCGTCGACGCGAATTCGCCAGACGCCGCGAACGTCGCTGGGCTCGATGGTTTGCTGCCATTCCCATCGTCGCCCAGCCATTGACTCCTCGCCCGATTCTTTCGCCGCAAGTGGCCACTCACGCGCAACCCGAATTTCCGCCATGCGATTGAGGGCGACCCACTCGGCGTAACTGCGATCACGTAATCGTGAGCTCGACTGAGCGCCGGTGCCAAGCGCCGTCATCACCGCAGCCGAACCTAAGGCAACGATAGCGAGTGCGACTAACACCTCGACCAAAGTAAAGCCGTATGCTCGCTCTCTCATGGCCGCATACCCCATTCGAGTGCGCCATTGACGTCGGGTCGTAACCAGCCGATTTCGTCGCTACCGACGCGTCGTAGTCGTAATTCAAATGCCGTGAATTCGCCGCTCGCGTCGATACCGATTTGCGGGGCTAGATCGCGTTCGCGCGAGTCGATCACGACCTTACGACCATCGACGTCAAGTTCAACCGCGAGTCCGTCAGCCAGAGTGACGCGAGTGAGGCTTCCATCGTTCGTTTCTTGCCATTGCGTCGCGCGCGTTTCGAACAAAAGCACGCGATATCCCTGCGGCTCGATCAAAACACCGTAGGGGCGCTGCTCAATTTCGGCGCGATCGCGCGCGTACAAGAGTTGGCGCTGAAGACGCTGTAACTCGTCTTGCATCGAGGTGTCGCGTCCAACGAGACTCAAAGATAAGGCGGCGCCAGAGATCAAGATTCCGACGATCGTGATCACCACGAGCATCTCGAGCAGGGTGAAGCCGCGATACGCGCTCACCGTCGTGAAGCGTCGGTTCAGTTGCCGAGATTCCAGTTGCCGATATCGTCGCCACCGCCGGCGACGTCGCCCGGCACACCATCGGGCCCAAACGAGTAGAGGTCGAACTCGCGGCCACGTGCACCGGGGAACTGGTACTGGTAGTCGTTGCCCCAAGGATCTTTGGAGACGCGTGCGATGTAGCCGCCGCTCTTCCAGTTGAGCAAAGAGGGATCGTCGGGTTTTTGCACGAGTGCTTGTAGACCCTGCGCGGTCGTCGGATAGCGTGCGGTGTCGAGCTTGTACATCGAGAGTGCAGTCTCGATGGCTTGGATGTCCGCTTGTGCTTTGGTGATGCGAGCATCGTCGACTCGCCCCATGACTCGAGGCACGATAAAGGCCGCTAGCAGACCGATGATCACGACGACAACCATGATCTCGATCAGCGTGAAACCGCGCTCGATGCGACGAAGCGAGGACGAATGCAAACTCACGTGCACGCTGGCGATACTCCCAAAAACGAAGAGCCGATCATAGCAAACGGGCATGACGCTCTCGTGATCCACCCCGCTGGCTATAATGTGGCTCATGAGTAGCGCTTTCCTATTCCCGGGTCAGGGATCCCAGTCGGTCGGCATGTTGTCCGAGCTTGCCACCCATCATCCGCAAGTCCGAGAGAGTTTCGACACAGCCTCTAAGGTGCTGGGCTTCGATCTTTGGGCATTGTCACAGCAGGGCCCTGCGGAGCGCCTGGCGCTGACGGAGATCACCCAGCCGCTGATGTTGGTTGCAGGGGTGGCAACGTGGCGGGTTTGGCGCGCAGTGGGTGGCGCGAACCCGACGTGGGTCGCCGGACACAGCCTCGGTGAGTTCACTGCCTTAGTCGCCGCGGGCGTATTGGATTTTGCTGAAGCCGTCGATCTCGTCCGTTTCCGGGGTGAGGTGATGCGCGATGCGGTTCCGGATGGGCAGGGTGGCATGGCAGCGATCATTGGTCTTGACGATGCGGCACTGATCGAAGCGTGTCGCGAGGCCGCCGGCGATCAGGTCGCTGAGGCCGTCAATTTCAACGCGCCCGGACAGGTAGTGATCGCGGGTCACGCCGAGGCGCTGCGCCGCGCCATCGAAGCGGCCAAGGCGCGGGGTGCCAAGCGTGCGTTGCCACTGCCGATCAGCGTGCCGTGTCATAGCAGTCTCATGCAGCCCGCTGCCGAGCGACTGCGCGAGCGCCTGCGTCACTGCACACTCGCAGCTCCGTCGATTCGGTTTCTCAGTTCCGTGGATGCCACGGAATACCGCGAGCCTGAGGCCATACGCGATTTGCTGTATCGACAACTCGCGAGTCCCGTTCGTTGGGTCAGCACCATCGAGGCCTTGGTCGCACTCGGGGTCACTCAGTTCATCGAATGCGGTCCGGGCAAAGTGCTCGCGGGGCTCACGCGTCGCATCGACAAACGGCCGGAGCTGCAGATTGCCGCGCTCGAGACGGTCGACCATTTCGCTGCTACCAAGGAATCTCTGCAATGACCTCCAGCGTCGCTGATTTGAGTGGACGGGTTGCGCTCGTCACAGGCGCCAGTCGCGGTATCGGTGCGGCCATCGCACAACAGCTCGCATCAGCCGGTGCCAAGGTCATCGGGACAGCCACCAGTGAGGCCGGGGCAAGCAGCATTGGTGCGGCGCTCGGTGCCGGTGGTCGCGGTGCGGTGCTCGACGTGGCGGATGCGGCATCGGTCGAGACGCTATTGGCAGATCTCGATGCGCGTGGCGAGCAGCCGGATATTTTGATCAACAACGCGGGCGTGACACGCGACAACTTGCTCGTGCGGATGAAGCCGGAGGAGTGGGACCAAGTGTTGCTTACGGATCTCACGTCGGTATTTCGACTGAGTCGCGCCTGTATGCGTCACATGATGAAGCAGCGCTTCGGTCGTATCGTGAGCATCACGTCGGTCGTGGGTTCCATCGGTAATGCAGGACAAACCAACTATGCCGCCGCGAAGGCGGGCGTCATTGGGTTCACGAAATCGCTTGCTCGCGAGGTCGCCAGTCGCGGCATTACGGTCAATGCCGTGGCGCCTGGTTTCATCGATACCGACATGACTCGCGTTCTACCGGAGGTTCAGCGCGCGGCGCTCGCGGAGGGTATTCCGCTCGCGCGTCTCGGCGATCCGAAGGACATCGCCATGGCGGTGCTCTATCTCGTGGCGCCCTCCGGGGCTTACGTGACAGGTCAGACGTTGCACGTGAATGGCGGCATGTACATGCCTTGATGGGCCGCTTTTCCTATATATTTCAACCACTTTGACCCCTGCGGGTGATTTTGCACCCCCCTTGGCCTACAATAGGGGGCGTCGTGGGCTCGTTTCGGGTCTGCGGTCATTACAGGTCGTTTAGAGGACACATCACAGATGAGCACTGTCGAAGATCAAGTCAAAGCCATTGTCGCCGAGCAGTTGGGCGTGAAGCTGGAACAAGTGACCCCCAATGCCTCGTTCGTCGACGATCTCGGCGCCGATTCGCTCGATACCGTGGAACTCGTCATGGCGTTGGAAGAAGAGTTCGAGACTGAGATCCCGGACGAAGACGCCGAGAAGATCACGACGGTGCAGCAGGCCATCGACTACGTCACGGCCCGCCGCAAGGCCTGAGGCCTACGAACCATCAACCGGGGCCGGCGCAAGCCGGCCTTTGGCTTTTAGGGAAGTCATGAGCAAACGTCGCGTCGTCGTGACGGGGCTGGGCATTGTCTCTCCCGTCGGCAGTTCTATCGACTCCGCTTGGAGCGCGATCTTGCGCGGTGAAAGCGGCATCGGGCTGATCAGCCGCTTCGATACCAGTCAGTACGCCAGTCGTATCGGTGGTGCCGTGCGTGACTTCGATGTCGGTCAATACATCCCGCCGAAAGAGGCGCGGCGCATGGATGAGTTCATCCATTACGGCGTCGCCGCGGGTGTGCAGGCGGTCACGGATTCAGGCATCGATTTCGGTGCCGTCGATCAGGAGCGCTGCGGTGTCATCACCGGAGCCGGAATCGGTGGTCTTGCAACCATTGAATCCGAATACGACACGCTGCTCGCGAGCGGTAGCCCTCGCAAGATTTCGCCGTTTTTTATTCCCTCGTCGATCATCAACATGATCTCGGGTCATTTATCGATCCGATACGGATTGCGCGGCCCGAATCTCGGTGTCGTCACCGCGTGCACGACGTCGACGCATGCGATTGGCCTTGGCTTGCGGACCATTCAGTACGGTGATGCGGACGTGATTCTCGCCGGTGGCGGTGAGATGTCGACCACGAAACTTGGCATTGCGGGGTTTTCACAGGCTAAAGCCTTGTCACAACGCAATGACGATCCGCAGGCTGCCTCGCGCCCTTGGGATCGTGAGCGAGACGGTTTTGTTGCGGCTGATGGTGGTGGCGCTCTCTTGCTAGAAGAGCTCGAGCATGCGCAGCGTCGTGGCGCGAAAATCTATGCCGAGTTGATTGGCTTCGGCATGAGCGGCGATGCGTATCACATTACCGCGCCGCCTGAAGATGGTGCCGGTGCGGGTCTTGCGATGCGCAATGCCTTGCGCGATGCGTCGTTGGACGCCTCGGCGGTTCACTATCTCAACGCACACGCGACGTCGACCAATCTTGGGGATCGCGCTGAAACCGTCGCGATCAAAAAAGCGTTTGGTGATCACGCGTACAAGCTGGCTGTCAGTTCGACCAAGTCGATGACCGGTCACCTGCTGGGCGCCGCCGGTGTGGTTGAGGCGATTTTCTCCGTGCTCGCCGTGCGCGATCAGGTCGCACCGCCGACCATCAACTTGCACGAGCCCGATGCGGAATGCGACCTCGACTACGTTCCGAATACCGCGCGGCAGATGCCGATCGATATCGCCATGTCGAATTCCTTCGGCTTCGGCGGCACTAACGGCACGCTCATCTTCAGTCGCTTCCGCGGCTGATGCGTCGCCTACTTCTTGCGGTCCTGCTGAGTCTTGCGCTCGTAGCGGGCGGCGCTTGGCTTTGGCTTGATGCGCTGCTGGATCAAGTCGGCACTCAAAGCGAGGCTGTCGAATTGCGCGTCGCGAGTGGCGACAGCCTGCGAGTGAGTTTGCAGCGCCTCGAGCAAGCAGGTGCTCTGCGGCGCTCGCGGGTGATCGAGCGCTGGGTCCGCTGGCAGTATCCGAATTTCGTTCTAAAGACGGGTCGCTATGAAATTGCGCCGGGGTCAACGGCGCGTGACATCGTCGAACAATTGCGTGCAGGCAAAGTCATCCTCGAATCCCTCACGGTCATTGAGGGGATGCGTTTCGCCGACTTCCGACGCGCGTTGGAGTCACATCCTGAAGTCAAGGTGACGCTCGGTGGTCTCAGCGACGCCGAGCTCATGAGCGAACTGGGTCTCGAGGGACACCCCGAGGGCCGCTTTTTCCCAGATACCTATCGATTCGCTGCCGGCACCACGGATCGGCAGTTGCTGCAGCTCGCGTATCGGCGCATGGCGAGTATGCTGGCCTCTTTGTGGACCGAGCGTGCGGCGGACTTGCCACTCGAGACACCGGAGCAAGCACTGGTGTTGGCTTCAATCGTTGAGAAAGAGTCTGGGCTCGCATCCGAGCGAGCTCGCGTTGCTGGGGTTTTTGTCTCGAGGCTACGACTGGGCATGCGTCTGCAATCGGATCCCACCGTCATCTACGGAATAGGTGACGAATATGATGGCAACATTCGTCGCGTGCACCTGACGACCGACACGCCCTACAACACCTATACGCGGCGCGGCTTGCCGCCAACGCCGATTGCGTTGCCAAGTGAGTCCGCCCTGAAAGCGGTTTTACAACCCGAGATTACCGGCGATCTGTTCTTCGTGGCGACCGGCGATGCCGATGGATCGCATCGCTTTTCGAAAACCTACGATCAACATCGGCTGGCGGTACGCGCGATGCTGGAGCGCCAAAGAATGCAACGTGCCACGACGCGCGCGCCGGGATCGTGAGGTAAGCGGCTGATGAAGGGTGGATTCATTACGCTCGAAGGTATCGAAGGCGCAGGTAAGACGACGATCGCTAACGCCTTGATCGCGAGCCTCGAGCGTCGCCAACTGAAGGTTCAGGCCACACGTGAGCCGGGTGGTACCCCACTAGCAGAACAATTGCGCGCGATTCTGTTGTCGCGCGGATCTGAGATCATTTCGCCTGCCGCCGAGACGCTGCTGATGTTCGCGGCGCGATCGATTCACATCGAGAATCGTATCCGGCCGGCTTTGATCCAAGGTGAGTGGATCGTGTGTGATCGTTATACCGATGCCACGCGTGCCTATCAGGGTGCAGGGCGCTCGGTGGATACCGTTTGGATCGAGCACCTCGCTCGTGAGGTGCAAGCCGGGGTTGAGCCCGACTTGACGCTGTTACTCGATGTACCGGTCATGGTTGGTCTCGAACGGGCACGTCAACGACGTATCGAGCGCGGGGAAACCGTGGTCGATCGCTTCGAGAGTGAAACCGTCGAATTCTTCGAACGGGTTCGCGCGTGCTATTTGCAGTTGGCTGCCGCGTCTGCAACGCGTTTTGTCGTCATTGACGCCACCCAACCGATCGAGAGGGTTATCGGTGCCGCCGAGGACGCACTCTCTGCGCTACTGGTACGACTCGGTAGGGTTTGAATTCGTGCTACCGCTGACGACACAAATTCCTTGGCTGGCAGACGCACAGGAGCAGCTTGCCGAGGCCATCGAGCAGGATCGACTCTCGCACGCGCTACTGGTGACAGCCTCGCCGGGGCAGGGTGGGGAGTGGTTGGCGTATTGGTTGGCTGCCGCTTTCTACTGCCAAAGCTCCGGGAAACGGCCCTGTGGTGAGTGCCGCAGTTGCCAGCGAGTGATGGCCGACGAACAGCCCGATTGTCTGGTGCTGCGTCCGATCGAAGATTCCAAAGAAATACGGGTAGATCAGGTTCGTGAGCTCACCGCGGAGCTTGCGTTAACCGCGCATGGCGCAGGGCGAAAGGTCGCGATCATTTCGCCCGCCGAGAAGCTCAATCGTGCGGCGGCCAATGCGTTGCTGAAGACCCTCGAAGAGCCCTCTCGCGGTGCGGTGTTAATTCTTGTCAGTGGCGAGAGCAAGCGATTGCCGCCGACGGTACAGAGTCGCTGCACGCGAATCCGGATCGCAGCACCAACGCAGGCTTCGATGGTCGATTGGTTGCAGCGTCAACGGGCCGGCTCAACTGACTGGGCGCGAGTGCTTGCCGTGATGGGTGCTAATCCGCTTGCCGCGCTCGAGGTGGACGCGAGCGCCTTCGTCGCCTTGTACGATGAAACGGTCAGAGCGCTCGATCGTGCGCGCACTGGTCGTCTCGATGCGATTGAGACGGCCGAGATTTGGGGCAAGGACGATTACGCGTTGCGGATCGCGTGCATGGAGCACTGGCTGCTGCAGCAACTGCGCGAATCTGTCTCTTCAGGTCAAGCCGAGTGGGCAGCGCGCTTACTGGATTTACAAGAGCCGCTACGAGAGGCTCGTCAGTGGATCGATTCGCCCATCAACAAACCACTCGCGCTCGAGCGTCTTTTATGGCTCCTCAATGCGGCTGGCGCAAGCGCTCCCAGCCGGGGTCGGGCGTAAAGCGCGACCCGTAGCGCTCAGCCAATTCTTGGAGTCGTCGCACACACTCGTCGGCGCCTCGATCTCGCGCCGCCTGCAGCGGGCCACCCCGGAAAGGTGCATAGCCGGCGCCGAAAATCATGCCCGCGTCGATCCACTCCTCACGCTCGACTAAACCCTCGCGCAGACAGGCGACGCACTCGTTCGCCAAAATGAGCGTTAAACGATCTTGCAGATCGGCGGGGGTGGCGCCTTCAACCGGGGTGCGCTGCGGTTTGTCATCAACCCATCGGTAGAGACCTTCGCCGGACTTTTTGCCAAGCTTACCTTCGGCTACCAATGCCTTGAGCGGGGTGAGGTCGGGTGTCGCTTTGCCCAGCGCTTCGGAGACGATTGAGCCCACGTGCAGACAGACATCGAGGCCCACCATGTCGGATAGTTCGACAGGGCCTACCGGCATCCCAAAATCGATGGCGGCCCGATCGATGATTTCCTGGGTTAAACCCTCTTGCGCGGCGTACATCGCTTCGAACATGTACGGTACGAGCACGCGATTAACGAGAAAGCCGGGTGAACTGCGGCAGGGCAACGGGAATTTGTCGATACGCCGAGCGAGATTGATGGCCCTGTTCAAGGTGGTCTCGTCAGTCGAGGCGCCACGCACGACCTCGACCAATGGCATCAGCGCGACGGGGTTGAAGAAATGCAAGCCGACGAGACGCTCGGGATTTTGTAGGGCTGAGCTCAATTCCTCGAGTTTGATGGACGAGGTGTTGGTTGCGAGGATGGCGTCGACCTTTAACTTTGGCTCGATCGAGGCGAAGAGGCTGCGTTTGACGTCGGCTCGTTCGACGATGGCCTCGATCACGACATCCGCTTCCCCCAAGGTTGAGCCGTCGGCATCGGCGCGAAGACGCGCGATGGCGGCGTCTCGACGGACAGCATCCTTGATGCGCTCGGTCATCTTGGCGTGCTGCTGTCGTATCGCGGTGGCGACGATATCGGCATCACGATCTTGGAGTGTGACCTCAAGGCCGCGCGTTGCGCACAGTGCGGCGATATCGGCGCCCATGACTCCCGCACCGATCACGTGCACACGCTGGGGGGAAGCCAAGCTCTTATCGCCCTGCGCTTTCAACGCGTCCTGCAAGAGAAATACGCGAACGAGGTTCCTCGCCGTTGGCGTGAGAAACAACTGTGCGATGGAATCCGCCTCGGCCTCATAAGCTTCGTGACCTCGGGCGCCGTGCTTAGCCCAAAGATCAATGAGCGCGTAGGGGGCAGGGTAGTGCTCTCGGCGTACCTTCTTTTGCACTTGCGCTATCAAGCGCGGTTTGACGAAGGGGCGCACCATGGGCCACGACAAGGCGCGTTGCATGAGTGCCGGGCGGTGAGCGGGCCGTGGGCGCATAATGAACTCACGCGCAAGCTGCCGCAGGCTATCGACATCACGAGCAAGCCCGTCGAGCAGACCGAGTTTGCGCGCCTTGTCGGCTCGCAGGTTACGCCCGGTGAGCATCAAATCGAGTGCGGTCGCTGCACCGAGTAAGCGGACTGCACGCACGGTTCCGCCAAATCCCGGATGAATGCCGAGCATGACTTCGGGCAAGCCCAGGGTCAGTCGACCATCGTCGAGACCGACGCGATGTCGGCACGCGAGTGCCAACTCGAGACCGCCACCCAAGGCGAAGCCCTCGATCATGGCGACGGTCGGACACTTCAAAGCCTCAAGTCGATCAAAAACCGATTGGCCTGAACGCACGAGCCGTCGTGCTTCATCGACACTGCTTAAGGTCGTGAATTCTTTGATATCAGCGCCGGCGATGAAGCCTGATGTTTTGGAAGAACCGATGACGAGACCGCGCGGTGAGGTTAGGGCGATCTCGCGCAACATCGCATCGAGCTCCTCGAGCACTAGCTTCGAGAGCGCGTTGGCTGAACTGCCCGGGCGATCCAGCATCAACCAAACAATACCGTCATTATCTTGAGTACGGGTCCAGCAAGTCGCGGTCACGAGACAGCCTCACGTCGAATGCGAAAGTCACACACTATGGGGCGATGATCGGAGAGTCGAACATCGGGTATGCGAAAATCCAGTATGTCAATTTCGCGCGACACGAGCACGAAATCTAGTTCAAACTGCGGGGACCGTGATGGAAACGATGCGAGACCATGAGTATTCGCGCTACGTAAGCCAGTCGCGCTCATGAATAGATACAGTTCGTTGGTTCCGGAAAACGTATTGAAGTCACCGGCGACGACGACAGGCTTTTGTGCCTTGAGAATCAAATCGTGCAAATGCCTCAACTGATCCTGGCGGTGTCGATACCGTAGTGATAAGTGCACCAAAAAAATGCACACGTCATCGAGTTCCATTTCGATGATCAGGCGTTTGATGCCAGTCGGGAAATAATGAAAACGCTCACCGGTGACGCGCGGCGCAGCGAGGATCGCGTTCCCTTGCTTGCGCACGATCGGCAACTGGTGGTTGAAAGAGGCTGAACCGTATTTGCACTCGTAGGCCGTGTAAGCCCCGAGTCGATCCGCGATGTATTCAGCCTGATTCACGAGTCCGCTACGCACCGAACCCGAATCGACCTCGATCAGGCCGACGATGTCCGGATCTTCGCGTCGCACGAATTGCGTGATGTCATCGAGCACGCGTCGGCTACTGCGCAGGTAGCCGGCACCTGGTAGCGGCAGATGGAACGCTGGGCCCGTGCCAGTCGCGTAACGGATGTTGTAAACGAGTAAACGTAGGGGGGATTCGGCGGTCGACACAGCGCGCAGTTTACGCCAAGGAATGCGACACTCTGGCGTTGCCGTGATGCACTTAATAGTTCGTATAATGTATATTATGTTAAATAACGAATCGAGCTATCGGTGATCCTGCTGCTCTCAGCGATGCCCGAGGAAATCGACGCCCTTCGCGCCGGTTTACAGCTCCAGTCCCTTGAGCACGGCGCGGGTCGTGAGTTTGCTCGCGGCTTTATCGGGCAGCATGAGGTGCTATTGGCGTTCTCTCGCTGGGGTAAGGTCGCCGCGGCGGCAACCACAGCGCATGCGTTATCGAGATTTCCGATACAAGAGATTGTTTTTACTGGAATCGCGGGCGCTCTTTCCGATGCGCTACAGATCGGCGACCTCGTCCTGGCTGACCGTTTGTACCAACATGATCTCGATGCCAGCCCGTTCTACGCCCCCACCGAGGTGCCGCTCCTCGGTCTCACGGCGTTACCGGCTTGCGCAGCGCTGTCGGGGCGCTTGGAGAACGCTTACCAGCGATTCGGTGCTGAACGGCGTCGCAGCGGCCTAGAAGCCCCTAGGTTGCACCGCGGCGCTATCGCCACGGGTGATCAGGTAATCGGCGATGAGGCGTCGCGTTCGCGCGTCCAGCGTGCGACACCGGAGGCCCTCTGTGTGGAGATGGAAGGCGCGGCGGTCGCGCAGGTGTGTCACGAGTTCGGCCTCCCCTATGCTTGTCTGCGGATGATTTCGGACCATGCAGACGAGCGGCTAACGCCCGAGCAGGTGTTCGCGTTGGCAAGAGTCAGTGGCGAGACGATGTTGGGGATCCTGCGGCACCTAGAGCGCTGAACCGGCGATCGCCCAGCCGAGCACCCACAGCAATCCCACGATCGGCGCCTTGATCGCCGTACCACGAAGGCGTGCGACCGCATCGTCTTCGTCGCGCGACCAATCGTTGGCAGCGCCAAAGACACTGCGAAGCGTCGCCAGCGGCAGCACGACGGCGCCCCAGTGCACGGTCTGCGTAGCGACCAGCACCGTTATCGCTGCCACGGCAACGACGTGCATCGCGACGAAGAGCGCAGCCGGTCGCTGGCGGCGCCCGGGAGCCAGCGCAGTCGCCGTCGCCGCAACCCACGCGAGCACTGCGACGAGCAGCGGATAGAGGCTCATGCCACGGGTCTCATGCCGGTGGACTCACAAGAAGATGGGGACGATCCAAAGACAGACGAACGCGATCGCGACCGCCCCTGCGAGATCAACCAACAGTCCTGCTTTGAGCATGGAGGTGATGGGTATGCGACCTGTCGAATAAACGAGTGCATTCGATGACGTTGCGGCTGGGTTGGCGAAGCCCAGGTTCGCCGCCATCGCAGCGGCGAGCGCGGCCAACACGGGATCGTAGCCGGCGCCTAGCGCGAGACTCGCGGCGATCGGCATGAAGATGGTCGCGGTCGCGACGTTGCTCGCCGCTTCGGTGATGAACGCGCAGAGTACGGCGATCGCGAGCAGCATCGGCAGCAATGGTAAATCGCTCACGGCGCCGAGTGCTTGCGCGAGCCAGGCGGACAAGCCCGATTTGACCACGGCATCGGCGAGCGCGAGTCCACCACCTAACAGCAAGATGAGATACCAAGGCGCGCGTTTCGCATCGTCCCATTCGAGCAAGGTGCGAGAGCGCCCCGCCTCAGCGCTCCCGGCTGGCAATAAGGCCAGCAACAACGCGCCGGCGATGGCGATCCCTGCATCTGTTATGCCCACGATGTGTTGTTTGACGAAGGGCTGGAATACCCAAGCGAGCGCAACGAGGGTCACGATCACGACCACCCTCTTCTCGGGTGTCGTCATCGGTCCCATGACTCCGATCGCCTCGCGAATCGATTGGCGTGTACCGCCATCGAACTGAAAGGGTAAGGTCACGCGTGAGAGGATCCACCAGGTCACCGGTAGTATCACGAGCATGAACGGAACGCCAAAGCTCATCCATTGAGCAAACGAGATCGAGACGTCGAAGCTACGCTCGAGGATGCCAACTGCGATCGAATTCACGGGTGTGCCGATGGGCGTTGCGAAACCGCCAATGTTGGACGCCAGAGAAATACCGAGAATCATGGCAGCGGCGAAGTTGCGTCGTGCGGCATCGCAATCGGTGGAATCCAGATTCGGCACGATCGCACTGATTGCGGCGAGCGCGATGGGCAACATCATCACCGTCGTTGCCGAATTGTTGACCCACATGGAAACGACGGCCGTTACCGTCATGACGGCCAATAGTAGAGAGCGCGGTTGCGGGTTCGCATGCGCGACCACAAACAACGCGACCCTTCGATGCAGGTTCCATTTTTCGAAAGCGGCACCGATCAGCGTGCCGCCTAAGATCAAAAACAGCACTGGCGACATGTATTGACCAGCCACGGCATCGGCCTTCGAGACACCGAGCAGCGGTAACAGCAGGAACGGCAAGCTGCCTGTCAGTGTGACCGGTACCGCTTCGGTGAACCACCAGCAACCGATCAGCACGGTTAAGGCGGCTACACGCCAGCCCTCGAGTGAAAGCGATTCCGGTGCGGGTAATGCCAGCATCAAAGAAAAGAGGCCCGCGCCGAGCCAGAAGCCGATTCGTTGCAGACTCACGCGAACTCCCAGCCGTCAGCGACGAGCGGCAAACGGCGCGGTCGCGTGCCGGTGGCCATGTGGATGGCGCTCGCGAGCGCCGGCGCCACACCCGGGACACTCGCCTCGCCGGCACCGCCCGGCGCATGATCCGTGCGCAGCAGGTCTACGAGGATCTTCGGGGTTTGAGACATCCGCAAGACTGGCGCAGCGTCGAAGTTACGCTGTACCGCGGCACCTTGCTCGAAGCGGATTTCGCCATCGATTGCGGCAGAGAGTCCAAAGACGATGCCTCCGGATATCTGCGCATCGACCGTGCCGGGGTCGATCATCAGGCCGCAGTCGAACACAGCAACGATTTTGTCGATCGTGACGCGCCTTCCGACGACGGTGACTTCGACGATCTCAGCACAATAGGATCCGTAAGCGATGCTCAAAGAGATACCGCGTCCGCGCCGAGCATTCTCTGGTGCCTTATTCAAGGGGCGACGCCAGTCCCCCAGCTCTGCGATCCGATCGAGTACCGCCACTGCTCGGCGATCGTGTGCACATAATTCGCGACGAAACTCCCACGGATCGCGATTCGTCAACGCAGCCACATCATCGATAGTGCTCTCGGCGAAGAACCCGTTTTGAGACTGTGCGACCGAGCGCCATGTACCGATGGGTACCGGTGCTGGAGTCTCCACGTAATCGGCGAGTCGTGCCGGTATACGATAGAAATCATTGATCAAAAGCCCCGTCGCGAACGGATCGGCGATTCCCGGTGGTAAGTTGCGCTTTTGAAAGCTGAAGATACTCGGGCCGGTAATTCGGCTATGTACTGCGAGCAGTTGGTCATCCTCGCTAAGCCCAACGCGCGATCGCGCAACATGAGCGGGACGAAATCGATCATGAAGAAAGTCCTGCTCGCGAGTCCAAGTTAGCTTCACGGGTGTGCCGGGTCGAATGCGAGCCACTTCGCGAGCGATCGTTACGGCCTGACGTACGAAGTCGGTTTCCCATTTACGCCCGAAGCCACCACCTAAGAAAGTCACGTGCAGCGTGCAGCGTTCGCGCGGTAACCGGGTGATCGCCGCGATCGCGTCGCGACAGCGATCAGGTTGTTGCGTGGGGGCCCAGACTTCAGCCCGATCCGCATACACGACGGCCGTCGCACAAAGCGGCTCAAGCGCCGCGTGCGCTAGAAACGGCACCTCGTAACGCCACTCGGCCTGTCGCGCTGCGCCTGCGAGTGCCGTGAGCGTTGCGTCGCGGTCATAAGCAGGACCGTCGAGCGCGCGACCGATGCGCGCCTCGTCATCCGCATCGAGCGCTCTGCGCATTTCGATGCGCAGAGCCTCGCTGTCGAAGTTTTGCGCGGGCGTCTCGTCGAATTCGACCGAGAGGTCCGCTGCCGCTTGCCAGGCGGCCCAGGTTGAGGTCGCGATGATCGCCACGCCCTCCTCTACCTCGAAGGCATCGATGACGCCCGGGCGGGTGAGCACCCGCTCGCGATCGAACGATATGACACGCGAGGCCACCACGGGCGAGCGACGCAATGCAGCGTAAAGCATGCCTGGGCGTTGCACATCGATGCCGTAGGTTGCACGACCGGTCACCTTGGGGGGGGTGTCTTTCCGCGGTGTCGTATGGCCAACCAAGCGATAATCTTTGGGTTCTTTGAAGCCTGGACTCTGAGGCACCGGTAGCGCCGCTGCGGCGAGCGCGAGCGCGCCGTAACTTAGCCGTCGCGCCGATTTTCGGTGGTGTATCGCCGAACCTCGGGCGTCGCATTCGCTAACGTCGACTTGCCATCGTTGGGCAGCCGCCTGCAAAAGCATCTCGCGGGCGCTCGCTCCGATGCGCCGCATCACGTCGCGATAAATTTTGATCGATTCGCTTGCTGCCGTTCGATGACGACGGGTGAGCGGGTTGATCAAGGCATCGTCTGCGGTTGGAAGCACGATGTCGACGTCGCTCCAGTTCGCCTCGAGCTCTTCCGCTAGGATCTTCGCCAGCGCATCGTGGATGCCCTGGCCCATTTCGGACTGTGGGCTCGTAATGCGGATACGTCCGTCAGGTGTGATCTCGAGGTAAGCATCGAAACGGATTGCGGCGTCGGCAGCGCTCGCCGCTGAGGCCGAGATCCGCAGTAGTAAACCGCCACTCAAGGCGAGTGCCGCTTGTAGCACTAAGCGACGTTCAGGACTCGGTAGGCTCACTCGGGGCGTCTCATGAGGACCAATCGAATCAACGGGCGCTGTGGGTCGTTGATCGTATCCAGGCCTCTGCTGAGGCTCGATCGGTGATGTCGGCATAGCGACGACCGACATCTCGCAAGGTGTCGTTGTGCGGACCTTCCTCGGCGTCGCCACAGCAATCGGCCAACACCTGCACGTGAAAACCGTAAGAGAAAGCATCCACGATGGTCGCGCGCACGCAGCCGCTTGTCGTGCAGCCGGTGACCAAGACGGTGTCGACATTCTCCTTTACGAGAAACGTGATGAGCGGCGTTTGAAAGAACATCGACGGAGCGTTCTTGCAGTAAGTGAAGTCGGACGGGTCATGAATCTTCGGATCCATCGCCGTGCACTCGTGACCGTAGAAGAATTCCTTGCGAACGGCCGCGACCTTCCAAAACGGCATGTCCTTGTTGCTGCAATAGGCCGTGTAGCACGCGGCGACAGGTAATCCGCCGGCTCTCGCGACTTTCAGGAATTCGGCGGTGTTATCGCGGGCTCGATGCAGTCGGTCGAGACCGCCGAGCTCAAAGCGTGGATCAGTGAAGGCGAGTTGCCAATCGACCACGAGGACAGCTGCTTTACGCCCGTAACCGATATTGGTACTGGCGTAGCCCACATCGACATACTTGTCGGTCATCTCAAACCCCACTTGCTAAAAAAAAGTCCCCGCACCTGGTCGGGTACGGGGACTTTCGTTCAAGGCCTGATCAGGCTCAAGACCTTAGGCGGCCTTGGAGCCCTTCTTGCCCGCCGCTTCGGCGCGCTTCATCGCCTCGGCCGCGACCGCAGCCCACTTGGTGAAGCGCGGTGCCGCCGGCGGATCAAAGCCCGTCTCGGCCTTGCAGCGTGACTTGAGCTCGTCGATCGACTCGAAGCCGCGGTCAAAGATTTTCTTCTTACCGCGCTTGGAGGCCATCTGCTTGCGCAAGCTCGCCGTAGCCGCCTCGTCGACATTGCCGTCGGCATCGACGATCACGCCGTAGCGCTTAGCACCCTCGACGGTCACGAGACCCGCAACGACGTCGAACGCGACCAGGTTGGCATCACGCTCGAGCGGGTCTCCCCAGCCGCCGCCGCCCCAGGTGTCGGCGATCAACAGGTCGCCCGCTTCCACCTTGACGTGGTCGATCTTGGAGGGAAGCAACTCTTCGGTGCCATTGGCGCGCTGCAACAGCTTGCGACTGCGAGCACCGGGCTCGCCGCCATTAGCGCCCCACGGGTAGGTGAGCCAACGATCGTCATGGATCGAGATCTCACCCGGCTCGAGGAAGCGATAGCCGATGCGCAGGCCGTTACCACCTCGGTGTTTACCGGCGCCGCCGGTGTCCGCAATGGTCTCGTAGATGTCGATACGCAG
>JBMTZD010000010.1:0-48954 GCA_049455235.1 Steroidobacteraceae bacterium
GCTCAAGCGGGCACGGCGTCTCTGTTGATTCGCAACGCGACCGTACACACGGTCACAGCGGATGCCACCGCACCGTTACAGAGCACGGATCTTTTGGTGCAAGACGGTCGCATCACGGCCATCGGCAAGAACCTCTCGGCACCAGCCGGTGTGCAGGTGGTCGATGCGGCTGGCAAGGCGGTGACGCCGGGAACGTTCGGCGGTTTGGCCCGTATCGGCCTCGAGGAGATTGGCCTCGAGAGCACGACGGGCGATCACTCACATCGCTTGGGTCAAATGCGCCCTGAGTTTGATGTCACTATGGCCTTCAATCCGGAGTCGATGTCGCTGCCGATCCATCGCAGCAACGGCGTGACCTTCACGGTGCTCACGCCGGGGTCCGTCTCGGGCGGCAGCCTGGTAGCCGGGCTCGGCGCTCCAACGTCGCTCGATGGCTCACTGCCTGGCAATCAGCGCGCGATGTTCATCGACGTCGGTGGCGATGCCAATGATCTCTCGGGCGGTAGCCGTGCCGCGCAATTCATGTTGCTGCGTCAGGCCGTGGTCGAAGCACGTGCGCCGAATCTGGTCATGGTGCACGACGAGCGTCTGCTGACCCCCTCGGGTCGCCAGGTGCTGCTCGACTATCTGAAGGGCGCAGGTCCGTTCGTCTTCGACGTCGATCGCGCCGTCGACATTCGCCGAACACTGCAGTTCATCAAAGAAGAGAAGATCCGCGGCGTGATCCGCGGTGGTGCCGAAGCGTGGCGCGTGGCTGCAGAGCTTGCAGCCGCAGACGTTCCGGTCATTCTCGATCCGCTCGACAACTTGCCGAACAGCTTCGACACTTTGGGCGCAACGCTCACGAACGCAGCTCGACTGCGCGCCGCGGGCGTCACGGTCGCCTTCTCCATGCGCAGCCCCGAAGTGCACGATGCGGGCAAAGTCCGACAAGCCGCCGGCAATGCGGTCAGTCACGGGATGCCCTTCGCAGATGGGCTTGCGGCCATCACGCGCATCCCGGCTGAAATCTTTGGTGTCGCTGATCGGTTCGGCAGCATTGCCGTTGGGCGCCCTGCGGATCTTGTGATGTGGTCTGGCGATCCGCTCGAGGTCTCGAGCTTGCCCGAACTCGTCGTCGCCAATGGTCAGCTCGAATCGCTCGATTCGCGTCACCGCGCACTGCGTGATCGCTATCACGAGCGACTGAAGCAAGGCCAGGCACGCTGATATGTTGGTCGGCCAGTCAGTTCGGCGCGTTGCCATCATCGGGGGCTCGCGCATTCCGTTTGCGCGAGCCCACGGCGCCGACGCGGGGGCGGCCCCCCCCCCACGGCGCCTACGCGAAACTCGACAATCAGTCGATGTTGACCGCGGCCCTACAGGGCCTCGTCGACAAGTATGGACTGGCCGGAAAACAACTCGGCGAGGTTGCTGCGGGTGCCGTGATGAAGCACTCGAAAGACTTCAACCTCGCACGCGAGAGCGTGCTCGGCACAACGCTCGATCCGCACACACCGGCTTACGATCTACAACGCGCTTGCGGAACGAGCCTCGAAGCCGCGATCCAGATCGCCAATAAAATCGCGCTCGGTCAAATCGACTGCGGCATCGCAGCTGGCGTCGATACCGTGAGCGATACGCCGATCGTCTATCCGCGCAGCTATCGGCAAATCTTGATGAGAGCGCATCGAGCACGGGGTGCACTCGCGAAAATCACGCCTTTTCTGTCGCTGCGACCGCGACACTTCGTCCCCGAGTTACCGAATGCGGGCGAGCCTCGCACTGGACTCTCGATGGGCGAGAGCTGCGAACGCATGGCGCAAAAGTGGCGCGTCACTCGCACCGAACAAGACCAACTGGCGTACGACAGCCATCGCAACGCAGCTGCCGCCTGGCAGGCGGGGTTTTACGCCGATCTCGTCACGCCACTGGCGGGACTGCACCGGGACGACAACCTGCGCGCCGATGCCTCGCTAGCGAAGCTCGCCTCGCTACGGACGAGTTTTGATCGCTCAACAGCCGGCACTCTGACGGCGGGCAATAGCACACCACTCACCGATGGTGCCGCTGCCGTGCTGCTCGCGAGTGAGTCTTGGGCACAGGCAGCAGGCCTGCCCGTGCTGGCTTGGCTGAGTTTTGGTAAAGCAGCTGCAGTGAACTTCGTCGATGGCGATGAAGGTCTTTTGATGGCACCAGCTTATGCGGTGCCGGCGATGCTCGATGACGCCAAGCTAAGCCTTCAGGATTTCGACTACTACGAAATCCACGAAGCCTTCGCGGCGCAGGTGCTGTGCACCCTGAAGGCCTGGGAGTCGGAAGACTTCTGTCGCCATCGACTGGGTCGCCAACAGGCGCTTGGGAGCATCGATCGTGCTCGACTGAATGTGAAAGGCAGCAGCGTCGCGATCGGTCATCCGTTTGCGGCAACCGGCGCGCGCATCATCGGCACGCTCGCCAAACTGCTCGCGGAAGATGCCTCGTCCAAGCGCGGTTTGATTTCAGTATGCACCGCCGGTGGCATGGGCGTGACCGCCATCTTGGAACGCGCGAGCTAACTCGCGCGGCGATCACCCGCGTCCGGAACTGCCGAAGCCGCCAGCACCACGATCGGTCGCGGTGAATTCATTGACGACTTCCAACTCGACCTGCACGACCGGCACGATCACCAGCTGCGCGATCCGCTCGCCCGGCTGAATCGTGTAACTCGTCGTGCCACGGTTCCAGCACGAGACCATCAACTGGCCTTGATAGTCCGAGTCGATCAGACCGACTAAGTTGCCAAGCACGATGCCGTGTTTGTGACCGAGCCCCGAGCGCGGCAGGATCACGGCGGCAAGCGCGGGATCCTCGAGCCAAATCGCCAATCCTGTCGGCAACAACTCGGTTCGTCCCGGTGCCAATTCGAGTGGGGCATCGAGACAGGCACGCAGATCGAGACCCGCCGAGCCGTCGGTGGCATACGCAGGCAGAGGAAACTCTCCGCCGATACGCGGATCGAGAATACGGACTTTCAAAGGGCGACGGGACATCAGGTGTTGATCCTCGCGGCTATAAGTTCGATTAATTCTTTGGCGACGACCTGCTTACTCGCAGGCCCGATGGGTACACGCCCATCACGCCACAGCACGATGAGGCTATTGTCGTCACGGTCGAAAACTTTGTCGTCGCCGACTTCATTGGCAGCAATCAGATCGAGATTCTTACTCTCGAGCTTGCCGCGCGCATAGTTCTCGACATCGTGGGTCTCGGCAGCGAAGCCCACCACGAAGGGTCGCTGCGCACGCGCGGCAACGGAAGCTAGGATATCGGGCGTGCGCTCGAGCACGATCTCGACGCGCTCGCCGCTTTTTTTGATCTTCCGTTCCGCGACGACCGCCGGCCGATAATCCGCCACCGCGGCAGTACCGATAAAAACATCTGCCGTGCCGACAGCGTCATCGACGGCCTCGTGCATCTGCGCGGCACTTTCGACATCGATACGTTTGACGCCGTTCGGCGTCGGCAAATGCACGGGGCCCGCAACCAAGGTGACTTCAGCACCGGCAGCACGAGCCGCCTCGGCGAGCGCGAACCCCATCTTGCCGCTACTGCGATTGCTGATGTAACGCACCGGATCGAGCCGCTCACGCGTCGGCCCTGCCGTGATCAACACCCGTTTGCCCGCGAGTGCAGCGCCCTCTGCGTTGGGCAGCAGACGCTCAACACCGGCGACGATCTCGAGCGGTTCGAGCATACGGCCATCGCCCGTTTCACCACAGGCTTGCTCACCGCGGCCTGGACCGAGCACTTCGACGCCGCGATGCCGCAAGATCGTGATATTGGCTTGGGTTGCCGGGTGTGACCACATCAAACGATTCATCGCAGGCGCCAGCGCGACCTTGGCCTCGGTGGCGAGTACCAAGGTCGTCAGCAAATCATCGGCGCGTCCTGCGGAGAGCCTGGCGATGAGATCCGCCGTGGCAGGCGCGAGCAAAATCAAATCAGCCCAACGAGCGAGCTCGATATGACCCATCGCGGCTTCCGCCGCCGGATCCCATAACTCCGCGCGCACTTCGCGACCCGCGACTGCCTGAAAGGTGGTGGGGGTGACGAAGCGCTGCGCACCGGCCGTCATCACCACCTGCACCTCAGCGCCGCGCTCGCGCAAGCGACGGACCAGATCCGGCGCTTTATAGGCGGCGATACCCCCGCTGACTCCGAGAACGATCCGGCGATGTTGCAAAGTCGACATCGCGCGATTATCGGCGATGGTCGGTCACGGCGTCGAACGCCGGTTGGTTATGGGGCGATTCGATCCAGTTTTGGCACTGGCTCGCCGCTCGCCAACCACGCGATGCTCTTCAGCCTCATGAACTCGCAAGCGACGCGTTGCGTACCACGGATCGAGACCCTCACCGACAGTGAACTCTTGAGCCTGTTGATCGGCCGCCCAACCGCCGGTACCGCTCTGTTATCGAGGCACGGGTCACTGCAGGCCGTGATCAAGGCCCTACCGCAGACACACCGCCACCGAACAACCGCTCGGCTTGCCGCCGCCCTCGAACTGGCCAGGCGCCACTACACCGCTGAACTGCACGCCAGCGGGTCGCTGAACTCGCCTGGGGAGACCTCGCGCTTTCTGATCGCAAAGCTCAGAGACAGACCCTTCGAGGTTTTCTGCTGTCTCTATCTCGATACGCGTCACCGTCTGATTGCCTTCGAGGAGCTGTTCCGCGGCACCATCGATGGCGCGAGCGTGCATCCGCGCGAAGTTGTCAGGCAGGCGCTTGCTCACAATGCAGCCAGTTTGATCTTCGCGCACAATCACCCCTCGGGCGTCGCCGAGCCGAGTCGGGCTGACGAGCTCGTCACCTTGCGCCTGCGAGAGGCGCTCGCACTCGTGGACATCCGGGTGCTGGACCATTTGATCGTCGCAGGCCCCAGGGTCGTTTCGCTCGCCGAAAAAGGGGTGATCTGAGAGCGGCCGATACCCACGAACACTTGCCCCGGGCCGACCAGACTGGTATAAAAGCGACCCTTTGCACGGGTGCCACAGCCCCGGGCAGTCGTAACCAACTGATTTTAAAAGGCTTCCTCCGATGTCCCGCGTCTGCGAACTCACTGGCAAGCGTCCCACCACGGGCAACCGCGTCTCGCACGCGAACAACAAGAAGCGTCGCCGCTTCCTGCCGAACCTGCGTACGCAGCGTTTCTGGCTGGAGGGCGAGAAGCGTTGGGTGTCGCTGCGTGTCAGCACCACCGCCCTTCGCACCATCGAAAAGAACGGTCTTGATGCCGTCGTCGCGCAGCTGCGCGCCGAAGGCATGAAGATCTGAGCCGGAGCACGCACCCATGCGCGAAAAAGTGAAACTGCTTTCGACCGCCGGTACCGGTCACTTCTATGTCGCGATGAAGAACAAGCGTCTTCATCCCGAGAAGATGGACGTGAAGAAGTACGACCCGGTCGTGCGCAAGCACGTGGCGTACAAAGAAACCAAGATCAAGTAATCGGCGCCCTGCGCCCTCTGCGCAGGATGACGGCACGCCGTCATGCCGGAACTGCCCGAAGTTGAAACCACGCGCCGCGGCGTAGAGCCCTACGTCTGCGGCGTTCGTGTTTCTGCGTTGTGCATACACGAGCCGCGACTACGCTGGCCCGTCGCTGGCGATATGCCCTCGAGGGTCGCTGGCACTCGTATCGTCGCCGTTCGACGACGCGCGAAATACCTGTTGTTCCAACTCGACTCAGGCGACTCGCTGCTGCTGCATCTTGGCATGTCGGGAAGCCTGCGCGTCTTGCCGGCCGACACACCACGTCTCAAACACGATCACATCGATGTGTTACTCGAGTCTGGCAAGGTCTTGCGCTTCAACGACCCACGTCGATTCGGCTCATTGCACTGCATCAGTGGTGACGAGTCGCTGCATCCACTGCTGCGTAACTTAGGTCCCGAGCCGCTCGAGGCGGCTTTCGATCAGGCCCATCTTTGGCAGGCGACTCGCGGCCGCCGTGTTGCGATCAAATTATTGATCATGAATGCAGCGATCGTAGTTGGAGTGGGCAATATCTACGCGAGCGAGGCACTGTTTCATGCCGGTATCAGGCCGGGCAGACAGGCCAAGGGTCTATCGCGCGACGAAGTGCAAAAACTGGTCGCCGCTATCAAAGAAGTCTTGGCGATGGCGGTTCGCGTTGGTGGCACCACCCTGCGTGACTACGTCGGCGCCGATGGCAAGCCAGGCTACTTCCGCCAGAAACTTTTCGTTTATGAGCGCGCTGGCGAACCTTGTCGTTATTGCGAAGAGCTAATACGACATCGAGTGCTCGGTCAAAGATCAACTTACTGGTGTAATCGATGTCAGAGTTGAAATCGAAATTACTTACGCGTCGCACACTACTCCCGCACTTTGCAAAAACCGACCCGCGAATGGCGCGCCTGATTTCAATCCTAGGTCCGTATCGACTGCGCGCCACCGAATGCGCATCCCCCTTTCGCCATCTTGCCGAAGCGATCGTGTCGCAGCAGATCAGTGGCGCGGCGGCACGCTCGATCCTGCGACGCTTCGTGAGCGTTTGCGGCCTTGATCCGCTCGACGAAAATGGGTTTCCAACGCCTGCGGTCGTACTGTCACTCGATGCGTCGAGCTTGCGAGCCGCCGGGCTTTCCGCAGCTAAAGTCATCGCGCTACAAGATCTGGCACGCAAGACACTCGATGGCATCGTGCCCGATACGCGCACGCTGCTAACACTGGATGATGAGGCGATCGTCGAGCGTCTCGTTGCCGTTCGCGGTATCGGTCGCTGGACGGTGCAGATGATGCTGATGTTTCAACTAGGAAGACCGGATGTGCTGCCCGTCGACGACTATGGCGTGCGCAATGGCTTCAAATTGTTATTCAAGCGCAAAGAATTACCAACACCTGGCGAGCTTGCTCGCCACGGTGCACGCTGGGCTCCTTATCGTTCTGCCGCCGCGTGGTATTTGTGGCGAGCGGTCGATCTCGCCAAAGCCGGTGAACTTACTTCGGCACTCGGCGATGTTCGCGCAGTGCGCTCGCCACCACCGGATGCACGAACTCCGACACGTCGCCGCCGAGAATTGCGATCTCGCGCACCAGCGTCGAAGAAATGAAGGTGAACTGCTCCTGCGGGGTCATGAACACGGTCTCGATCTCAGGAGCAAGGTGCCGACTCATATTGGCAAGCTGAAATTCGAACTCAAAATCGGAGACGGCTCGTAAACCGCGCACGATCACGTTGAGATCATTCTTGCGTGCGAAGTCGACAGTGAGTTCTGAGTAACCCATCACTTCGACGTTCGGCAAATCCGCGAGCACTGCACGCGCGAGCTCGACACGACGCTCGAGCGGAAAGAGCGGCGCCTTGTTGGGATTCGCTGCGATCGCAATCACGACCTTCGCGAAGATGCTCGATGCACGACGCACGAGATCGTGATGACCATTCGTGATCGGGTCGAAGGTGCCCGGGTAGACGGCGTTTCGCTTCATGAAGGCTCCCCTCCCTCAAGTTGTCGTCGCAGCAAATGATACCCGACCTCGCCAGCCCTGCCCTTGCGCCACGGTTTCCAGTTGGGTGGCAATCCAGCCAACTCACGTTCGACGGGCAGCTCGAGATAGACATAGGCGCCTGAAGATAACCAGTCGCCAGCTTCCAGACGATTCGCGACTCGCAACCACAAATCGGCATCGAAAGGGGGGTCGAGAAATACGAGGTCGAAGGGCTCGCTTGCACTCGGCCGCGTGGCCGCGAGCCAGCGCAGCGCATCGGCCCGCACGATATCCACTTGCGCAGCGCCCCATTCGCGACAACGCTCCTGCAACGCTGTCACACAGCGGCCATCCGTTTCGAGGCACACCACACTGGCCGCACCGCGCGAGGCGGACTCGAGTCCGAGTGCGCCACTGCCGGCGAATGCATCGAGTACGCGCGCTCCTCGAATCATCGGCGCGAGCCAGTTAAAAAGAGTTTCGCGCACGCGATCGGGCGTCGGCCGAATGGCCGTACCCGCCGGAAAACGAATTTTCCGACCGCGCCACTGACCCGCAATGATGCGAACTTCGTTGGAGTTGGCCATGGGAGGCGCAGGGTAGCCTAAAATCCACCCACCTATGCCAGCCGAATCCCAGGGCGGTTTTTTCGCCCGACTCAAAGACCGCCTGATCAAGCCGCAAGGCGGTCTGGCCTCGGGTCTTGGCCGCCTGTTCGGCGCGCGCAAGATCGATGCAGAAATACTCGAGGAACTCGAAACGCGCTTGCTGCAAGCCGATGTCGGTGTGGCAGTAACGACCGAACTGCTCGAAGGCCTGCGCAAGCGGATCGCGCGACATCAACTCGATGACGTCGACGCCTTGCGACAAGCACTACGCGAAGACATCACGGCGGTGCTGCAACCGGTGGCGAAACCACTCGTCATCGATCGCTCCGCTAAGCCGTATACGATCCTCGTTGTCGGGGTGAACGGGTCTGGCAAAACGACGAGCATTGGCAAGCTCGCCACTCGCTACGCGCGTGATGGTCTCAAAGTGATGTTGGCGGCCGGAGATACCTTCCGTGCCGCCGCCGTCGAACAAATCGAAATCTGGGCGAATCGCAGCGGCGCAGAACTGGTCGCTCAACAAAGTGGTGCTGATCCTGCGGCCGTTGCTTTTGATGCGATCAACGCCGCGCGCAGTCGAGGCGTTGATGTCTTGATCGCCGACACAGCAGGTCGCCTGCAAGCCCAGGCACATTTGATGGAAGAGCTGCGCAAGGTACGTCGCGTACTCGGCAAAGCCGATCCGAGTGCGCCGCATGAAGTTTTGCTCGTGCTCGATGCGAACCAAGGGCAGAATGCACTCGTCCAAGCCAAACAGTTTCATGAAGCCGTGGGCGTGACGGGTCTCGTTCTGACCAAACTCGATGGCACAGCCAAGGGCGGCATCGTCCTCGCGATCGCCAAGCAACTGGGGCTGCCGATCCGTTACATCGGCATCGGTGAAGGCGCAGATGATTTTGGTGAGTTCGATGCGGCTGCTTTCGCCGCGGCACTCATCGATGGAGAGTGATGTCGCATGATTCGTTTTGAGCGCGTATTCAAGCGCTATCCGAATGGCCGAGAAGCCCTGCGGGATGTCACCCTGCAAATTGGTGCCGGCGAATTTGTTTTTTTGACTGGCCGCTCGGGCGCCGGCAAGAGCTCGATCTTGAAGCTTATTTCCTTGCTCGAGAGGCCGACGCGCGGCACCGTCGTCGTCAATGGCCAAGATACCGGCGAGCTTCCATCGCGTGCGATCCCCGCTTTCCGACGTCGACTCGGCGTGGTCTTCCAAGATCACCAACTTTTGATGGACCGTCCCGTTTACGACAACGTCGCACTGCCCCTGATCGTCTCGGATACGCCATTTCGCGATATCGACAAGCGCGTGCGAGCAGCGCTCGATCAAGTGGGTCTTTTACAATATGAGCGCGCCTTACCGCTTGAGCTGTCGATCGGCGAACAACAACGCGTCGGTATCGCCCGCGCGGTCGTCGCACGACCCACGATCCTGATCGCGGACGAACCGACGGGCAATCTCGATCACGCGCTCGCTCGCGATGTCATGCAACTTTTCAAGCGCTTTCAGGAAGTCGGAGTCACGGTGGTGATCGCCACACACGACCTCGCCCTCGTACAGGAATTCGGTCAGCGCGAAATCCACATCGCTGATGGACAGGTGGTCGCATGATCACGCCCTCAATCTGGTTCACGCGACACATCCAAGCTTTGCTAGCGGCGCTCGGCCGTATTCTGCGACGCCCCATGGCATCACTGCTCACGACCGCCGTAATCGGTATCGCGCTGTCGTTTCCGGCGACCCTGTGGTTGCTCGTTAAAAACGCCGAACAAGTCACAGGCGGTATTGCTGAAGCCATCGATGTCACCGTGTATCTGAAAACCGAGGTGCCGCTCGAAGAGGCGGAGAAGCTCGCCGCTTCTCTCAAACTGCGCAGCACGATCGACGAGGTAACGTTGATTTCTGCAGAGCAAGGACTGCTCGAATTTCGCGATCGCTCAGGCTTCGGTGCAGCGCTAGACGCGCTTCCCGAGAATCCCCTGCCACATGTGCTCGTACTGCGACCAGCTGCCGCCCACTCGAGCGCCGACGAAGTCGAGGCCCTCAAATCGGACCTAGCCGAGTTCCCGGAAGTCGAGACAGCCCAAGTCGATACCCAATGGGTAGAACGGCTCGCTGCGATCCTGCAGATGCTGAAGGATTTGTTCTCGTCCATCGCGATCATGCTCGGCGTCGGGGTGCTGGCGGTCATCGGCAACGTGACGCGGCTCGAGATCGGTGCCCGCCGCGCCGAAATCGAGGTCACCAAGCTAGTCGGTGGCTCCAACGCCTTCGTCCGACGGCCCTTCATCTACGAGGGGCTTCTGTTCGGTGCCCTCGGCGGGCTCATCGCGCTGGCCATCACCCAGGGGGTGATGTTCGCCCTCGATATCCCGGTGGCTCGACTCGCCTCCCTCTACGGCAGCGAGTTTCGACTCGCGGGCCTTGGGGGCAGAGAGGCGGCGACCCTGCTCCTAGCCGGCGCCAGCCTCGGCCTAGTCGGGGCTTGGCTCGGTGCGGCGCGACACCTCAGCCGGATCGAAGCGAGGGGCTAACCTGCCCCCCGGGGGGCCCCAGGGGCCCAGGTCCTGGGGAACTTCTGCCGTGTTTAGCACTCGAATCAGGGGAGTGCTAAACTCTGGCTGGAAGGTAACCCTATGAACGTAACCGCCCTCGCCCCCCGACATACCGATCTCGCACTGACCGGGCCGCTTGGTAGCCTCGATGCCTACCTCGAGCGGGTCTCGCGCGTGCCCGTGCTGTCGCGCGAAGACGAGCAGGCGCTGGCCCGACGCTTTCGCCAAGACGGCGATGTCGACGCCGCACGCGACCTCGTGCTGTCGCACCTGCGCTTCGTGGTGCACATCGCGCGTGGTTACTCCGGTTATGGCCTGCCGATGGGCGACATCGTGCAGGAAGGCAACGTCGGTCTCATGAAGGCCGTCAAACGCTTTGATCCGGAGATGGGGGTACGACTCGTCTCCTTCGCGGTGCACTGGATTCGCGCCGAGATTCACGAATACGTGTTGCGCAACTGGCGCCTCGTCAAAGTGGCGACCACCAAAGCGCAGCGTAAGTTGTTCTTCAACCTGCGTCGCATGAAGAAGAATCTCACTTGGCTCTCACCGAGCGAGACGCAGGCCGTGGCGAACGAGCTCGGCGTCACGCCGGCCGAGGTCACTGAGATGGAGCGTCGCTTGGCGGCGCGCGATCTGTCTTTTGATCCGACACCGAGCGAGTCCGAAGAAGACGAAGCCTACTCGCCGGCGACCTATCTGCCCGCGGCGAATGCCGATCCTGCTGAACAGGTCGAAAGCGAAGAATGGGATGATGAATCGCACGCGAGCCTCACCCGCGCGATCGCCTCACTCGATGCGCGTAGTCGCGACATCCTGGCGAGTCGCTGGATGGCAGGCGATGCCGAGAAAGCCACGCTACATGATCTAGCTGCCAAGTACGGCGTGTCGGCCGAACGCATCCGCCAACTCGAAGCCAACGCCATCAAGAAGCTTCGCAGCCTGATGGTCGAGGACGCCTCGGTCAGTTGACCCCTTCGCGCGGCGCGGGTGGCGTCGTCGCTTTGCTATAGCCTCTCGGTCGAATAGCGACCGTGTTGACGACGCGCGTACACCGTCGACCATCACTCAAGTAATAGCCGTATTCGAATGACGGCGTGGCTCGTCCATCTCGAGCGAGCTGCTCACGGATCGTGTTCTCAAGCTCCTCGGGAAAGGCAAAACGTAGTTCGAGATCCGTGCTACCACCGAGTTCGAAGTCTACGAGCATCGAGCGAGTCCACACCGAATAGCCTGGAAAGATGCGGGCGCAGGCCAGGGCAGGTACCGGATCTGCGAGTGCCGCTTGATACCCTCCAAACATGACGCCGCCCGGATTGCGGGAGATCGCGTTCAGCGGCAGCCGAATACGCACCTCACGCCACTGACGATCGAGTTGAATCACTTTGATGCGCATGGCGAGAAATGGCGGATACCACTCGAGCATGCGCGCCTCCGGCAACAGTTGCCGCTCGGCAAAAAAGCGTAAAACACGTTGCATGAAACGGGGTCGACTCATCGAATGGCTTCCTCGAAAACGATGCAGTGCAACAACGCAGTGCGCAGAGCATCAGCTGCGTAGCCGCCTGCGAGTGTGATCACCAGAGGCAAACCTACTTGATTCGCGAACTCGAGCACGCGGCGCTCACGCGCTCGGATACCGTCGTCGCTCAGTGAAAAACGCCCATAACGATCACCGGCTGCCACATCGACACCCGCAAGATAAAAAATCACGTCGGGTTTGAAGTGGCGCGTGAGCTCTGGCAAGTGTTGCTCGAGTTCTTCGAGATAACGCGCATCATCGATGCCATCCGGCAAGCCGACATCCAGCGAAGATCGCATCTTGCGCGCCGGATAATTACGCTCACCGTGCATGGAGAAGGTGAACACGGAATCATCACTCTCGAAAATGGCCGCCGTGCCATTGCCCTGATGGACATCGAGGTCGATGATGAGTGCATTCTGTATCGCGCCCTCGTGCTGAAGACGCCGAATGGTGATCGCCACGTCGTTCAAGACACAGAAACCCTCGCCGTGGTCAGCAAAGGCATGATGAGTGCCGCCCGCCAAATTACCCGCTCTCCCAGCTTCGAGAGCGGCGCGCGTAGCAAGCAAGGTGCCTTGCACCGCGAGGCGCGATCGCCGTAACAAACGAGGCGTCCATGGCACGCCAAGCGCACGTTGCTCCGTCGCAGACAAACCGGTCTCGAACAAGCGATGCAGATAATCTGCGGTGTGCACCCGGGCGAGATCTTCTCTGGCAGCCTCTTCGGGAATGACGATGGACGATGCGGGCAAGAGCCCGCGTTCACGCAGCAAGTCGTAAACGAGCGTGTACTTCGCCATCGGGAACGGATGCCCGGGCGGCAGCGGCAGGAAATAATCGGGGTGGTGACTGACTTTCAAGTTGACGCCGAATGAGCTAGAACGGTGCGCTGCCGAGGAGACCGCATGACACGAAACGAGACGATCCCATACCCGAACCCCCTGTACTCCTGGTACGTGGTGTTCGTTCTGCTACTCGCTTACATCTTGGCGTTCGTCGACCGCGAGATCATTGCGCTGCTCGTGCCAGACATCAAGGCCAGCTTGCAGATCAGCGACACCCAGATGAGTCTCTTGCTAGGCGGCGCTTTTGCGGTGTTCTACACCTTCTTCGGTGTCGCGATCGCTTGGTTCGCCGATCGCGGCAATCGTCGCTGGTTGATCTTTGCGGGTGTTGTCTTCTGGAGCTTGATGACGGCAGCTTGTGGATTTGCGACCTCGTATGCCGCTCTGTTTCTCGCGCGCGTGGGTGTCGGCGCCGGCGAATCAGCTCTCAACCCCTCGGCGATGTCGATCCTTAAAGACTATTTTCCGCCCGACAAGATCGGTCGCGCCATCGGTCTTTATACCGCCGGCGTCTCGAGCGGCAGTGGTATCGCGTTTATCTTCGGCGGCGCGATTTATCCTAAGCTCAAAGAAATCGGCCCGGTCGACTTGCCTATCATCGGTTGGCACGAGCCCTGGCAGTTGATGTTTATCTACGTGGGCCTACCCGGCCTACTCGTGGCATTGCTCATTCTCACCATCAAAGAGCCAGTCCGACGAGAATTTTTAGTGAGCGGACTAAAACCCGTTGCCTCGCCGGTAAACCAAACGCTCGCTTATCTGCTCAAACGTTGGCGTGCGTTTCTGGTGTTGTTCTTTGCGCTATCGGGCCTGGCCATCATGGCCTATGGCATCGGTTTCTGGATTCCGGAGTTCCTGCGTCGCACCTATCATTTAACGCCGGAAGAACTCGGCTACTGGATCCAGTGGCGTGGCGTCATCACTATCGTCTTCGGGCTGCTCGGCGTACTGCTCGGCGGCTTCCTCAGTGACTGGTTCCAAAAACGTTACGAAGACGGCTATGTGCGCGTTTGCTTGCTCGCCTTCGTCATCATGGCAACGGGCTATTGCCTCTTCACCTTAATGCCAACGCCTTTGCTCTCGGTGCTGTTCCTGATCCCGGCGACGATCGGTGCAGCCGCACCCACAGCTGCCGGTGCGGCCGCGGTCGTTGCGATTGCACCGCCCACCATGCGTGCACAGGTCGTCGCCTTCTACTACTTCGTCCTGAACGCGGTTGGCTTCTTCATCGGACCGACAGCGGTGGCGATGGTCACGGACTACTACTTCGCTGACGAATCGCAGCTGCGCTATTCGATGTTCGTCGTCGCCACGATCGTCTCGATCATCGGCGCGGCATTGCTCGTCTACAACCTGCCGCACTTCCGCGCTGCGGCACGTGAGGCGCGTGAATGGGCGAACAACGCGGGTTGAGGACTACACTCGATCGGTAACCCATTTTTCGCGAAGAGGAGCACCCATTCATGGCACAGGCACCGGCCGACCCGAAACTTCCGATCCTGCAACGCGATCATCGCAGCGTGATGGGGAAGATCCTCTATACCAGCAAGAAGCCCGAGCGCCTGAATCAGGAACGTGGTCGCGAGTACTTCCGGATGGACGTGCACGCCGACGGCACTCGAACCTGTACCGCGCATTGCGAGATAGACGATCGTCCTTCGGTGATGCGGGACATCACCTATTCACTCGATGCGCATTGGATGCCGACCGACTGTTTCGTCAGACTCTCGGTCGGCAGTAAGTTCATGGGTTCGGGTTGGTTTCGCTTCCATCCGCAATACGCGGAATGCGAAACCTGGACGTCGCTCGAGGGTCGCGTCTCGCAGACCATGGATCTCGCCACGCCGCTCCTTACCTTTCAGAACCATGCGATTGCTTGCGATGCCTGGCATCTGCGCTTGATCGATCAAAGCAAACCGGGCGTGGTGCAGCGCATCCATCAGATGTTGCTCTCATCGCCCGATCATCGCGGCGCGACCGGCCCCATGCTGTTCTCGATCGGCCTGAACTTGGTGTTCGTGGGCCCAGAAAAAGTGACCGTCGGCGCCGGCACCTTCGACGCCTTGCACTACCAGTTCGTCAGCAACCCCGAGTTGCCGCAGGAACACCCCCCCTATGACGTCTGGTGCACCGCCGATGGCGACTACTTGTTTCTGAAAGGTCAGGTCGCTGGCTATATGCAGACGTATTACGAATTGGTCGAGCTATCCCGGGGACCGCACTGGAGTAACTAATCACGGTTCCGTGACTCATGTCGCATTTTTGTCACTGGACAGTCATATTGTTGGTTGTATACTCACCACGTTCGTGGCAGTGAGACAACACACAACCCCGGGCGGGCGACGTGGACACGGAAAAGGGTGACCCCTCATTTTGGGGCTCCCGAGGAAGCGGCTAACAGCTCGGTTCCGCCGGATTCAATTAGCGTCCATGGGGCGACTCCTTTGCAGTCGCCGCATAGCGCCAGACCCGGGAGTGATGATTTCTGCCGATCAAAACCCCGCCCTGCGCGGGGTTTTTTTTAACCTTGCGAATCCGCGCCAATCTCAGCGACTACGGCAGCTCAGTTGATCCCATCAACCAGCGATCGCACTCGCGCGCCGCACCACGACCCTCGTTGATTGCCCAAACGACAAGGCTTTGCCCACGGCGACAATCTCCGGCAGCGAACACGCCCGGAACGTTAGTGGCGTAGTTGCCGTACTCCGCCTTTACGTTGCGGCGGTCATCGAGTTCGATACCGAGATCTTGCGGCAACACGGCTTCAGGCCCGGTGAACCCCATTGCCAACAGCACGAGCTGGGCGGGTTGCGTACGCTCTGTTCCTGCTTGCTCGACCGGAATGAACTGACCGCGATCGTTTTTCTCCCAGCGCACATCGACCGTGACAATTTCTTTGAGCTTGCCAACATCGTCACCGACGAACTTCTTGACGGTCGTGAGATACGCGCGTGGATCCTGACCGAACCTCGCTGCGGCCTCTTCTTGGCCGTAATCCATCTTGTAAACCCGCGGCCACTCCGGCCATGGATTATCGGCAGCACGCTCCAATGGCGGCTTCGCCATGATTTCGAATTGAGTGAGTGTGCGGCAGCCTTGTCGCATCGCCGTGCCAACGCAGTCGGTGCCCGTGTCACCACCACCGATCACAACGACATCGAGTCCTTTGGCATGCATCTCGGCCGCGCCCAGATTTTTGGCGAGAACCGACTGGGTCGCGCCAGTTAAATAATCCATCGCAAAATGGACACCTGACAGCTGTCGTCCTTCGACCGGAAGATCGCGCGGCTGAGTTGCCCCGGTGCAAAGCACGATGGCATCGAAATCGCGACGCATCATCTGCGCTTCGTAGTTATCACCAACGTTCGCGTTACAGATGAATTTGATTCCTTCCTGCTCGAGCAGCTTGATGCGACGCATCACCACATCCTGCTTATCGAGTTTCATGTTGGGGATGCCGTACATCAAAAGTCCGCCGGGTCGATCGGCACGCTCAAGCACCGTCACCGTGTGGCCTGCGCGGTTCAATTGCTGCGCGGCAGCAAGGCCGGCAGGACCCGAACCGACGACCGCCACCTTCTTACCCGTGCGAGTCTTAGGCGGCTCGGGAACGACCCAGCCTTCCTCAAAGCCTCGCTCGATGATGGTGTTCTCGATGTTCTTGATCGTGACCGGTGGTGCATTGATCCCGAGCACGCAAGAACCTTCGCAGGGCGCAGGACACACACGCCCAGTGAACTCGGGGAAGTTATTGGTCTTGTGCAGTCGATCGAGCGCTTCGCGCCAGAGCCCTCGATAAACGAGGTCGTTCCACTCGGGGATCAGATTGTTGACGGGGCAGCCTGCCGCGCCACCGCTGATCATCTTGCCGGTGTGGCAAAACGGCACACCGCAATCCATGCAACGTGCTGCCTGATTGCGCAGACTGCGATCGTCCAAATGGTGGTGGAACTCGCGCCAATCTTTGACTCGCTCGATCGGCGATCGATCGAGCGGTGTCTCGCGCAAATATTCGATGAACCCTGTCGGCTTACCCATGATCAGTTACCACCCACACGCGACAAGTCGCGCGAATTTTCTTCGAACGCCGCCATGATCGCCTCGTCACCCGAGAGCCCCTGATCGTGCGCCCGCTTGATGCACGCCAAAACGCGCTTGTAGTCCTTCGGGATGACCCGAACGAATTTGCTGAGCATGGTCGGCCACGCATCGACGATACGTTGGGCATGCTCGCTGCCTGTCGCAACGATGTGGCGCTGAATCAGCGCCTTGAGCGCTTCGGCTTCTTCTGCATCTTCGACTCGCTCGACTTCAACCATTTGCGCGTTGACCTTGCGAAGGAAGGTGCTGTCGATATCGAGCACGTATGCAATGCCACCTGACATGCCAGCGCCGAAGTTGCGGCCCGTTGGACCGAGCACGACGACACGACCGCCGGTCATGTACTCACAACCATGGTCGCCGACTGCCTCGACGACGGCATCCACACCGCTATTACGCACGGCGAACCGCTCACCGGCCATTCCGCGCACGAAGAGCTCGCCGCCGGTCGCTCCATACAAGGCGACGTTGCCGATGATCATGTTGTGCTCTGGCGCGAAGGATGAATCCTTCGGCGGGAATACGGCGATTCGTCCGCCTGAGAGCCCCTTGCCAACATAATCGTTGGCATCACCCTCAAGACTGAAGGACATACCGCGCGGCATGAACGCGCCGAAACTTTGACCCGCAGAGCCGTTGAAGCGAATGCGTATCGTGTCGTCCGGCAAACCAGCCGCACCCCACTTGCGCGTGATCTCGCTACCGGTGATGGTGCCGACCACTCGATTGACGTTGCGGATCTTGAGCGAGCCTTCGACCTTCTGTCCGCGCTCGATCGCTGGTTTGCAAATCTCAAGGAGTTGCGTCGCATCGAGCGACTTCTCAAGACCATGATCCTGCGCGATTGACTGGCGTCGACCCACCTCAGGGCCAAGATCCGGTTGATACAGAATATTGCTGAAGTCGAAACCGTGTGCCTTCCAGTGATCGACCGCCGCCTCCACTTCGAGGCAGTCGGTACGACCGATCATCTCGTCGACACGACGGAACCCAAGGCTCGCCATGATTTCGCGCATCTGCGTCGCCACGAAGCGCATGAAGTTGACGACATGCTCCGGCTTGCCTGCAAAGCGCTCGCGCAAGCGCGGATCCTGCGTCGCCACACCGGCGGGGCAGGTGTTCAGATGACAGACTCGCATCATGATGCAACCAACCGATACGAGCGGCGCGGTCGAAAAACCAAACTCCTCGGCGCCAAGCAGAGCCGCGATGACGACATCGCGACCTGTCTTCAATTGGCCGTCGGTTTCGACGACGATACGACTGCGCAAATTATTGAGCACGAGCGTCTGGTGCGCCTCGGCGAGGCCCAGCTCCCAAGGCAGGCCCGCATGGGTCGTCGAGGTGAGCGGTGATGCGCCTGTGCCGCCGTCATAACCACTGATCAACACCACATCGGCATGCGCTTTGGCGACGCCGGCCGCAATCGTACCAACACCGACTTCCGCCACCAGCTTCACGCTGATACGTGCTTCGTTGTTGGCGTTCTTCAGATCGTGGATCAACTCTGCGAGATCTTCGATCGAATAGATGTCGTGATGCGGCGGCGGCGAGATGAGACCGACACCTGCGGTCGTGTGACGTGTCTTCGCAATCCACGGATACACTTTGGTACCCGGCAGCTGACCACCCTCGCCTGGCTTGGCTCCCTGCGCCATCTTGATCTGGATTTCTTTGGCATTGACGAGATACTCACTCGTCACGCCAAAACGACCCGAGGCGACTTGCTTGATCGCGGAGTTTCGTGAGTCGCCGTTCGCCATAGGTTTATAGCGCTCGGGATCTTCTCCGCCTTCGCCGGTGTTGCTCTTGCCACCGATACGGTTCATGGCGATGGCCAAGGTTTCGTGCGCCTCCTGACTGATGGAGCCATAGCTCATCGCACCAGTTTTGAAGCGACGCATGATGCTCTCGATCGGCTCGACTTCGTCCAAAGGAACCGCATCGCGCCGTTTGAAGTCGAGCAAACCGCGCAGCGTCGAGAGATTCTTAGAGCGATCGTCGATTAGCTCGGCATAGGACTTGAAGGTCGCATAGCTACCCGTTCGCACCGCCTTTTGCAGGCGATGGATACTCTCGGGGTTGAAGACGTGGAATTCACCGTCTGAACGCCACTGGTATTGACCGCCCGCAGGCAATACCGGTTCGGCGGCGACTCGCTCAGGGAAAGCCGCTGAATGACGCATGAGGACTTCTTCGGCGATGACATCAAGCCCGATGCCGCCGACGCGAGATGCCGTGCCGGTGAAATAGTCGTCAATGACATCTTGCCGGAGACCCACAGCCTCGAACACCTGCGCACCGTGATAGCTCTGTACCGCCGAGATGCCCATCTTCGACATGACTTTCACGACGCCCTTGGTCGCGGCCTTGGCGAAATTGGCGCAAGCGAGCTTGTGATCGACATTGGGCAGCAGATCGTCGCGAATCATCCCGTCGAGCGTTTCGAAAGCGAGATACGGATTGACGACGCTGCAGCCGTAACCGATCAGCAGAGCGAAGTGATGTACCTCACGCGCCTCGCCGGTCTCGAGTGCGAGCGAGACTCGCATCCGCAGACCCTCTCGGATGAGATAGTGATGTAGCGCCGATACGGCAAGCAGCGCCGGAATCGCCGCATGCTCACGATTCACGCCACGATCGCTCAGGATGAGGATGTTGACCTCGTCGTCCTCGATCAGGCGTCGCGCTTCGCTGCGCAAGTGTTCGATCGCCTTGTCGAGACCATCGACGCCGCGCGAGGCGCGGAAGAGCGTCGAGACGGTACCCACCTTCAAGCCCGGCAGCTGCACGCGCCTGATCTTGGCAAACTCTTCGTTGGTAAGAACCGGTCCTTTGAGTTCGATGCGCCGACAGTCACTCGGCTTCGGCTCGAGCAAATTACCTTCCGCTCCTAACCAAACATCCGAGGAAGTGACGATTTCCTCACGAATGCTATCGATTGGCGGGTTGGTGACCTGTGCAAACAACTGCTTGAAGTAGTCGTAGAGCAAACGCGAGCGCTTCGACAACACTGCAAGCGGCGTATCGTTGCCCATGGAGCCCACGGCCTCGACACCATCTTTGGCCATCGGCGCCATGAGGATGCGCTGATCTTCGAAGGTGTAGCCGAAGGCGATCTGACGCGCGCGCAGCAAATCCGGTTCAGGCGCGGGCAGCTGTGGCGCCGGCGGCAAATCTTTGAGATGAACGAGATGCTTGTCGAGCCATTCGGCATACGGCCGTTCGTTCACGACAGCACGCTTGATTTCCTCATCGTCGACGATACGGCGCTGCTCGGTATCGATCAGGAACATGCGCCCTGGTTGCAAACGCCCCTTGCGAACGATTTGATCCGACGGAATGTCGAGCACGCCTGCCTCGGAAGCAACGACCACCATGTCATCGCGGGTGACGTAGTATCGACCCGGACGCAAGCCATTGCGGTCGAGCACGGCGCCGATACGTAGCCCATCGGTGAATGCCACCGCGGCAGGCCCATCCCAAGGCTCCATCAAGCTTGAGTGAAACTGATAGAAGGCGCGCCGAGCCGGATCCATGTTCTCGTCTTTCGACCAGGGCTCCGGAATCATCATCATCATGGCGTGTGGCAAGGAGCGTCCGGCGAGCACCATGAGTTCGAGAACGTTATCGAACATCGATGAGTCGCTACCGTTGACGTTCACGATCGGCGTAATCTTTGAGACGTCTTCACCGAAGAGCGACGACTCGAGCAAAGCCTCGCGGGCGCGCATCCAGTTGATGTTGCCGCGCAACGTGTTGATTTCGCCGTTATGAGCGATGTAGCGATAGGGGTGCGCACGATCCCAACTCGGGAAGGTGTTGGTGCTGAAGCGCGAGTGCACGAGCGCGATGGCCGTTTCCATGCGCGGATCGCGCAGATCCGGAAAATATTGATCGAGCTGCACCGTCGTGAGCATGCCCTTGTAGACCAAGGTCTTGTGGGAGAGGCTCGCGACGTACCAGTATTCGGCGCCGCCGACGGTCGAGACTCGTATCTCGTTGTAGGCGCGCTTACGAATGACATAGAGCTTGCGCTCGAACGAGGCCTCGTCCGGCGTATCTTCACCGCGCTCGATGAAAACTTGTCGAATGAACGGCTCGCTTTGTCGCGCCGTCTCGCCCAGCATTGAGTTGTCGACTGGGACCGTACGTGCGCCGAGATAGGTCTGCCCTTCGGCCTGCACGACTTGCGCAAACACCTCTTCGATTCGACGACGCTGGGTCGGATTGCGTGGCATGAAGATGAGGCCGCACGCGTAGTGACCGGGCTCCGGTAGCGTGATGTGGGCATCTCGCGCGGCTTCTTTCAAGAAGGCGTGCGGCATTTGCATCAGGACGCCCGCTCCGTCGCCCGTATTGACCTCGCAACCACAGGCACCGCGGTGGTCGAGGTTACGCAGAACCTCGATTGCATTGCGCAGGATGGCGTTCGATTTGCGCCCCTGGATATCGGCTACGAAACCAAAACCGCAGGCGTCGTGTTCGTTGGCCGGATCGTACAAGCCCTGCTTACCCGGACGGGTGCTGGCGGGGGATGGGAGAAACTGAGTGTCTTCGGGCGAATGCATCTTGCACTCCTGCTGGGCGTCACGCGAAATCGACTATACCCAGCCTATTTCCCGCATTAAACGAAAATCGTCGAAATTTACTCATTGCCATGAGTCATTTAGACTCATGCATATGACAAAACGACTCCAAGTGCTGTTCGACGATGCTGAGTACGCGGCCTTGCAACAGGCCGCGGCGGCCAGTGGCTTAAGTGTCGCCGACTGGGTGAGGCAAGCCGTCAGCGCGGCTCGTCGCCGCGAGTCCTCCGCCGATATCGATCGCAAGCTCGATGTGATTCGAGCCGCGGTTCGTCATACCGGGCCGACCGGACAGGTCGAGCGCGTTACCGGCGAGGTTGAGCGCGGGTACCGCAACCCCCTGGAAGGGGGCGGCTACTGATGGTCTTCATCGATTCGAACGTCCCCATGTATCTCGTGGGCGCCGCGCATCCGAACAAGGCGGACGCGCAGCGGCGGTTGGAGTCACTCGTCACCACTCGCACTCGTCTGGTCACGGACGCCGAAACCTTGAACGAGATTCTCCATCGTTATCACTCGTTAGAGCGACGCGGCTATGTGCAATACGCCTTCGATGCCCTGCTCGGCGTTGTGGATGAGGTGCTGCCGATCGGGCGCGAAACAGTCGATCTCGCTAAGCAACTGGTACTGCAGTATCCGATGCTGCCCGTCCGTGCGGCGATCCATGTGGCGACCATGCAGCAACATCGGATCGACACCGTCATGAGTTTCGACCCCGGTTTCGATCGCGTACCCGGACTCAACCGCCTTCGCTGATAAGGCCAAGCTCGTCAAAACGCGATCAACGAGCCATCGTAAGCCCAAAGTTTGCCGCTATCGGCGGCACCGAGCGCGTTTATGGTGGTCAACATTCGGCGTACCGAAACGACGGGAGACTGCAGCCGCGTGGGGTCCACCGCCGACTGAAAGGGCCGAGATAAGGCCGTATCGACGGTGCCGGGATGCAACGCAATGCATACGGCACTTGGATTACGCTGACGCAGTTCGATCGCCCAATTACGAACGAGCATGTTGAGTGCCGCTTTCGAAGCACGATACGCGTGCCAACCGCCAAGGCGGTTATCGTCGATCGATCCGACTCGCGCAGAGATACAGGCGAACACGGCCTTGGAGTCACGACGCAAAGATCCGAGTGTGTGCTTGGCGATGAGCGCAGGGCCGATGGCATTGATCGCGTAGGCGCGAGCGAGTGCCGACGAGTCGAGCTGCCGCCAGGTCTTCTCGGGATTTGGCAGCAGCACACCGGTCGCCACCAACACCAAATCGAGCGGCCCGTCGGCCGATGCGGCTTTGGCGACCGCTGCAATCGAATCTTCATCTTCTAAGTCGAATGTCCAGGGTGCTGCGGCACGACGCGAAGCGCCCATGACCTCGCCAATGCGCGGGTTCGCCGCGAGTGTGGCGACGAATGCGCCGCCAATGCCACCGCTCGCACCCCACACCAGCGCGCGAAAATCGGGTCGGAAACTGTCCAGCGCAGGAACTAGGTCAGGAAGCTCGCCCATCGATTGTCCTCGTCCTCGGAAAGGGTCTTGGAAAATTTTCTTCCAAGGTATTGCACTAGAGGAAGTTGTGCCTTACTTTTCGCGCGCGTTGCGGGGTGTGGTACCGCCCGTGACGCCCAGAAATGGTGGTCTGGACCCCTTGGAGGTGTGGCAAGAAAGAAATGAAGAAGTTATCAGCGTCGCAAGACAACGACCCTGGACCCCGTCTTCTCAAGGTTAACCAATACCTCGAGAGAAATTTTCCGGACTTCTTCGCCGAAGCACGCTTCCATGTAGGGGATGACGATTATTTCCTCTATTCCCGCTTCGGTCAGTATCTCGCCCGCTCCATCGAAAGCCGTCGCGCACCGCGCTCAAAGATTTATCGCGGCTTCACCGTGCTCAACAAGATGGCTGCCGTATCGCGGAAGGATCCGCAGGTGCGTCGCATGCTCGTCTCGGGCCCTCTCGAGCATCTGCTCGACGCCCCCAAAGCGCGCGCTTTGGCGATGAAGCGGCTATCGCCGGTCGCACAAGGCTATTTGGAAAGTCTCTGCGAGTAGAAGCGCCAGCGCGAGACTACGGTCACCGCGCGCGAATCGGCGTTGCGGTGCCACAAGCCAATCCGACCGTCGAGCCTGAACTTCGCGCGCTGCTGCCCGACGGGGTGGCGCTATACGCCACTCGACTGGTGCATCCCGCAATGCGAGTCGAAGAGCGCCTCGACCACTACATCCATCACATACCCCAGGCGCTCGCCCAATTCGGCACGCTGGATCTCGCCGCATTCGGCTACGGTTGCACCGGCTCGAGCTATCGCGTGACACCCGCCCGCGAAGATGAGTTGACGGCAGCCGCGTCAACGCGAATCCCGGTTATTACGGCAGCCCAGGCAATCAGAAAGGCTCTGCGCGTATTGCAGGTCGATCGCATCGCGCTCGTTTCACCGTATCCACAGAGCCTCGCCGAAGAAGGATATCGGTATTGGCGTGAAGCGGGCGTCACGCTGACAGAGACGGCTAGAGTGGACCCGGCGCTCACCGATACACACGCAATTTACGAACTCACCAGCCACGATGCACGGCGGGGACTTGACTCACTCTCCCTCGATGGGGCGCAATGCGTCGTCATCAGTGGCACAGGCATGCCGACGCTGCGTGCACTTCAAGACTGGTATCGAGACGATCAACACCGCGCGCATCCGCCGGTCGTCAGTTCGAATCTTTGCTTGGCTTGGGCACTTTGGAATGCAGCGAAGCTCGAGCCTGCGCTCGCAACCCCCATGGATTTGATCCGAGCAGGAGCCTCATCATGTTGAAGATCGACAGACGTCTTGCGATGCAACTAGGCTTTGCCTTTGCAGCCTACGGTGCATCCACCGCCGGCGCCGCGACTGCCGGATCATTGATCAGCAAACCCATTCCGAAGAGTGGCGAACGATTGCCTGTCGTCGGACTCGGCACCAACAACTACAGCCCGAAGACACCGGAAGAGCGCGCCGCTCGACGTGAAGTACTCGCCGGACTAACCGCAGGTGGTGCCAGTGTCATCGATACCGCCCCCTCTTATCGCCAATCCGAGCAGACGCTCGGTGAGTTGATCGAAGAAATCGGCAATCGCCGTCAGATCTTTTTGGCCACTAAAGTCACGGCACGCAGCGGCACTCGCGAAGAGGGTCTTGCCATGCTCGAGAATTCGTTTCGGATGCTACGTAGCGAGACTCTCGATCTCGTACAAGTACACAACCTCGTTGGCACTGCTGTGCTATTGCCATTGTTACGCGAACAAGTGGCTGCCAAAAAAATTCGCTACATCGGCATCACCACCTCGCAGGATGCGCAATACGCTGACATGACGAGCATCATGAAAAGCGAGGCGCTCGATTTCATTCAAGTCGACTACTCGCTGGGTAATCGAGGCGCAGGCGATGAAATACTACCGCTGGCGGCCGAGCGCGGCATGGCGGTTCTGATCAACTTGCCCTTCGGGGGACGCCGCGACGGCAATCTGTTCTCGCGCGTTCGCGGTCAGGAATTGCCCGGTTGGGCTGCCGAAATCGGCGCGACGAGTTGGGGACAAGTATTCCTCAAATACGTGATTTCTCACCCTGCCGTGACCTGTGCGATTCCGGGCATGACTCGCCTTGGCAATCTCGAAGACAATCTCGCCGCCGCGCGAGGCACCGTACCCGACGCCGCGATGCGACGACGCATGGAGAGTTGGTGGGATTCACTGCCGGCCTAAACCCTATGGGATCGACAGCCGTTATTTTCGATTGCGACCCTGGAGTCGACGACGGCGTTGCATTGCTGTTGGCTTTTGCTGCGCGTGACACACTCAATCTGCTTGGCATCACAACCGTTGCTGGCAATGTCTCGGCCAAACTCACCGCGCGCAATGCTTGTATCCTGCGCGAGATCGCAAGCCGCGAGGATGTTCCCGTTTTTGCGGGCTGCGAGCGCCCGCTAGTAAGACCTCCTATTGAAGCCGGGCACTTTCACGGCGAGTCAGGCTTGGGCGATCTGCCCTTATTCGAGCCCCAGCAGCCGGCAGAACCGGAACACGCGGTCGACTGGCTGATACGTACCTTATCGACCGCTCCCGCTCGTAGTATTTCTTTGGTTGTGACCGGGCCGCTGACGAATATCGCAACGGCCTTGCTTCGCGAACCGACGATCGTGCGTGCGCTTCGTGAGATTGCCATCATGGGAGGCGCACGCAGCGAAGGTGGCAACATCACCGCCTCTGCTGAATACAACATCTATGCCGACCCGCATGCGGCACAAGCGGTGTTCTCTGCGGATGTCGAAATCGTGACTTTCGGTCTCGATGTCACTCATCAGGTGCGAGCAACGCCAGAGCGTATCGACGCCATAGCAGGTTTAGCTACCCGCTCGGCAAGCGCGGCGGCAAATCTACTAACGTTTGCGACGTACCTCCCGGCTAATAGTCCTGCAGCGCAAGGCTCGCCGCTACATGACCCCTGCCCCATCGCTTGGTTGATCGAACCTCGGCTGTTCGAGTTTCGACGCTGCCATATTGAAGTCGAGACAGAATCAAGCCTTACCGCCGGTCATACGGCCGTCGAATTCAGATCAGACATCGCACCCCGGCAGAACGTGCAATGGGGCGTTCGAGCAGATGCGGAAGGAATCTTTGATCTATTGCGTTGCGAACTCAGTCAATCCGGCAAGGCATAAGCGATCAGATAATCACCGAGCGCCGTGCCGACCTGCGCATTGCCGCCGGCTGCGATCACCACAAACTGCTTACCTCCCGACTGATAGGTCATCGGCACCGCCATACCTGGCACGGGCAAACTCGCTGACCACAACTCACGACCGGTCGCCGTGTCGATGGCGCGTAATTTTGCATCCATAGTCGCGGCGATGAAGGTCAGCCCACTCGCGGTCGTGATAGGTCCGCCAACATTGGGTGATCCCCATTGCGCTCCTTTTGGAATCGTGACGCCCGCTCGCTTGATCTGACCGAGTGGGATTTTCCAGCGAACTTGTCCACTCCCAAGATCGATGGCTGCAAGGGTTCCCCAAGGCGGCGGCGTGCAGGGAATGCCAAGGGGTGATTGAAACAGTTCACCTTCGACTCGATACGGCGTGCCGATAAGTGGTCTTGTTAAATAATCTTTGGGCGCTTGCTGGTCTTCTTGGGTCACGTCTTGCTTCGGCACCACTTTGATGACCGTCGCCAAATTCTCCGCTTTGATGATGAGCAGATTGCTCGACGGGTCATACGCAGCACCTCCCCAATTACCGCCACCTAAAGCAGACGGAAACAAAATCGAGCCTTGGACGGAGGGCGGCGTGTACATGCCGTCGTAGCGCAAGCGATCGAACTGACGTCGACAGGCCAGTCGATCGATCGGCGTCAGTCCGAAGAGACTCTCACGTGTCAGAGTTTGTCGGGCGAAAGGTGCCATATCGCTGGGAACGGGTTGAGTGCTGGCGGCGCGCTCGCCGGGCACGTCACTCGCCGGCACCTCGCGCTCGATGATGGGCCAAAGCGGCTCGCCACTGAGCCGATTGAAGCCGTAGAGCCAGCCCATCTTGGTTTGTAGCAAGGCTGCGGGGATGGTTTTGCCATCACGCTGAATATCAACCAACAGCGGATGCCCAATGAGATCGTAATCAAAGATATCGTGGTGTACGACTTGCCGTGACCACACGACTTTGCCGCTGTTCGCTTCGAGCGCGACGATGGAGTTTGCCAGCGGCAGATCAAAACTACGACCGCCGCCGTAATAATCGGTAGAGGGGCTCGTCGTCGGCAAGAAGACCAGCTGATTCACCGTATCGACGCTGATCGTCGACCATACATTAGCAGCACCACTGCGCGCACGATACTCAGGCGGGATTGGGTTGAACTCCCATCGCAGTACGCCGGTACGCACATCGAAGGCACGCACGATCCCATCTTTGGCGTTCGCGATCCCGTCGTTGACCATCATCGCCGAGATGACAAGATCGCCGATCACGGCGGGCGGCGACGTTGATGCGGCGAGAATACCCTCGCCATGATTCTCATAATCTTCGTGTGAGACCCAACCAGTATGTCCCTGGGCTTTGCCGAAATCCGCACAGCGCTTGCCCGTATCGGCATCGAGTGCGTACATCCGCCCTGAATCGCCGTTACGAAAGATGCGTCGCTTACAAACTTCGGTCTCGTTATGGCTCGTCCCGCTCCAGTAAGCCACGCCACGACAACGCATCTGTCGATCCGGCGCCGGACTGATTCCCTCGCGATAAGGATCGAACACCCAACGCTCGCGGCCCGTACGCGGATCGATCGCAAATACCCGATTGAGCGGTGTGCAGAAATACAACGTGTCATTCACATGCAAAGGCGTTGTCTGCAAAATCGTGCCTTTGGGCGCTGGCGCATTAATGAAATCGCCGGACCGATGCGTCCACACTCGTTTGAGGCGTGTTACGTTTTTCTTGTCGATTTGAGTCAGCGGCGAATGCTGACTACCGCCAGGGTCGCGCCCAAAACTTGGCCAATCCCCCTCTTGTACGACACCAGATGCACGCCCAGCACCACTCGCAACGAAAGTCGTCATGCCGAACAACAATACACAGAGAAAATGGGCTAACGCTCGCCCGCGCATCAACGGAAACATCGAATCACGCACTCGCTGGCCCATAGCGCTCACTCAATGAGCCGCGGTAAGCCCAATTTCGTGGCGTCACGATTTCGCCGCTCGTACTGTCAATCGTGCGACAGGCTGCCACTATCCCGCCATCATCGTCTAAGGTGACATGTCCGTAGTCGAGCCAATCGCAGAGCGTCGTGATGCCAGCTCGCTGATCGACCACTGCAAAGTCTTTGGCCATGCCATTGACCTCGTCGACATACTCGAGACCTGCTTCGATGAGTGCCATCACGAACTGTTGGCACTGCTCGGAGTCCGTAAACCCCACGCGAGCAATCTCGCCATCGTCACAGAGTGTCGGTTGCGGCAACTGTGCGAGCAAGGCTTCCCAGCCTCCTTGAAATCGCCCATCGATCGCACCGCGGCGAATCACGACCGAAAGACCTTCGATGAGTACAGCCATGGAGTGAGTCTAGCGCCAAAACCACCAACGACGAACGCGACGATCTGCATCTGCATCACCTCGAACTTCGGCGGCTGCCGCGCGCACGAGACGCGCGTCGACTTCATGACGATCGCCAACGTAGGCGGCGAGCATCGCGCGATCGGCGATGATATTGATGAGTCGCGGATATCCCTCAGATACTCGATGCAAGACGCGTAACGCCCGCGGCGTGAAAATCTCGGAGCGTGCGCCGGCGACGCGAAGCCGATGACGGACATAGGCGGCAGCCTCTTCAACATCGAGAGGCGCCAAGTGATATCGCCCCGTGATTCGTTGAGCTACCTGTCGCAAATCGTCACGCGCCAATAGGTCACGCAATTCGGGCTGTCCGATCAGGATGATCTGCAACAACTTTCGGGTTGGCGTTTCGAGATTCGTCAAAAGCCTTACCTGCTCAAGCACATCGCGCTCGAGCAAATGCGCCTCATCGATGAGCACGGCGACCCGTCGGCCCGCCGTGTTTGCAGAGAGCAATCTCGCCGTTAGCGCATCCATCAATTGCTTGACGCTTTCGCGAGACGATACGTCGATGCTGACACCGAGTTCTTCGCAAATGGTCAACAAAAACTCACTGACGGTGACCCGCGGATTCAAGATGAGCGCGACGTCGACATCAGGTAGTTGCCGCGCAAGCAGTGAGCGTACGAGGGTGGTCTTGCCGGTTCCCACTTCACCGGTCAGCTGGATGAAACCGCCGGCGCCACTGACGCCGTAGATGAGATGCGCAAGCGCATCGGCGTGACGCGCGCTCGGAAAGAGATAGCGCGGATCCGGCGTAATCGCGAATGGATTCTCGTCCAGCCCGAAGAAGCCGAGATACACGTGTTTGCTCAGCGTTCGGGCGGAACGTACACGCAGGCTTGCCCCGATTTGACGAGAGCCCGGCAAATTTCGCGGGCGCGCACCTCACTCACGACGCTCGCCTGCAATCGATGGAGCCGGCCGCTCGCGCCAGCGCCAACAACAACTTGTGAGACAAGTCCCTGTAATTCGGGATGTCTTTCACGAGCATTCCGCCAGCCCTCGAGTGCCTTGTCGCGAGACGAAAAGGCACCCAGTTGAATACGATGCTCGACGGGGCGTAGCGTTGCTGTGGCTGCGGGAGCGGTTCGTTCCGGCGCAGCGTCAATCGGCGGTTTGGCCGGCTCGGCAGGTAGCATCGCCGGCGGCGGAGCAGGTTCGATCGGCTCGATCGGTTCGATTGCAGCCGGACCCAGCACGCCTGGCGTCGAAAGAAAGTTTTGCAGGCGTACGCGCGCCTCTCGAACCCAGCGCCCCTTCGGATGGCTGTTGATGAAGTCGCGGTAAGCCTCGGCGGTATCGGCTTCAGAAGCGGCCAACCAATCACGCTGTTCGATCAGATCGGCGAGACGTCTTTGGGCAACCGGCGCGTACTGACTCTCGGGATATTGTTCGAGAAAGGCCTCGTAGCTCTCTATCGTGTCAGCCCGTTGCGTGCTGCGCCACTCCTGCAAATCGCTGCAAGCCGCCAAACTTAGTAGTGCGACCGAGAGCAAAAACGCGGCGAATCGACGAGAGGAGCTAACCATAAGTTCGATTCTAGGGATCGATCTCCGTGAGCACCAGTCGATCAATCCAACCAGGCCCGGTAAACGACTCAAAAAAACCGCAGTGACCACCGGTCTCTGTGGTGATGATCTTGAGTGCCGGTGATGGCGCAAGACGCGCAAGATCGGCCGCTGGAATGATGGGATCGTCGAGCGCCGTCACGATCGTCGAGGGAACGACGAGACCCGCCAGCCGATCACCCGTGATCGCATAGCCTGCAAAGTAGTCCTCGACCCGCGGATATCCCGCATGCGACTCGACGAGTTCGCGAGTCATATGTCGCAAATCCTGCGAGACCATCAATTCGTCCAAATCGAATTCGCCGGGCCACAGGTGCTGCTTGCGACGCAGGGAGCGCGTCCACTTTCGTACGAAATACCAACGATACAGGGCCGCGCCGTTCTCAAGCGCATCGAGCGTCACGGCCGGGTCGAGGACTGGCGAGATACCGATAGTTCGGTAGATTTTCAGGCTCGCGTTAGGCGCTTGCGCTGCCACTCGCAACATGAAGTTCCCGCCCAAGGAAAATCCCGACAACACCAATCTATCTTTGACGAACTGACTCTGTATTTTCTGGATAGCGCCCACGACCTCATCGAGACGACATGAATGAAACAAATCGCGATTGAGATGATGGGTATCGCCGTGATCACGCAGGTTGAGTCTCACGACATCGAAGCCCGCTTCGAATAGCGACTGCGCTAACGAGAGAACATACAAAGACTGCGCACTACCTTCCCAGCCATGCAGAAGCACTACCAGTGTTTGAGGCTTATCAGGATTTGGTCGCGATGCAGGCGAATGAAAAGCCTGTAAGCGTACGCCGTCGCCGCAATCGAGCAGATATTCTCGACTAGCCGCAAGCATGGGTGCTGCACGACGCTCAACCCAAGGTCGACGCCCGGGAAAGCTTGGCAGAATCGACTGCAGATGCTGGCCGCGCAACCACCAGCTCGGCGCGAAGGTGATCGGCTCAGTCACGCAAGCCGGCACTACGACTCATCAACCGCAAAGCAATGAAGAACAGCACCACCACCGACAGACTCATGATGGCCAAGGCTGCAAACACATCGACATCGCTACGCCCAAGGAAGCCATAACGGAAGGCATTGACCATGTGCAGGATCGGATTAGCAAATGACAAAGTTCTCGCCCACTCGGGCAGCAGATTAATCGAGTAAAACACGCCGCCAAAATAAGTTAGGGGCGTCAAGATGAACGTCGGGATCCAATTCACTTGATCAAAGTTCTTGGCAAAGACGCCGTTGATCAAACCTGCCAGAGAGAAAATCATCGCGGTTAAAAACACGGCCACGAAGATCAACAGTAGATGCTCGACAGGCAAGTGCGTAAAGAACAAAGTGACGATCGTCACCGCGAGTCCCACGAGTACGCCGCGCAACACGCCGCCACCGACATAACCCAACACAATCACCCAATTGGGTAGCGGTGATACCAACACCTCCTCGAGGTAGCGCCCAAACTTCGCGCCATAGAGCGACGAGGAAACGTTGGCGTAAGAATTCGTGATCACGGCCATCATGATGAGTCCGGGTGCGATGTATTGCATGTAGTCGGTGCCGTCCATCGAGCCGATGCGTCGCCCGATCAACGAACCGAAGATCACGAAATAAAGCACCGCCGTCACGACGGAGGGAACAATCGTCTGTCCCCAGATCCGCAAAATTCGACCGAACTCTCTCAGAATGATGGTCTTGAACCCGATCCAGCGAGCTCGCGTGACGGTCGTGCTCATGTCGGCGCCCCCGCTTTGTCGACCAGCCGCATGAAGATTTCTTCGAGACGATTAACCTTGTTACGCATCGAGAGAACCTGCACGCCATCGGCCGAAAGCTGTGTGAAGAGCTCGTTCAGATCGCGATCCTTGCTGACCTCGACTTCAAGGGTTTGGGGGTCTATCAACGTCAACTCGTATCCCGTGACGCGCGGCACGACCGAAATCGGCGCACGCAAACTCAGCACAAACGATTCGGTGTGCAGCCTGCGCAGCAGGCTATCCATCCGATCCGCTTCGGCGATCTGGCCGCGATCAATGATCGCGATATTGCGGCAAAGAGACTCAGCCTCTTCGAGGTAATGGGTTGTCAGGATGATGGTGGTTCCACGTTCGTTGAGTTCACGCAAAAATTCCCACATCGATCGGCGGATTTCGATGTCGACTCCAGCGGTTGGCTCATCGAGGATTAGCAGTCGTGGCTCGTGCATCAAAGCGCGCGCGATCATCAAGCGACGCTTCATGCCGCCCGAAAGGGTTCGCGCCAGTTTGTGACGCTTGTCCCATAGCGACAAAGCGGTTAGATATTTTTCGGCTCGTTCGCGGGCCACTGACCGCGGGATCCCGTAGAACCCTGCCTGATTGACAACGATCGTCTCAGGCGTTTCGAACTGGTTGAGGTTCAACTCCTGCGGCACCACACCGATGCAGGCTTTCGCCGCTTCGAGATCGCCATCGAGATCGTGGCCAAATACGGAGATTCGGCCAGCCGACTTGCTGACGAGTGAGGTGCAGATCCCGATGAGGGTGCTCTTGCCAGCGCCGTTCGGCCCGAGCAAAGCAAAAAAATCTCCCTCAGCGACATCGAGATCGATGCCTTTAAGGGCCTGAACGCCGTTGCGGTACTGTTTGACGAGACCGCGAACCTCAAGTGCTTGCATGGGGCGCAGAAGATACCACGCCGGCGTGGCTTTTTAAGGACTACCTCCCGCAAAAACCGCAGGACGCGACAAAGCTGCCAAACGTTGCACACCGGCGAAAGTCGTTTGCCAAAGCCGACGCTGATCGGCGGCCTGTGCCGCCTCAAGACGGCGCCCCCAGAACCAGGGATCGGTGTTCCAGCGCAGTCGCAGCGCGCCGCGATTGCAGTCGGCGAGCGGGTCGAGGTCGGGCAAGGGTACCGCGCGCAATCGCTCCACCACGGCCGGAGCGAGACCGAGCAGTAAGGTGGCAGCGACGGCTCGACCCCGACATACCTGCCACGCGAAATGGCAGAGCAAGCGGACATAGTCGCGCCCTGGATCCGTCGACCAAAGATCGCTCTGATCATTCGGCGGTTTTTCTGAGGGGTCGAAAGGCAGATCGAACAAAATATACGGCGCATCTGCCACCTGTTTCAGTGAGGTCTCGGTAAGAGCACCCCAGAGAGCGCGATCCGTACAGGTAACAAAAGACGTTTCGGGACAGTCACCGATCAAATTCTGGCGAATCAAACTCAAACCGCGAAAGTTCAGATCGCCAACTTGGCGAATGATTTCGCGATCGACGCTGTGGGTGAAATCGGTTTCGGTCGGCTCTTTCATGCATTCCTCCGTTGTTTGACGAAAAATGATGGCGGAGAGCGCCTTGGAATGCAGCCTGAGTTTTGGGATATTTTGAGTGCAAATATCACTCAAAACGAATCAATTGGGGGTTGTCATGCGTGTCACTGATGATCGTTACCGCCGCGACCGTTCACGTCTCGAACTTGCTCTACGCTTAGTCAAACACGAGGCACGCACGCAAACCATCCGACAATGGACTGGCCTCAGTGACGATCGCGTGCGGAAATTGATTCGCTCCTACATACGACCTGGCGCAGACGTCCGACGTCATCGTGGCAAGTCACCACAGCAAGTGGGCTTCTTCCTGCGATCGGCGCAACTCGAACACGACACACATGTCCTCGCCGCCATGCTCGTTCTATTTGGCGTGCTACCCACGCGACAACGCTCGAGTGCACCGCGCCGCTCTGCACCCATCCAACAAGGGCGACTGCTCTGCGACGCCTTCGATGCCTACACCCGCATCGTCGAAGGCGCACGTATCGATTTTGAGCGTGCGGCATTCTTAGCCGATGCGTTGAGTCTCGGCGATGAAATCCGTTTGCAATGGTGTGAACACTGCGGCGGCGTGAACGTAATCGAAGCACTACGCTTGCGCGAGGTCGAATGTCGGGCGTGCAGTCATATGCTGCCTTTGCAGCGTCTTGGACGAACGACGCGCGCAGCGCGGACCCCTGCTACACTAAGTGCCCGAACAGGGCTCTGACTTCGACTTGCCAGAACACTTTCAACCCAATTTTCTCGCCGGCCCCTACATAGACCGTCGCGCTCATCTGCGCGAGGCTCCTGATTGGCAGGCGGAAGCGCGTCGCGATCCGCTCGCTCGATTCTTACTGAGTCGCGGCACGATGCTCGCCGTGGCTGCCGACTCACCACGCGCGGTGTTCGTCGATCATCGTCACCCCATCGTACAAAATGCCGCAGACTCCTCCATGGTTCTGCTCGGTTGGTTCGCGGAGACTCGCTGCGTCCTCATCCAAATAGACGATGAGATCGAGACGCCCGTCGGACTACGTTTTGAAGAGTTACGTCCCCTGGCTTCGGAGCTCGATGCCGCCGAGGCAGGCTTGCTCGCTTACGCTCGAGCTTTGATTCATTGGCAACGTCGTCATCGTTTCTGCGGCAGCTGTGGCGCACCCAACGAACCGAGTCGCGGCGGGCACGTCATGCATTGCAGCAATACGAATTGCGGTATCGATTCTTTCCCTCGAATCGACCCTGCAATCATCGTGCTTGTCACCGATGGCGAGAGAGCATTACTTGGACGACAAGCGTCCTGGGCGCCCGATCGCTATTCGACCATCGCCGGTTTCGTGGAACCCGGTGAGAGCCTCGAAGATGCCGTTGCGCGCGAAGTGCTCGAGGAAACAGGCGTCGTGATCACACACTGCCGTTATCACTCGTCGCAACCTTGGCCATTCCCGTCCTCGCTGATGCTCGGTTACATGGCAACAGCAATGCCCGGCTCGATCGTGGCCATCGGCGACGAACTCGAGGATGCGCGCTGGTTCACCCGAGAAGACATTCGTGACGGGCGCGCGATTCTGCCGCCAACGACGTCCATTTCGCGACGATTGATTACAAACTGGCTCGACGCTGACTCGCCCTGAGCCTCGAATCATGTGTCTTGCCGCGATCGCCTTCGATACCCACCCAAACTATCTCGCCGTGGTGATCGCCAACCGGGATGAGTTCCATGCGCGACCGGCGACGCCCCTAGCCGTTTGGGAGGATCAACCAAGCATTTTGGCCGGCCGCGATCTGCAAGCAGGGGGAACCTGGCTGGGTTTCGAACGACGATCGCGCTTTGCGCTCGTAACCAACTTCCGTGAGCCGCTCAAAATGCTCGGGGCGCCGACTCGCGGCCATCTCGTACCGGATTTTCTGATGAGTTCCGAACCGACGACAGCGCATCTCAGTCAGCTCGCGGATCGCGCGAATGAATACGCCGGCTTCAACCTACTGCTCTATGACGGCGAGACGCTTTGGTACGCCAGCAATCGTCATGGGCAGTTCGCGCAGCGTTTAGACGCGGGCGTGCATGCACTGAGCAATCATCTGCTCGATACGCCATGGCCGAAACTGCAGCGCCTGCGCAGCCGTTTGGCTGACTGGGCAAGCACGGGCAGCACCGACACCGCATCGCTCTGGCGAGCGCTCGGTGATCAGGAACGTGCGCCGCAACACGAGCTACCCGAGACGGGTGTAGGCGCCGAGTGGGAATCCATTTTGTCATCACCGTTCGTGCTCACTGACGGTTACGGCACTCGTTGCTCGACTTTGCTGATGCTCGACCGTAACGGCAACTGGTCGCTGGAAGAACGTCGGTACGACGCCTCTGGACGACCCGATGGGCGTAGTCACTGGCAAGGTGGACAGGCCAAGTGGCCGCCCGAAGCAGCGACTCTCTGAAGTAGAATCGGGGCACCATGCTGCCCTCGCCCATCACAGAAAGTCGTCGTCGCGCGGCATGCGCCGGGCTGCTGGCGCTCCTATGGATGGCGATTCAGGGTAACGCCGCTCTGGCTGACATCGATATCCAGATCAGTGGCGTGGATGGCGAGCTTCGCCGCAACGTGCTCGCGTATCTCAGTCTCGAACGCTACAAGACTCGTGATGACCTCGATGCCAGTCTCGTAGAGCGCTTGCAAGAGCGAGCCGTCCGCGAAGCGGCGGCGGCACTGCGTCCCTTCGGCTATTACGAGGCCAAGGTCGATTCCAACATCGAGCAACTGGCTGCAACGCGCTGGCGCGCCCGTCTCGTCATCGAACCCGGTATTCCGGTCATGATGCAGGATGTGACGCTGAAGGTAGAAGGTCCGGGCGCAGAACATCCCGCGTTTCGCGACATCCTGCGCGATCCATCCTTAAAAGTTGGCAAACGACTCGATCATGCCGCTTACGATTCAATCAAAGATTCATTACGACGAACGGCCGCTACGCTCGGCTTTGTCGAAGCCCAGTTGACGACGAGTGAATTACGAGTCGACCCGGAACTAAAGACGGCAACCGCAACGCTGATTCTGCAAACGGGGCCGCGTTACAGTTTCGGCTCTACCCTGATCGAGCAACGCTCTTTAGATCAAAGTTTGCTTCGTCGCTATCTTAGATACGAAGACGGAACTCCTTACGATGCGACGCAACTGCTGCGTACGCAGTTTGCACTCGACGACAGTCAATACTTCTCTTCAGTTGAAGTGCTGGCAGGCGAACCCGATGCACAAAGCCGCCTCATTCCGGTCAGCATCCGCACCGAGGCTAATCGACGCAATCGTTACTCGGCTGGCGTCGGATTCGCCACCGACAGTCGTGCCCGCGGAACGCTCACTTGGGAAAATCGCAGGCTCAACGACAAAGGCCATCGCCTTCGCGCCGAACTCAAAGCAGCGCAAGTCGAGCAATCGTTCGAAGCACGCTATCTCATTCCGATTGGCGATCCTGCGCTCGAAAAGTTCACTACCGAGTGGCGCTATTCGCGTGACGAGTTAGGCGATCTCGATACCAGAACAACTCGACTGCAGCCCTCTATCACGCAGGTTCGAGGCGACTGGCAACGAGTTTTCTTCGCTTCGTTGAGTCGAGTCCGGACAGCCACGGCTGATAGCGCACGTGAAAACCCGCTCGACACCAGCGACACGCTCGTCATCCCCGGTATCAGCCTCGCGTCAGTGCCCCGTGGATATCTAGGCGAAGCTCTTTTCTCAAGGGGTTTGCTCGCCGAGCTGCGCGGCTCCACTCAGAACCTCGGCGCGCCGGACGACTACCTCCAGTTGCGCGTAGAAGGCGAGCGCGCTTTTGATCTTGCCCCAAAGTGGCACTTTTTCCTGCGTGGACAGCTAGGAGCCACCTGGATTTCGGCCACAGAAAAACTACCGGGTACGGAGCGTTTTTTTGCCGGCGGCGATCGTAGCGTGCGCGGCTTCGGCTATACCGATCTGTCGCCAACAGACGAACTTGGCGCCAAGATCGGCGGACGCCATTTATTAACGGCAACCGCTGAAGTGATTCGCGATCTACCGCGCAATTTCGGCGTGGCTGCATTCGTAGATGTTGGCAATGCATTCGATGATTTCGGAGATCCGCTGCAATATTCCGCCGGCATCGGCCTACGTCTGCGCCTACCAGTCGTCACGCTCGGCATCGACATCGCACAGCCTTTGACCAATCCCGCCTGCCGCAGCGTTCGACCTGATCCGCGCTGTGGCAGTGAGCCCGGCTTCGATAAGACGGCCGGCCCACGATTACATCTGAATTTCTCTCCAAAGCTATGAGATGCCCCTCGTGAAGCGTCTTTCGATCATCGCTTTGGCTGCACTCTTGCTGCTACTCAGCGCGCCCATCATCGCGCTATTGACGCTCGGCCACTCGGAAGCAGCGCTGCGATATGTCGTGGCGCAGTTACCGGCAAAAGCAGGCTCGCTCGAGCAACTGAAGGTGGAGAATGTACGCGGCACCCTCGCGGGTGGTTTCACGGTTGATCGTATCGTCATTGAGCACGATGTCGTTTTTTTGAGCATCGAAGGCATTCGTGGTCGCCTCGAATTGCTTCCGTTACTGTGGCAGACCATCGATGTCAGCGACTTTGAAGTGACTCATCTCGAGATCGAGTCACGCCCGAGAGATAAGCCGCTGCCAACCGAAGCAAAACCGTTTCTGCCACGACTGCTGACACTCGAAGCGCGTCAGACTCGGATCCACAACACAACGATCAAGCCGCCGCGAGGAGATCCCGTCGTATTCAAGGAGGTAACGGCACACGGCACTATTCGTGAGCGACGTATTTGGATTCGCGATGCGAAAGGTTCGCTCGGCAACATAGAACTCAAGGCCGACGGTATCCTCAAAGCAGCCATACCGCTCGGTCTAGAAGCACAGGCGACAGCCACCTTCGCTTCACGAAGAGGGCCGCGATGGGTCGCAACGGTCAGTACCGATGGCGATCTAGAGCGATTGCCATTGAAGGGCGGTCTCATTGAACCCTTCGTTGCAGAGCTCGACGAGGCCAGCCTACGTGCCTTGCCACCCTGGAATTTGCGTGGCATCGCTAAAGTATCGAAGCTCGATTTCACTCGCTTTGGAGGATCGGCGTTTTTTGGTGATATCGGCGGACAACTAACGCTGGCTTTCGATTCCGCCGGCTATCGCGCCACAGGCTCGCTCGACTCGCCCGGCCTCGATGCAGGCCCCGTCGATGTTGAGTTCGATGGAACTTTCGCGCGCAATATCCTGCGTGCACGGCTGTTGAAACTGGCTCACGCACCGAGCCGCCTGCGAGTCGACACCAGCGGCACCGTGATATTCGAAGAATCGGGCCCCGCCCTCGCGCTCAGCGGACGTTGGCAAAACTTTCGCTGGCCACTCCTTGGGAACGATATCGCACTACAGAGCGATCGAGGCTTATTCACACTCGAGGGTTTGGGCAATTACGACATCCGAACGGAAGCATCCTTACAAATTGGCGTACTGCCCCCGATGGATGCCACCGTTTCAGGGTCACTACAGCCCGGAAAATTTGTTTTCGACCAAAGCCGCTTTGATCTTTTAGAGGGCACAAGCCTGCTCTCGGGCGAGCTAGGTTGGCGTCCAGAGCTCTCGTGGAAAGTTGCCGGGCGCGTCAAAGATATAGACCCGTCCGGCTGGCGAGCCGGTCTCGGCGGCAAGGTCGGTTTCTCCCTGGTCGCAAGTGGCAACGGTAGCGGTTCGAAGTCGCGCATCGACCTTACGCTCAGCGAGCTCAACGGTCGCTTGCGTGGCGCCGCTGCCAGCGGCGGCGGAAAGCTGCGAATCGCAAACAGCGGATATCGCTTCGATGCGGTTGATGTCGCTTTCGGCGGCTTCGATTTGGAGCTCGACGGGCTCTTGTCGGATACACGACGAGATCTCGATTTTCGGATCAAAGCGAACGATCTTGCTTTGATTGCGCCCGGCGCGACCGGAAGCTTATCGGCCAAGGGTGTCTTGCGCGGTACATCGAGTGCCATGCGAGTGCTGCTCGATGCGACGGGCGATAATCTGCGACTGCCGACGATGCAGATCGGTCGCTTACGCGCGGCGATCGATGTAGACCCACTTGCAAGCGCCTCGACTCCTGCCGCTATCAACGTTGCGGTTTCCGATCTTCGTAGCATGGGTCGGCAAATCGAGAGTCTCGATTTCAAACTAAACGGTACAACGAGCGAGCATCAGCTCACGCTCGATATCCGTGATCGTGATGCGACGGTGAGCGCTCGGGGAACGGGCGTATTCGATGCCCAAACCTGGCAACAACGATGGGACCGACTCGATCTCGATCTTCCAGCCGACATCGGCCTTGCGGTGGTCGAGCCTTTGAGCGTCAACTTGACGATAAGCAGTGCGGATGTTGAGCCGTTCTGCTTGCGCGCACGAAAAATCAACGAACTAACGGGCAGCGCCGAACTTTGTATGTCGGCTGCATGGAGCGAGGGTGCGTGGAACGCCCGCTTCGATATCGCGCGTTTGCCGATCGCGTCTGTGTTACCCAAGCCGTGGCTGAAAGCGAGCTACGATGGAACCATCAGCGCCGCAGCCAGTATCGGTGCAGCCGCCACTGGCCCTCTGCTGGGTACGCTGCGCGCCGACTTCCGAGATGCCAGGCTCAATTGGTTACGTGCTAGCGGTAAGCGTGACACTATCCCCTTAGGATCAGGCTATCTGGATGTCAGCTCCTCATCAGAGACGATCATCGGACTTCTCGACATCGCCGCCGGCGAACGCGGTCGAGCGAGCGGACAATTGTTGGCGCTGCGCGGTGCGGGCTCTTGGGCAGAGATGCCACTGCAAGCAAAGCTAATCGCCGATTCCACCGCCTTGGGATTGTTGAATCTCTACGTCCCTGAGATCGATCGTTCGGCCGGTGACCTATCGATCGACTTCGACTTCGGCGGCACGGTGGGTGCCCCCCTAGTCAACGGCGTGCTGCGACTGGAGCGAGGCGAGCTCGATTTCTATCAGCTCAACTTGGCGCTTCGCGATATCGCTGCCGAAGCTCGCTTGATCGACAATCGCATCACGCTCCAATCATCAGCGAGCGCCGGCAAAGGCCGCATTCGCGCTGACGCCGATCTCGAGTGGCGTCGATCGCTGCCTTTTGGTTCGCTACGAATTCAGGGCACCGATATTCCGATTATCGATTTGCCCGAAGCTCGAATTACCGCAACACCAGACTTAGAATTCAAAGTAGATGGGCGCGATTTACTCGCAACCGGCACGGTGGTCGTGCCGAGCGCACGATTAACACCCGTGGATCTCACCGGCGCCGTATCCACATCAACCGACGAAGTACTCGTCGGTACTGAGCCGGCCGATCCAGCGAGCTCGTTTCGCGTATCGAGCGATATCAAATTGACGCTGGGTGAGCGCGTGACGGTTGATTCGTTCGGCTTGAGCGGTCGCGTGGCTGGCAACATCAACCTGCGTAGTACGCCCGATGGTGTCAACCGCGGCAGCGGCGAACTGGGTGTTGTGGAAGGCAAATATGCGGCGCTCGGTCGACGCCTCGACATCGAACGTGGTCGGCTCATCTTCTCAGGTGGCTTGATTAACGATCCAGGCGTAGATATTCGCGCCACCAAAGAATTTCCGGATGTCAAAGCAGGCGTCAATGTCCGCGGCACGCTGCGCGAACCACGCATGAGCTTCTTCTCCGAGCCCTCTCTCCCGCAGTCACAGGTCGTGTCGCTGATTCTGGCCGGAGGCACCATCGAGGCGACGCAGACGAGCGACTCAACCTCAAGTGCAAGTCGAACCGCTTTGCTCGCCCAAGGCGGCGCCATCCTTGCGCAACAACTCGGCCAACGAATCGGTATCGAGGATGTTGGAATCGAGCAAAATCTCGCGAATGAAACCTCACTGGTCTTTGGTAAATATTTATCAAGCCGCCTCTATGTCAGCTACGGGATTTCGCTCGCTGAGACTCTCAATACGCTCAAGCTTCGCTACAGCATCAACGATCGCTGGACGGTACGAACCGAGGCCGGCAAAGAAGTGAGCGCCGACGTCGTTTACACGGTAGAAAAACCTTGAACCGTGAGCTTGCGATTCGGTGGATGTCGGGCGCTTTCTTCGTCATCTGGGCAGTGCTCGCCATCGCGCCGGTTGATCGCGCCACATGGTGGCTCGAAAACCTCTTGATCTTTGCGACAGTCGCTACCTTAGTCTTCTCTCGAAAAGTGATGCCACTATCGCTGACATCGTGCTTTTTGCTATTTGTATTTTTGATTATTCATACCGTCGGCGCTCATTACACCTACTCTCTAGTGCCTATTGATGATGTAACTGCTCTGATCGGTGCAAGCCGCAATCACTACGATCGACTGGTGCACTTCTGCTACGGCCTATGCCTCGTGCTGCCACTGCGGGAGCTCTTGATGCTACATGCCAAGGTACGAGGCTTCTGGAGCTACTTTTTACCCCTTGATCTCGTGATGTCGACATCCTTGCTGTACGAACTTCTCGAGTGGGCAGCCGCAGTCGTATTTGGAGGCGGCCTAGGCGCCACGTTTCTCGGAACGCAAGGCGATGAATGGGATGCCCATCGAGACATGCTGATGGCCGCCTTCGGTGGCCTGATCGCGACGCTACTGATTTGGCGATTCAATCATTATCGAAAAAGTGATCTGACTTTGGATTGGTTTAGGCATATCGGACTACGCCGATGACGCCGAAAATATTGATTGTCTATGCGGGTCAGCGTGGCGGCCGCACGGAACAACTTCGCGTCGCAGCAGCCGAGGGGATTCAAACCAGCGGCGAGACCATCGAGCTGCGTGAAAGACGCGCTTTGGCTGCTGATACAGAAGATCTTCTCTGGGCGGATGGCATCCTGCTCGCAACGCCAGAGCATTTCGCGTACATGAGTGGAGCCTTGAAGGATTTTTTCGACCGCACTTTCTATGCTGTTGAGTCACGCACGATCGGTCGCCCTTACGGCCTACTGGTCAGTGCGGGTAACGATGGGCAAGGCACCATCGCTGCCGTGCACCGCATCGTCACCGGTTACCGGTGGAAGGAGATCGCCGACCCCGTATTGGTGATCGGTGATCCTAAGCCTGTCGACATCGAGCGCTGTCGCGAACTCGGTGCCACGCTAGCGGCGGGACTCGCTGCGGGCATTTTTTGACGGTTTATTTTTTGATTATTGTCAGCGCCCCAATGCTTGCTTGGCGGCAGCGAGATTCGGATCAAGCGTAAGCGCCTTTTCGAATTCGGCGCGAGCGGTCACCATATCGCCAAGATCGCGTGCGCAGCGACCACTCCAGTAATGAGCCTCTGCGGCGCCCCAATCGAGCGAGGAATGCGCAGCGGAATTCGTACGACTCGAGTTGCCTTCATCAAAAAGCCGGGTCGCCTCGTTGATACGAGCGCAGCCTTTGCCCTTGTCACCACCGACGAATTTCGGTCGGAAGTACAAGCCGAAGCCATCGACCAAAATAACCCGCGGATTCTTCGGCGCCAGAGCGAGCGCAGCCTCGATGCTTTTGCCGCTTCGTGAGCCGTTGCGGATGGCCGCCATCCCGCCGAGATTGGCGAGATAACCATAGCAAGCAGACTGCAGCGCCAAGGCCTCGAAGGACTTCGGATGGCGCTTGATCAGCGCATCAAGCGTCGAGACACAGGTCTCTCCTGCCCGCTTGGCGTCACCGCCTCGCTTGGCAAGCACCGCTTCTTGCAGCACGCGGAACTGCGCATAAGCTGCCACATATTGTGGATCCGCGAGATCATTCGACTCGGCGCCATGCGACGACGTCGCTGCGGCAGACAGTCCGACGACCATCAAACACAACCATCGACGCAGAGCGACGCTATTCACGGAGTTGCCTTGACGAAGCGCAAGGTCATGCGGTCGGACTCACCGATGGCGTCGTACTTGCTTCGATCGAAATTCGGATCGGGCGCCTTACCCGAGCCGTAAGGGACGGTGATTCGTGTCGGCGGCAGCGTCCACACACCGAAGGGGTGATCTTTGGTGTCCTTCGGATTGGCGTTGATTTCCGACCGATCGGCCAAACGCAAGCCTGCTTTTTCGGCAGCCTCGATGACGAACGCCTCGGTGACGTAACCGCTCTCCGCCATCGGATCTTGCGGGCCGGGATTTTCGCGGTGCTGCTCGATGGCGAGCACGCCACCTGGCTTCAGAGAACCGGCAAGATTCGCCAAATGACGATCCAGCAACCCCTCGACGCGCATCCAACCGTGGATCGCGCGAGAAACCAGGATGAAGTCGTAGCTGTTTGTGGCTAATGGCGCAGCCGTCGCGCCCCAGTTAACGAGCTCTACTTTCCCGTAAAGTTTTTCGTCAGAAAAACGCTCTGCAAAGGCAGTCCGTCCTTTGCGAGCCGCCTCCGAGAGAGCGGAGTTGGCAAGATCAGCGGCAGTGGCACTGTAACGCCCGCCAGTCAGCGCGGCGTAGGGAGCGAGGATACGAGTCCACCAGCCAGCGCCCGGTTGAACTTCGAGAATGCTCGCGCCGGGCTTCAAACCCCAGAACTGCAGATTTTCGATCGGCTTGCGCGCGGTATCACGCGACTTCTCGTCGGCCGAGCGCCACTCGCCCGCTACCACCTGCTGCAATACCGCATCCGAGGACGTCGCAGCGATCGCGCCGCTCGCTGCAAACGCCATGACGAGCGAGGCCAGAAAACTTTGCTTCAACACGGAATGCATCATCGAGACACCTCACGTCCTTGAGTGGTGGATAAAAGAGACCGGTAGGTAGAGGCTAACAGAAGCTTATTGCACAGCACAGCCGGGTTCACCGTCGACCACGGCTTGAACGCCGAGATGCCATCTGTGAGCGTGTTGCGGTACGTTTCGGCTAACTAGCAATATGAACACCAAACTCGACATCAAAACCATCACGGAGTTCCTTGCTGAGCAACCGAACGTGGACGTTAGTCGGGCGTGGGAGCGATGCTGGGGAATCCACTCCGGCATCGTCGAGCGCGTCAAACAGCGCTTCGCAGTCGAAAAACATCCTTCTACGATCGGTAGCGAGTACTACACCTCGCTCGATGGCGGCATGGAGGGATCCTTCAACGCTTGGAGCGGTCCGCGCGTCGAGTGGCTCGTACACTCTTGGCTCGGCAATCGCAAAGCCAGCTTGCTCGACATGAATGCGACCGTTTTTTTGTCGCAGCAGAGTCGAGTGCCTCACTTAGTCGTGATTTTCGGCACGGTACCGAAGCTATTTTTCTACGCAGACTACACGCCGCGCGTCGATTTACGTACCAACCTCGATTACGTCAACCAGTACTACGAACCCGCTAACGCTAGCGCTATTCGCTTCCGCGGCCTTTCAAATTTCACCTGGAATTGGAGTCACGGCACCTACTTACGCAGCTTGATGTCGCCCATCTGTACGAGTGTGATGGGTGAACTGACCGAGGAAAATATCGCTACTTGCGAAGCTTACTTGGAAGAGTTTGTCGGCCGTTGGTTTAAGTGGATCGACGAAGCCGATCAAGTTCCCCTTGCCCTCGAGGAACGGCTCGCCCAACAGGCCTATGATCACTACGTACGCGAAATCGGGTACCGTACCGATCCCATGAATGTGCTCGCGCAACGCGCTTTCGGCTCCGATGAGTTTCAGCGCCGTCTCGAACTACGTATTGGCCTCAGCCAAATCGCCGAAGTACGAGGCAAGGTTGCAGCCGATTGATTTCTGTAAGACTCGCAAGACCGGATGATGCGCCCGCGATCGTGGCGCTCGTAAACTCGGCTTATCGCGGCGATAGTAGTCGCGTCGGCTGGACAACCGAGGCGGATCTGCTCGGCGGTCAGCGGACCGACGCCGCAGCAATCCGCGATTTCCTCGCGGATGCATCTCGACACAGAATGCTACTGAGCGAGCATGCCGATGGATCCTTGCAGGCTTGTGTGCAGCTCCAAAACCGAGGCGATCACGCGTACCTCGGAATGCTGACCATCCGACCGGACCTGCAAGCCGGCGGCTTAGGCCGTGCGATGCTCGCGGCAGCTGAGCAGGACGTTAAAATCACGTGGGGAACAACCCGCATGGTGATGACAGTCATCGAACAGCGCGAGGAGCTCATCGCCTGGTACGAGCGCCGCGGCTACTCGCGGACAGGCGAAAGAGCAGCCTTCCCCTATGACGACCCACGATTTGGCGAACCCAAACGACCCGACCTGTGCTTCGTAGTGCTCGCCAAAGATTTAGCCACAGCTCCATGACGAGAGGAAGACCACCAAAACTGGTCACCGATTCGTCATACGAGCTCACTACGCTGTCAGCATGTCGAAATCCGCAGCAATCGCCATCTGTCTGTTGGCGGCCTATATGGTAGACACCATCGCCGCACCCATCGTCATTGCCCACCGCGGTGCCTCAGGCTATCGCCCCGAGCACACGCTGGAGGCCTATCAGTTAGCGATCGAAATGGGCGCGGATTACATCGAGCCCGACCTCGTCGCTACCAGTGATGGACACCTCGTGGCGCGGCATGAGCCGGACATCAGCCAAACGACCGATGTTGCGATGCGCCCCGAGTTTGCCGCTCGCAAACGGACCATCGTCATCGATGGCGTCGAAACGACAGGATGGTTCACAGTCGACTTCACGCTGGCCGAGTTGCGTAGCTTACGAGCTGTGCAGCCTCGAGCAGATCGATCCAAAGAATTTGATGGTCAGTTCCTCGTCCCGACTTTTGAGGAAGTCATTGAGCTTGCACAACGGGAATCGCGAGCCCGCAATCGAACGATAGGCATTTATCCAGAAACCAAGCATCCGAGCTGGCACTGCGCACTTGGACTGCCACTCGAAGAGCCATTGCTGCGCGCGCTTGAGCGGGCCGGATGGAATCACGAGGAGGCCCCCGTATTCATACAATCGTTCGAAGCAGGAAATCTGCAGTGGTTACGCCAGCGCACCCGAGTGAAGCTAGTCCAGCTCGTCGGTGGTATCGGCTCAAATGCCGACGGCTCGGTCATACTCCCGCCAATATTCGAACAGCCTGGCTGTGGGACCTATCCGGTTGGCCGTTTGCCAACCGACTATTCATCGGCGCGGGCGTTCGAATCAATCGCAAGTTATGCCGATGGGATTGGTCCCTGGAAGCGTTTCTTGATTGGCGAAAATGATAATCGAGCAAGTCGACCAACCAACTTCGTCGAGCTTGCTCATGCGGCGGGTCTGCTCGTACATCCTTGGACATTCCGCAACGAGACCGCGCATCTGCTCGCCGATTACGACGGTAATCCTCTTGCCGAGTATCGGGACTTCATCACACTCGGCGTCGACGGCGTATTTAGCGACTTTCCCGACACCGCACGCGCCGCGATTGATAGCACAGCGACCAGCGATCAATCAAAACGCTAGCCGACGCGACGCGCCCCAAAGAAAAAGGCCCGGCGTTTGACGGCCGGGCCTTGAGAACTGCGGTCTTTCGCCGCTTAGAAGTTGTAGCTGAAGTCGAGACCGATCTGGCGCTCGCGGCGCAGCACGCCGAAGAAGCCACGCGGCAGCGAGTACGAAGCTACGCTGGTCGACGGACCGCCCGGCAGCAGCGTCGCACCGGGTACGCCGAAGAGATTCAGCTGCAACCAGCGGGTAACGCCCGGCGAGGAGTCTTCGTTGGTCAAGTTACGGCCATAGATACCCACCTTCCAGTTGTCGGTCTGGAGACCGAAACGGGCGCCGAGCAAGGTGGCAGCGCCGCTGTAGGCGAGGTTGTGCACCTGCACCCACTTCTTGCTGGTGTAGGAAAGGTCGCTGTTGAAGTAGAACTCGTAATCACCACCGAACACCGGACGAACGAAGTCGGCCGTGACTGAGGCGGTGTGCTTGGCAGCCAACGGGAATTCGTTACCCGCGATCGAGCAACTACCTTTGCCGTTGATGTTACGAGCAGTCGAGTTCGGATCGTTCGGGTTGAACACGCCACCACCACTGGTGATGGTGAACTGCATGTCGTCACAACCTTCGGTGAACTCTGTATCGGCCAAGGCGTAGTTGAAGCCGAGGGTGAGCTCGTCCGTCGCGGCGAACTTGGTCTCCACTTCGAAACCCTTGACCTCGCCATCACCTTGGTTGGTCGAGATGGAAGTCACAGCCCCTGAAGATGCCTGGATCGGGGTCGTCAGCTGAATGGACGTCACATCCATCTTGAACACCGACACGTTGAAAATGAGGCGGTTGTCCATCCAAGTCGACTTCATGCCCACTTCATAGTTGACCGACTCTTCTTGGTCGAAGGCTTCGTCCTGCGGACGACCATTGGTGATGGCGATCGAACCGTTGAAACCGCCCGGCTTATAGCCCTTGGCGTAGTTGGCATAGAAAGTCAGATCGTCGGCGGCTTTGTAGTTCACCGTCACACGAGGCGTAGTCGACTTCCACGTATCGTTACCGCGCGCAGCCGAATCATAGAGCAACGTGGTCGGTCCACCCTGCACGTTGACAACGGAAGCGTAGTCAATCTGACCTTTCTGCTCCTCGGCGCGACGCACTTCAGCCGAAGCCGAGAGTTTGTCGGTGAAGTCGAATTCAACCGAGCCGAACACGGCATCGTTTTCGATCGTGTAGATCTTCTCCGGGCGGTCCTGACCGTTCAGGCTGCCGAAGTCGATGCGATGCTGTTTCTGCTCCCAGTCGAAGTGGTAAGCACCCAACGTCCAGCGGAAGCGACGATCCTGAGGCGACTCGATTTTGGCTTCGAGCGACCAGTCACGGTACTTATCGACCGCCGAACTCGCACCCGTGGCCATCGCCTGAATGCCATTGACGTTGGCGCCGATGATATTCATCGACGAGTGATCGCTGTCGGAGCCCGTCTTGCGATCGTCACTACGATTGCCGGCGTTCAGGCTGAAGGTATAGCCCGAGCCGTTGATGTCCCAACTCAAGGATGCAAGCAACAGGTCGAGGTCGCGATGAACTCCCGAGAACGCCACACCCTGACGGGTGTCGTAGACACCATTCGGCGTCGACGGCACAACGTAGTTCACGTTCGGGATGCCAGGCACCTGAACGATCGGCTGTGTGACCGGCGCGTCGTTGAGGTAAAGCGGGCGCTGAACGATCTCGCCGCAGAAATACTGGTTCTTGTTGGTCGAACCCGTAGCGCGGTAAGAGCCGAGCGATCGCGTGCCCGGAGCACAGTTGTTGAATTCCGGCGACTGATAGAACAGCGGACGCGTGCCGTCACGGTCGCGGTTATGTGCTGCACGTAAACGGAATTCGACGTTGTCGGTCGGCTGGAAATTCAGGGTGGCGCCAAAC
>JBMTZD010000011.1:0-46946 GCA_049455235.1 Steroidobacteraceae bacterium
CGCGTTGCTCGCCGTGCTGGTTGTATGGTTCTTTTTGCGGGAGTGGCGCGCGACACTGATTTCAGCGCTTGCCTTGCCGCTGTCGGTCATTCCGACGTTTGCGGTGATGTACTGGCTCGACTTCTCGCTCAACTTGCTCACCTTGCTTGCGCTGGCCGTGGTTATCGGCGTGCTGGTCGATGATGCGATCGTGGAGGTCGAAAACGTCGCGAGGCATCGAGCGATGGGCAAGGCGCCCATGCAGGCGGCCATCGATGCAGCCGACGAGATCGGTATTGCCGTGATCGCCACCTCGGTCACTTTGGCAGCAGTATTCGTACCGGTCGCTTTCATGCCGGGTGTCACGGGTAAGTTCTTCAAAGAATTCGGTTGGACTGCGGCCGCAGCTGTGCTGTTCTCCTTGCTGGTTGCGCGGCTACTGACGCCGATGTTAGCCGGGCATTTCATGCGCGGCGAACCCAAGCCGGTGGTCGACTCGCCATTGATGACCCGCTATCTCGGGTGGGTGGAGTGGGCGATCGCTCATCGCCGCCGAACCTTAGCGCTGGCGGCGGCCACCTTCGTTTTGTCGCTAGCGATTGTGCCCTTGATCCCGACCACCTTCGTTCCGACGACCGACGTTGATCAAGTGCAACTGCAGGTGGAGTTACCACCGGGTGCTCGGCTCGACGACTCGCTACAGGCCGGTCGTGAGGTGCGGGCGCGATTGCGCGCCGGCGTCCCGGAAATTGAAAGCTTCTTCACTATCATCGGTGGCGAAGGTGGCGAGTCGATGGGCGGTGGGGTCACGTTCCCTGAAGTTCGTAAGCTCGGTATCACTTTGACCTTCAAAGATGATCGTGAGCGCACCAGTGCCGAATTAGAAAATGCGGTGCGAGCACAGCTCGCGGATATGCCGGGTATTCGCACGAGCTTCGCCACGGGCGGACCGGGTGATCGTCTGACGATGGCGTTTGCCGGTCGCGACTCGGAAACTTTGGCCGCCGCGGCGCGTGAGTTGGCGGCGTCTATGCGCACGGTTCCCGGCATCGGCACTGTGACGACTTCCGCTGCGTTGCTTCGTCCGGAGATCGTGATTCGTCCGGATCCGGCACGGGCTGCGGATCTTGGCGTCTCGACGGTCGACATCGCCGATGCCGCTCGGATCGCGACCAGCGGTGATGTGAACCAGCGTCTTGCCAAACTGAATCTCGCGGAGCGGCAGGTGCCGATCCGGGTGAAATTGGCGGACTCCGCTTTGAGCGATGTCGAAATGCTGCGGCAGTTAAGAGTGCCCGGCAAGAATGGTCCCGTACCGCTTGCTGCGGTCGCCGATATCGGCGAGGGCAGCGGTCCCGCGCGCATCGATCGGCGCGATCGCGAACGCATCATCACGGTTTCGGCCGAGCTCAACGGTCTGCCGCTTGGCGATGTGATGAGTGAAGTTCGTCGCATGCCGGCGATGCAGAACTTGCCCGCTGGCGTGCGTATTTTGCCTGCTGGGGATGCAGAGGCGTTCGTCGAGCTCTTCGTCGGCTTCGCCTTGGCTTTGCTCGCGGGTGTGTTGTCGGTTTATGTCGTGCTGTTGTTGTTGTTCCACAGCGGCACGCAGCCGATCGTGATTCTGGCTGCCGTGCCTTTGTGTGGCGGTGGCGCGTTCGGCTTGCTGTTGCTCACGGGTACCACGCTCTCTTTACCTTCGTTGATCGGCTTGTTGCTGCTCAATGGCATCGCCGTCAAAAATTCGATTTTGATCGTCGACTACGCCATCTTGGGCGAACGGGCAGGGCTGTCGCGCCATGATGCGTTGATCGATGCCTGCCGAAAGCGCGTTCGGCCGGTGATCATGACGACGCTGGCGATGGGTGCTGGCATGCTGCCGATCGCGCTCGGGCTCGGCGCTGATGGGAGCTTCCGTACGCCGCTAGGCGTATCGGTAATAGGTGGATTGATCACCTCGACGCTGCTTTCGCTCGTGGTTATTCCGGCGGCCTATTCGATGGTCGCCGAAGTGACCGAACGTTATTTGCATCCGCTGCGCGATCGATTGTTCCATCGCGCGCCGGCTTCAGAGCCAGTCGCGTAGCCGATACCAGAGCATGGCGAGCACGAGTAAGGGCCGACGCAGTGCATCGCCTCCCGGAAAGTCGTGATGCGGGATACGACTGAACACATCGAAGCGTTGGCTGGTACCGCTGATCGCTTCGGCCAATAGCTTGCCCGCCAAACCGGTAAGCGCAATACCATGGCCGGAGAATCCCTGTACAAAATAGACGTCGGGTTCGAGCCTGCCAAAGTGCGGCGCGCGGTTCATGGTGATGTCGACATAGCCGCCCCAAGCGTGCTCGATGCGAACATCGGCTAGTTGCGGAAAGACTTGCAGCATGCGTGAGCGTGTGGCGCGGGTCGTGCCAAGTGGATCGAGTCCGGAGTAACTCACGCGACCGCCGAAAAGCAGGCGATGGTCTGCGGAGCGACGAAAATAATCGAGTACGAAATTGGTATCGGTGACCGCCGCTGCGTTGCGAATCAGTTCACAGGCACGCGCCTCGCCCAAAGATTCGGTGGCAATGATATAGGTCGCCACACCCATGATTTTGCGCGCCAGCGCCGGCGAATATCGGCCGAGGGTTGCGTTGCCGCAAAGCGCGAGATGCGTTGCGACGATCTCACCGCTCGTTGTTCGAATGACAAGTCGACCGTCGCGACGTTGGTGTGCAAGCGCTCGCGTGTTTTCAAAAATTTGCGCGCCCTGTGCTGCAGCAGCATCGGCGAGACCGCGGGTATAACGCAGCGGCTGCAAGTGCCCTGCGTTCGAATCATAGGTCGCGGCGATGTAGCGTGAGCTTGCAATGCAATCGCGCAATTCGGTGCGATCCATCATGCGCATCGCGTGATACCCGTAAATTTTCTGAAGTCGCGACACCTCGTCGCGCAGTGCGGCTTCCTGACGCGGCTTAATCGCCACTTGCATTTGACCGACCGTGTAGTCGCAGTCGATCGAGTGGCGTTCGATGAGTTGGCGTTGCAGCGCTAGTCCTTCGACCGTCATGTCCCAGATGCGCTTGGCGGTGTCGAGTCCGACCAAGCTCTCGAGTTTGTCTTGGCCGCAGGCGACCCCGGTGATCGCTTGGGCGCCGCTGCGTCCCGATGCACCCGAGCCAATTCGATCCGCTTCGAGCAGAGCGACCCGGTAGCCACGTTCGGCTAGGTGCAATGCGGTCGAGCAGCCCGCAATGCCGCCGCCGACGATACAAACATCGGCTTCGATCTGACCTGCTAGAGCAGGGTAAGTGCAGGCGGCCGGTGCCTCGGCGTGATACCAGGTCGCGGGCGTCATCAGAGGGCGCCCATGAACCAGGCGACCTCCAGCGGTGTCACGTGCGAGTCGAAATCTTCGAGCTCTGCGCGTTTGACGGTCGCATATAAATCTCGGAACGGTCTCCCGAGGTATTGGGCAGCAAAGTCGCTGCGCTCGAAACGCTCGATCGCGCTAGCCCAGTGGATCGGTAGCTTTTCACCCGCCACCCGATAGGCGTTGCCCTCGATGGCAGGTGGCGGCTCGAGACTCTCGGCGAGCCCGTGGTGGATGCCCGCCAGAATCCAAGCGACCACGAGATAGGGGTTCGCATCCGCGCCGGCGAGGCGGTGCTCGATCCGTCGATTCCGATCGTCGCTGACCGGGATACGCAGGGCTGAGCCGCGATTGTTGATCGACCAACCGGGTGTCAGGGGTACGTATGACTCTGCTCGGAAGCGTCGATAACTATTGGGACCAGGGGCGCAAAGCGCCATGCCATCACCGAGGGTGCGAAGCATCCCGGCGAGCGCGTGACGCAACTCGGCGCTTTCGGGGCGACCGTCGGTTCGGGCTGGATCGGGGCATTCGAACAGGTTGCGTCCACCGGCATCCAAGAGACTGACGTGGGCGTGCAGACCGGAGCCCGCCATGTCGCGGTAGGGTTTTGGGAGGAAGGTGGCATCCCAGCCGTGCTCGCGGGCGACACTGCGCACGATCCGCTTGAAGCGCATGGCTTCATCGCAGGCCTGCAAGGCGTCGGTGCGATGCATCAAATTCACCTCGAACTGACCGGGTCCATATTCGGCCAAGGCGCCGGTCGCCGGTACGTTCTGGGTCTCGCAGGCGCGGTATATTTTAGATAAAACTTCAGAATATTCATTGAGATCCGTCATTGAATTAATCTGAGTTCGAAATTCGCGACGCTGTGTGATCGGCAGCGGCGGGGGCTGCGGTTGCCCCTCGGCGGTTCTCGCCCGGTCGATGAAATAAAACTCGTATTCGATCGCGACGACCGGCGTCAGATTCAGGCGATGGAGTCGATCGAGCACCTTGACGAGCACATGCCGGGGGTCGGCATGAAAGGGTCTGCCGTCAGATTCATACATCGACAGTTGCACCTGAGCGAGCCCGGGCGCCTGCCATGGGACCGTCGTCAGACTTGCGGGCAGTGGCCGACAGGGTCGGTCAGCATCGCCCTCATCGAAACCAAGTCCCGTCGCCTGAACCGTACCGCCAAGCACGTCCAACGCGAACATGGAGCCCGGGAGCAACATGCCGTCTCGGTAGAGGCCCTCGAGGGCCGCTCGTTCGAGTCGCTTGCCTCGCTCGACCGTATTGAGATCGTTCAGGAAGGCATCCACATGGGTCACCTCCGGGTGCGCGGCCAGAAACGCCTGCAGTTCGCTAACGGGGGTGTCGGCAGTCATGGGCCGATTTTATGGTTAAATGTCTCAGGGCGTCGCGCATTCATGTCGCGGCTCCCCCTCCTGCATGGCATCGCTTCCTGTCATTGGTATCCCCGCCGATCGCCGCATGGTCGGTCCGCATCCCTTCCACATGGTCGGCGAGAAGTATGCGCACGCGGTGTCCCGAGGCGCCCGAGCGTTGCCGTTACTGATCCCGGTTCTGCCCGAACCGCTCGACGTCGACGATCTGCTCGACTCCTTGGACGGATTGCTGCTGCCGGGCAGCCCCTCGAACGTCGAACCCCACCACTACGAGGAGGGGCCGAGTGAGGCTGGGACCTTGCACGACCCCGAGCGCGATGCGACGACTTTGCCGCTGATTCGGCGTGCGATCGAGCGCGGCGTGCCCTTGCTCGCGATTTGTCGCGGCTTTCAGGAGATGAATGTCGCCCTCGGCGGGAGTCTTTGGCAGCGTGTGCACGAAGTGCCGGGCCATCGGGATCATCGCGAAGACAAAGAGGCGCCGCTCGATATCCAGTACGGTCCTGTGCACGAAGTCCAACTCACTGAAGATGGCTGGTTTCGCCCTTGGGCTGACGGTGCCGAGTCGATTCGTGTGAACTCTTTGCACGGGCAGGGAGTCAAACGACTGGCGCCCGGTTTGTGCATCGAGGCCAAAGCGCCCGATGGTTTGATCGAGGCGTTTCGCGTCGCCGAGTCACCGGCCTTCGCCGTGGGAGTGCAGTGGCACCCCGAGTGGCGCGTGATGGCCAATCCGTTTTCCGTTGCTATGTTCGAGGCTTTCGGTGAGGCGGCGCGTCAGCGCGCTGCCCTGCGCCATGCCGCGAGAGGTTGATGTTATGAGTGATCCAATTTCGCAGTTTTTCAAAGAATTCAACATTCAGGAAGTCGAGGCCATCGTGCCGGACATGGCGGGCATCGCTCGCGGCAAACTCATGCCCGCTGAAAAGTTTCAGGGTGACCGCGGCATGCGTCTGCCTGAGAGCATCTTTTTGCAGACCGTGACGGGCGATTATCCCGAGGACACCGCACAGGCGATGAGCCCGGCTGAAATCGACATCATTTTGAAGCCCGATCCGCGCACGGTGCGTCGCGTGCCTTGGGCCGCCGAACCCACCGCGCAGGTCATCCACGATTGCTTCTACTCCGATGGTCGTCGCGTCAAGATGGCGCCTCGTGAAGTGCTCAAGCACGTGCTCGATCTTTATGCGCAGCGCGGTTGGGAGCCAGTCGTGGCGCCCGAGCTCGAGTTTTATTTGGTCGAGCCCAACGTCGATGCGGACTATCCGCTCAAGCCGCCAATGGGGCGATCGGGAAGATCAGAGCCAGGACGACAGTCGTATAGTATCGCTGCGGTCAATGAATTCGATCCGCTGTTCGATGATTTGTATCAGTTCTGCGAAGAGCAGGATATCGCCATCGATACGCTGATTCACGAAGATGGTCCTGCGCAGATGGAGATCAATCTGCTGCATGGCAATGCGCTCGATTTGGCTGATCAGGCCTTCATGTTCAAGCGTACGGCGCGTGAGGCGGCCTTGCGTCACAAGATGTATGCGACCTTCATGGCCAAGCCGCACGCGAAAGAGCCGGGCAGTGCGATGCACTTGCACCAGAGCGTGGTAGACAAAAAAACCGGCGAGAATGTCTTCTCTGCCGACGATGGAACGCCGACATCGCTGTTTTTTGCGCATTTGGCGGGGCTACAGCGCTACCTCCCCGCGGCGATGGCGCTGTTCGCCCCCAACGTGAACTCTTACCGGCGTATCACGCGCTTCCAGGTGGCGCCGATCAACGTGCAGTGGGGTTACGACAACCGCACGGCCGGATTACGCGTGCCGATGTCGGAGCCGCAGTCGCGTCGCGTCGAAAATCGAATTTCGGGTGCCGATGCAAATCCGTATCTCGCTACGGCAGCGTCGCTCGCCTGCGGTTATCTCGGCATGGTGCAGGGACTCTCGCCAACAGATCCCATCTCCGGAAGTGCGCACGACTTGCCGTTTTCCTTGCCGCGCAATCTCGATGAGGCGATTCGTCTGCTGCGCGAGTGCGATCCGCTTATCGATATTTTGGGTGACTCGTTCGTATCGGCGTTCGCGCTCGTCAAGGAAGCCGAGTACGAAGTGTTCCTGCAGGTGATCAGCTCCTGGGAGCGTGAGCACCTGTTGCTCAACGTTTGAGTTGTTCGTGAGTACGCAGCAAGACCATTCGCTCGCAATGGGGCGCAGCACGGCAGAGTGGCAACGACTCGATGCGGCGCACTATCTGCATCCCTTCACGGATCATCAGGCGCTCTCAGCCAAAGGTGCGCGGATCATCACGCACGCCGAAGGGGTTTACTTGCACGACTCCGACGGTCATCGGATCCTCGATGGGATGTCGGGCCTGTGGTGCGTTGCGCTGGGTTATGGGCGCAAAGAGTTGGCTGAGGCCGCCTATCGGCAATTATTGGAGCTGCCGTACTACAACAGCTTTTTCCAGTGCGCGAATCCGCCTGCGATCGAGCTCGCTGCAGTGCTTGCGGAATTGACTCCGCCGCAGTTCCGTCACGTCTTCTTCACCGGCTCTGGCAGTGAGGCTAACGACACGTTCGTGAGACTCGCACGTCGCTACTGGGCGCTGCAGGGCAAGCCCGAGAAGCGCGTGATTATCAGTCGCTGGAACGGTTACCACGGCAGCACGATGGCCGGTGCCTCGTTAGGCGGCATGAAGGCGATGCATGCCCAAGGCGGTTTGCCGATCCCCGATATCGTGCACATCGGTCAGCCGTACTGGTTCGAGTGTGGTGGTGACCTCACGCCCGAAGAATTTGGTTTGCAGGCGGCGCGTGAGCTCGAGCGCAAGATTCTCGAGCTCGGACCTGAGCGGGTCGCGGCCTTCATCGGTGAGCCGATTCAAGGTGCCGGTGGCGTCATCATTCCGCCCGAATCGTACTGGCCGGAGATCCAACGCATCGTCGACCGTTACGGGATTCTCTTTGCGTCAGATGAAGTGATCTGTGGCTTCGGTCGAACGGGCCAGTGGTTCGGTTGCGAGCATTACGGTACCCGCCCGGATTTCATGACTCTCGCTAAGGCCATCACGTCGGGCTATCTGCCACTTGGCGCACTGATGGTGGGCGAGCGGGTGGCCGAGGTGCTGATCCGAGAGGGTGGCGAATTTGCGCACGGCTACACCTACTCGGGTCACCCGGCGGCAGCAGCGTTGGCACTGGCGAACCTCAAGATTCTGCGCGAGGAGCGTATCGTCGAGCGCGTTCGAGAGGAGTTGGCGCCGTATTTTGCCGCGCGATGGCGTGCGCTTGCGGATCATCCCCTCGTCGGTGAAGCTCGATCGTTGGGGCTTCTTGGCGCTCTGGAGCTTGTTCCGGCTAAGCCGTCGCGCCGATTCTTTGCCGAGCGCGGCACCGTCGGTACTCGAGCGCGAGATTTGTCGGTCAAGAATGGTCTTGTGATGCGGGCGGTTTGGGACACCTTGATCGTCGCGCCGCCGCTCGTGATCGAGCCCCGACAGATCGACGAGCTCGTGTCCAAAGCGGTGCAAACGCTCGATGAGTTGCACCACGCGCTACGAGCTGAAGGCGCCGTCTGAGATTTAGCCCTCTCGGGCTTTTCAGGGGGGGGTGGCTGCGCTATAAAAGCGACAGCGCAATGGGGCGCATCACGTCGAATCTCAGGGAGACCTCCACGAAATGAAAACTTCGGCCCGTGCGGCGCTCGTCGCCGTAACCGTCTCGGCTATGTTGGTGGCTTGTGGTGACAAGCCTGCCGAAAAACAGGTGCTCAACGTCTACAACTGGTCTGATTACATCGACGAGAGCGTGATCACCGATTTCGAGAAGGAAACGGGTATCGACGTCACGTATGACGTCTTCGATTCGAACGAAGTGCTCGAGACCAAGTTGCTCGCCGGTAGCACCGGTTATGACATCGTTGTGCCTTCGGCCTCGTTCCTCGAGCGACAGATCAAGGCGGGTGTCTTCCAGAAGCTCGACAAGAGCAAGCTGCCCAACTTGCAGAACATGGATCCGGAGCTCATGGCGAAGGTCGCTCTTCACGACCCGAACAACGAGCACTCGGTCAATCATCTTTGGGGCACGTCGGGCGTCGGCTACAACATCGACAAGATCAACGAGCGCATGAAAGACGCGCCGGTCGATAGTTTCGCCATGTTCTACGATCCGAAGGTCGTTTCGAAGTTTGCTGATTGCGGCGTTTCGATCCTCGATGCGCCCTCCGAGGTGATTGGCACGGTGCTGGTCTATCTCGGCAAAGATCCGAATAGCGAAAATCCGGAAGATCTCGCTGCGGCTGAGAAGGCGCTGCTCGCCATTCGTCCCTACGTTAAATACGTGCACTCGTCGAAGTACATCGACGATCTGGCTAATGGTGAGATTTGCCTTGCGATGGGTTGGTCGGGAGACGTCTTCCAAGCGGGTGATCGTGCGGCCGAGGCCAACAATGGCATTAATATCGATTACAAGCTGCCGCGCGAAGGCGCCATCATGTTCTTCGACATGCTGGCCATTCCGAAGGATGCTAAGAATGTCGAGAACGCCCATACGTTCATCAACTATCTGATGCGTCCGGAAGTCGCTGCTAAGAACACCAATTATGTGAGCTATGCAAGCTTCAACATCCCGGGCAAGGAATTCGTAGAGAAGGATATTCTCGAGAATCCGGCGATCTACCCGAGCGAGGAGGTCAAATCGCGTTTGCAGGTCGACCTCGCCGAGAGTGATGCCTTCACGCAATTGTTGACGGCGAGCTGGACGCGCTTCAAAGCCGGCCAGTAATTTGAGTCAGTGAACTGACCTGCGGTAGCTCTCACGGGGGCTACCGCAGGTCTTTTGTCTTCGGGGGGTGTGTCTTGGCCGAGCGAGTCGTCGACCGCCAGAACGAGTACCTTCGGATCGAAGGTGTATCAAAACGCTTCGGAGACTTCGTCGCGGTCGACAACGTCTCTCTGAGTATCTTCAAGGGCGAAATCTTTTGCCTGCTCGGCGGCTCGGGCTGTGGCAAGACCACGTTGCTTCGTATGCTCGCCGGATTCGAGACGCCCACTTCCGGGCGCATCCTGATTGATGGTCAAGACATGTCCGGTATCCCGCCTTATGAGCGGCCGGTCAATATGATGTTTCAGTCGTATGCACTGTTCCCGCACATGACGGTCACGCAAAACGTGGCTTTCGGTCTCGAGCAGGAGGGCATCGACAAAAATGAAATCCGACGACGCGTCGACGACATGCTCGGTATCGTGAAACTCGGCGAGTTTGCGAAGCGTAAGCCGCACCAGTTGTCGGGTGGCCAGCGCCAGCGCGTGGCGCTCGCTCGAGCCTTGGTCAAGAAGCCAAAGCTGTTATTGCTCGATGAGCCGCTAGGCGCTTTGGATAAGAAGCTCCGTGAGCACACACAGTTCGAACTCATCAATTTGCAAGAGCAACTCGGCGTGACCTTCGTCGTCGTGACCCACGACCAAGAAGAGGCGATGACGCTCGCGTCTCGCATTGGTGTCATGAACAAGGGTCAGATCGTACAGGTTGGCACGCCGACCGATATCTACGAATTCCCGAACTCGCGTTTCGTCGCGGATTTCATCGGCTCGGTCAACATGTTCGACGGCAAATTGATCGAAGATGAGCCGGCGTATGTGAAGATCGGTTGTCCTGAGCTCGAGACGACGGTTTTTGTCAGCCATGGCATCAGCGCCCCACCCGATGCCCAGGTCACGGTGGCGATTCGTCCCGAGAAAATCGAGATGTCACGCGTAGCGCCTGCTGGCAGCGAGAATCACGTTTCCGGTGTAGTCAAAGAAATCGCGTATATGGGGGATTTATCTATCTATCTCGTCAAGCTGCCATCGGGTCGGTTAGTGCGGGTCACGATACCGAATGTCGAGCGGCATGATGAGCGCATCGTTTGGGACGAAACGGTGTATCTCTCGTGGCATCCCTCGAGCCCGGTCGTGTTGATTCAATAGCGAGCTCACGGTGCGCAGTTCACTCCTGTCGACGTTGAAGCGCTGGGGTCAGCCTCGCAACCTCGTGATCGGCGTGCCCTATCTGTGGCTGTTGGCCTTTTTTGCCATTCCGTTTGTCATCGTCCTGAAGATTTCATTCTCGTGGATGCAACCCATCCAGCCGGGATACGCGCCGCTACTCGAGTGGGTCGAGGAGACGCGTCGTCTCGTCGTGACTTTCAATTTCAACAACTACCAAGTGTTGTTGGGCGAGACTTTGTATCTCGATACCTTCCTGTATTCGGTCAAGGTGGCGGCGGTGTCGACCTTCTGGTGTTTGCTCATCGGATATCCGATGGCGTACGCCATCGCGCGATCAAAACCGAGCACGCGCAACTTGTTGCTGATGTTGATCATCTTGCCGTTCTGGACGTCTTTCCTGTTGCGTGTCTACGCCTGGGTCGGCTTGCTGAAAACCAATGGTGTGATTAACAACACGTTGTTGGCGCTCGGGCTGATCGATCAACCGCTGACGCTGCTGTATACCGACTTTGCGGTCTACATCGGCATCGTCTATTCGTATCTCCCGTTCATGATTTTGCCGCTCTACTCGAATCTCGAGAAGCACGATCTGACCTTGCTCGAGGCCGCAGCGGATCTCGGTGCTCGACCGTTCAAGGCTTTTTTCAAAGTCACTTTGCCGCTCTCGATGCCGGGTGTCGTGGCGGGCTGTCTGCTGGTTTTCATTCCTGCCGTTGGCGAATTCGTGATTCCTTCGCTACTCGGGCGCACCGATCAATTGATGATTGGCACGGTGCTTTCGGCGCAGTTCTTCGGTGCACGCAATTGGCCGGTCGCGGGTGCGGTCGCCATCGTGTTGCTACTGGTTTTGTTGGTTCCGATCCTGCTGTTCCAGCGTTACCAACGTCGCGAGCTCGAGGCAGCACGACGATGAGGGTGCGCGTATGAATCAACGCGGTTGGTTTCGCAACACCATGCTGGCTTTGGGTCTGGCGTTCTTGTACGTGCCGATCCTGTCGATGATCGTGTTCTCGTTCAATAATTCGCGCCTCGTCACCGTTTGGGATCGCGATAATTCGCCGACGCTACGCTGGTACGCGAGGCTGCTCGAGAATGACCAATTGCTCGGCGCCGCGTGGATTTCGATCAAGGTCGCTGCGATGACCGCGAGCGGCGCCGTGATTCTCGGTACTTTAGCCGGTGTCGTGTTGACGCGCTTTGGGCCGTTCCGTGGCCGAGCGTTCTTGTCGGCGATGACCACGGCTCCGCTTGTCATGCCGGAGATCATTACCGGTATTGCGATGCTGTTGTTGTTTGTCGCGATGGAGCAGGCGATTGGTTGGCCGTCCGGCCGCGGAATCCTGACGATCACCATCGCACATATCACCTTTGCGATGGCTTACGTCACGGTGATCGTGCAGTCGCGTTTGGCAGGCTTCGATGAGTCGTTGGAGGAAGCAGCACTCGATCTTGGCGCCAAGCCTGCAACGGTATTTTTCCGAATCACGCTGCCATTGATTGCGCCGGCACTGATTTCGGGATGGTTGTTGGCGTTCACCTTGTCTTGGGATGACGTGGTGATCGCGCAGTTCGTCTCTGGCCCCGGTTCGTCGACGCTGCCAATGGAGATTTTCTCGCGTGTTCGGCGGGGTGTCAGTCCTGACATCAATGCCTTAGCGACACTCATGGTGCTCGTCGTGGCGCTTGGGGTCGTGTTATCGACGCTTTACATGCGTCGCGAGGAGCAGCGTCGCGCCCGTGAGGAGCGTATGGCGCAGAACGACGGAAATCCCTGACGAGCGAGCGGCGAAGGTTTCGGTACAATCGGAGCGATGAACGAACAAGAGCGAACCGAGACGGCGCTGCAACATCCAGCGGCCGTCGAAACGCCTGCCGACAACCACCCGTTGTTGTTCCCGATCTACCAAAACGTTAAATGGGAGACCGAGAGCGTCGCCGAGACCCTGCGTGTTTATCGCGGCGAACGACCGGGTTTCTTTTATTCACGCGCAGGCAACCCGACCGTTCGTCAGTTGGAGCAACTGTTGGCCGGATTGCAAGGTCGGGAGGAGTGTCTCACGACGGCATCGGGTGTGAATGTCATCGCTCAGACCTTGCTCGCGTTGACTCAGGCGGGCGATCACATCGTGTTTTTCGTGGAGGGTTACGGACCCACCCGTCACATTATTCGCAGTTTGCTTGCGCGTTTTGGGGTCTCGCACACCATGCTCTCGATCGAGGATCTCGAGGGTTTGCGCGCGGTGCTGTCGTCTCGGCCCGTCAAACTGATGTTTTTCGAAAGCCCGACAAATCCAGTCAATAAAATCGCCGATATCACGGCCTTGACCTCGATGGCACGAGAGTTCGGCGTGCTGACGGTGATCGATAACACGTCTGCAGGATTCCACCAGCACGGCGAATTCGATATCGATCTGTTCATACACAGTTTGACGAAGTTCACGACCGGTGCCGGCGATGTGATGGGCGGAGCCGTCATCGGCAATCGCGACCTCATCGATCGCTTGCGACACGACTTTGGCCTCTTCGGCGCTCAGCTTGATCCGCTGTCAGCATCGCTTATGGTGCGTGGCATGAAAACCTACCTGCTGCGTTACCGTGAACAATCGGCGCGTGCGCTGGCGATTGCGCAATATCTGGAGGCACACCCGGCCTGTGCGCGAGTGCGCTATCCGGGTCTGGCATCGCATAGGGGTGTCGATCTGGCGCGACGGCAAATGCGCGACTTCGGTTGCGTCATTGCCTTCGATATGGTGGCCGGTGCCGAGGCGGGCAGGGAGTTTGCCGAGAAGTTGCGTTACTTTGCGATGACGCCGAGTTTCGGTTCGACCGAATCTTTGATCATGCCGCCGCAGTTAATGCAGCCGAAGGATCTCGATGCCGAAGATCGAGCAAAATCCGACATCGCCGCCGGGACGGTGCGCTTGTCCATCGGGCTCGAGGCTTTGGAGGATCTGAAGGCCGATCTCGCTCAGGCGTTGGCGACCTGACGCGCAGCGGCGGCGATGGCCGTGCCCTGCGCATTGGGTAGGTAGAGATAATCGCCGGCCAGTGCTTTGGCAAGCTTTGGTGCGTGCCCCTGGCTCATAAAACTACGCTGAGTATCGATCACGAGTGATCGAATCCCGCTTGCCGATACGGCCTGTGCGAGCTGTTGTACCTCGGCTTCAACGCCGGCACGATCGGCTTTCAAACCGATATTGCCTCGTCCATCGGTCAGTAGTACGAGCACGATGTTGCCAAAGCCGCGTCGCTTCGCTTGATCAGCAACTTCGAGACTCGCGACGAGACTCGCGGCGAGCGGTGTGCCGCCACCCGTCGGTAGCTGATCGACCGCGCGCCGCAGCAACTCGACACTGCCTGTCGGTGGCAGCAGCAGGTCGGCGTCATGACCTCGAAACGCCAGTAGCGCCACGCGATCGCGATGGACATAGGCTTGCTCTAGCAGGGCGTGCACCGCGCCCTTCGCTTGTCGCATTCGGTTGAGCGCCATGCTACCGCTCGCATCGACAGCGAAGATGAAGAGCGCTCCGGCCTTACTGCGGTATTTTTTGATCCTGAAGTCATCGGCTGTGAGCGCAATGCCACGACGACGCCGTGATCGAACGCGCTGCCAGCGCGCGGCGGCACGCAGAGTCGCAATGACGTCGAGACGGTGACCGCGAGGCATCCCGGGGACGCTAGAGACGTGTCGACCGCGTTGACCACTCGTAGCGCCACGCGATCCGCTGCGACCGCTACGCTGGCGCGCAAACGAGAGTGAGGCGAGCGCATCGGGTAGGTCGACTGCGAGTGACTCGAGCACCTCTTCGGCCAGTTCGAGTTGCTCCTCGGATGGCAGTGGCTCCGAGTCGCGATCGGCTTCGTCGGGGGCGTCTGGCGGCGGATTTGATTCCGACGCGGGGGGCTCAGGTGGTGGAGCGCTAGAGCTTTGCTCGGGATGTCGCGTTGCCCGTGGCAGTAACACGAGACGCGCGGCAAGTTCGATATCTTCGCGCTGAACCTCATCGCGCAAGCCGAGCGCTGCACTCGCGCGCGCGACACGAATAGCAAAAAGATCGGCACGATGCCCTTGGACGCCGAGTGCCTCTGCCATGCGAATCAATTCGTGGCGTTGCGGATCGCCGATACTGATCGACGGCAATTGTTCGCGCGCACTCTCGATCAAGCCGCGCAGCAACTGTGCCTCGTCGGTCCAGGTGTCGACATCGGGCTGCAAGTGTCGACGGACGATGCTCGCCCGCGCATCGCTCGCTCGGATTACCGGCATCATCACGATCATGCCGAGTCGATCGAGCAGGTGCGCGCGGGGTGCGCCTTCTGCTGGATCGAAACTGGTCAGTAATCGAAAGTCAGCCGACGCTCGCAGGCTCAGGCCCTCGCGCTCAATGCGCACGACTTTCTCCTCAAGTGCCGCGAGTAGGGTATTCGCGCTGCCATCGTCCATGAGATTGCAGGACTCGGCCAAGAGGAATCCACCATGCGCGCGTGCCAGCGCGCCTGCGCGGATGACGCGACTGCCTTGGTTTAAGGTCGCTTCGAGATCAAGACCACCTAACAATGATTCGCTATCGCAGCCGAGCGGTAACTCTACCCAGGGCAGATCGGGTTGCAGCTCGCGCATGCCGTGCAGCAAGGCACTCTTGCCACTACCGGCGGGTGCGGCGAGGGCAATCCCACGTAAACCTGGATCGACTGCCAACATCATCAACGCGAGACGCGGCACATCGAGTGCCACGAGACCACCGATCGGCAGACGAGTGAGCGATGACGTTGCCATCTGCGATGTATGCCAGCGATTCAGCCTAGCGCTTCCTCGAGCACGCGTTTGACGCGCTCGTCATCGGCAGCGGGCTCGAGCGGATCTTTTCGTAATCGATGCGCGAGCGCGAGCGGCGCAACACGAGCCACCAGCTCCGGATCGGCTGATTTCTTGCCCTCGTAAGCCGCGAGTGCAACAGCCGCGCGTGTGAGCGCGAGCTCTCCGCGATGTCCATCGATGCTCAAGCGATCACACAACTGGGCCGCTAGCATCAGTGCGGAGTTCGGCAAAGAAATCTTCGGCTTCGCATTGATCGCCTTTTGCAGGCGCTTACGTAGTGCCGCTTGTTCTTTATCAAAACTGGCGATGAAGGCGGCGGCGTCGTTTTCGAATGCGAGGCGTCGACGAACGACTTCCACGCGCTGCTCGATATCGTGCAGTGTTTTGATTCGGGCGTGTAGTCCGAATCGATCGAGTAATTGGGGGCGCAAGTCGCCTTCCTCAGGATTACCTGAGCCAATGAGTACGAAGCGCGCCGGATGTCGCACGCTCAAACCTTCGCGTTCGACCACGTTGCGACCGCTCGCGGCGACATCGAGTAACAAGTCGACGAGATGATCCTCGAGTAGATTCACTTCGTCGATGTACAAAAACCCTCGATGGGCTGCGGCCAGCAGGCCTGGAGAAAATGCCTGCACGCCATCGACGAGTGCTCGTTCGAGATCGACCGAGCCGACCACGCGATCTTCGGTGGCTCCGAGTGGTAGATCGACCACCGGGACCGATTGAACGTCTGATTTCAGCGTTCGTTGATTCGAGCAGTGCGGGCATTCGGGTGCCACGGCCGCCGGGTCACAGCGATAGGGGCAACCGGCGACCACTTTGATTGGCGGTAGCAGATCGGCAAGGGCGCGGATTGCCGTGCTCTTGGCGGTGCCGCGGTGGCCCGTGATGAGAACGCCGCCGATCGCTGGATCAATAACGCTCAGTAGCACGGCAAGTTTGAGATCGTCTTGTCCGACGATAGCCGTGAAAGGAAAAGTCTGTTGCAAATCGCCCCCGAAAACGGTGGGTGGTGACCCGACCTTCAATGTGTCAACATAACAAGACACTCTGATATGTCAATCGGGAGGGATGCGTGACTAAGATCACCTTAATCGTCGGCATCGAACGCTTCAACGCCGCCGTCTGGACGGACGTCGAACACGCCTTGTCAAAAGCGGGCCTCTCGGTCGAGTTACGTCGCTATCACGACGCCCATGTTGATGAGGGCAGTGACGCGCTCGCGCAGGATCTCGCGCGGTCGGATGTCGTCTTCATCAGCCTTATCAATTTGCGCTCCCAGGCCGATTGGCTCGCCCGTCAGCTCGAAGGCTCGGTTGCGAAAGCCGTATTCGCCTATGAGAGCATGCCGGAAGTGATGGCCTTGACCCGCGTCGGTGAGCATCGCTTCAAAGAGAAGAAGGGCGAGGCGCCCAAAGCCGTGAAGTTGCTCATGCGCCTGATAACGCGTGGTCGTGACGAAGATGCGCTCTACGCGTACACCAAGCTCGTGAAGATCGCGTCGAAAATGCTGCCATTGATCCCGCAGAAACTTGCCGGCTTTCGGACCTGGCTCGGTGTGAACCTTTATTGGAATCAACCCGATGCGCGCAATATTACCGAGATGATCAAGCTGATCGTGCGCGATACGTTCGCACAACAGATTGACGTCGCTCCGGTGAGCATCATTCCCACGATGGGCTGTTGGGATCCTCGCAGCGGGGAGTTGTTCGATAATCCCGATACTTATTTGAAATGGGCTAAGAAGAACGGACGCTATCAAAAAGGCCAACCACTTGTGGCCGTGCTCGGCATACGCAAACATGTGGTGCAACGTCTCGCTTACCTGCAACAACTGACCGATGGGCTCGAGGCACGCGGGTTTGCAGTGTTGCCTGTGTTCGTATCGGGGATAGAGGCCCACGTAGCCGTACGCGAGTGGTTAGTCGAGCAACCGATCGATGCGCTGCTCTCCACAATGGGATTCTCGATCGTCGGTGGGCCTGCCTCATCGACCAAGCCTGGTCACTATCACGAAACCGCAGCTGACCTGCTCGCCAAGCTAGATGTGCCCTATGTCGTAGCGCAACCTCTCCTAATGCAGGACGAGCGTGATTGGCTGCAACGTGGCGTGATCTCTATGCAATCGGTAGTGATGTATGACTTACCCGAGATGGATGGTGTGGCGAGCAGCGTGGCGCTCGGCGCTATCAAAAATGGTGAGTTGACGGCAGTGCCCGATCGTATCGCGCGCGCCATCGATCAGGTCGAGGGTTGGATTCGCTTGCGAAGAAAGCCCGCCGCCGAGCGTAAGATCGCGATCGTTCTCTACAATTTCCCACCGGGTCTTGGAAAAGCAGGCACCGCCGCTCTGCTCGACGTGCCCGCCTCGATTATTGCTTTGCTCAAGCGTCTGAAAAAATCGGGCTACTCGATAGGTCGAGCGCCACTCGAGATGGATGAGCTGCTCGTAAAGCTCGAGGCCTTCGCTAAGGGTGAGAGCTCGCATGCTTTGACGAGCTCGCAGTACCGTGGTTTGTTGAGCACCAAGACGGCCGACCGCATCGATCGCTATTGGGGGTCTGCGCCTGGTGATATTGCGCCAGCGGGTCGCGATGGGTTGCGTCTCGATACTTTGGAATACGGCAACGTCCTGCTCGGCGTGCAACCGCCGATGGGTGTGCCGGGTGATCCGATGAAGCTGCTGTTCGATCGGACCTTCACGCCACATCATCAATACGCGGCGTTTTACGCCTGGTTGAAGCAGGGCTTCAAAGCCGATGCGGTGATCCATGTCGGTATGCACGGCACGGCCGAATGGATGCCTGGATTGCAGGCGGCGCTCACCGCCGATTGCTGGCCCGATCAGCTGCTTGGCAACTTGCCGAATCTCTATCTCTATCCGCTCAATAATCCGGCGGAGGCTGCCATTGCGCGGCGCCGGGCCTACGCCACGATCATCAGTCACGCAGTGCCGCCCTATGCGCGGGCAGGTCTCTACAAACAACTCGCTCAGGTTCGTGCGCGTCTCGACGATCCGAGCGATACGCTCGACGCTTTGTTACCGGAACTCGTGCGCCAGGTCGACGAATCGATCGAGGCTTATCGTGTGCGAGTACAAGCGTGGCTTGATTCCATCGAAGATCGTCTGATCAGCGACGGCTTACATGTGTTCGGTCAGGCCCCGGATCGACAGCGGGCTCGCGCCTTGATCGAAGCGTCGATGGAAGTGCCGCGCCGCGGTATGGCGGGCTTCACCACCATCGCCACCCAGTTGGGTCTCGAGGCTACGGCCGTTCGAGCACTGCGCGATGCACTCGTCGAGCGCTCAGTGTTGGGTCGTGAAGATCCGGCGCGTGTATGGCGCGAATATTTGGGTCAGACGCCCGCTCCGGCGTCGCTCAACGAGCACATCACTGAAGGTCGCGGCATCCTCACCGGCATATCACGTTGTGGCGAGGAGCTCGATGCGTTGATGCACGCCTTGGATGGTGGCTACATCCGACCCGCCTACGGCGCGGATCCCGTGCGTGCGGGCGCTGCGGCTCTGCCTTCTGGGCGCAATATTCATGGCATCGATCCGTGGCGTTTGCCAACCGATCTTGCGCTCGAGCGCGGTCGACGGATGGCCGACGCGTTGTTGCAAAAACACAGGGTGGAGCACGGTAGCTTGCCTCGCACGGTGGCACAGGCACTGTGGGCGATGGATACCATCAAGAGCGAAGGGGAAGGTCTTGGTGTCGTACTCGCCTTGATCGGTGCCGAGCCCGAGCGCGACGGTCAGGGCAAGATCTTTCGCTATCGATTGATTCCGCTCGAGCAACTCGGGCGTGCGCGTATCGACGTCCTGCTCGATGTGTCCTCCATCTTCCGCGATACCTTCCAGATGACGTTGGATTTGCTCGACGATCTCTTCCGATTAGCAGCGACGGTCGATGAGCCTTGCGAGAGCAACTTCATCAAAGCGCATACCAACGATCTGATCGCCGAGGGGCGCACACTCGACGAAGCGACAGCACGCATCTTTACTCAGGCGCCGGGTCTGTACGGGACCGGTGTTGATGAGTTGATCGAGGAGAGCCAGTGGGAAGAATCGGCTGAGCTTGCCTCGATGTACGAGAAGCGAAATGCCTATACCGCAGGTGGTAAGCGTAACGGAGCTGCGGCGCCGGCAACGTTGAAAAACCTACTCGGCAAGGTGGATCACGTCTTTCAGGCGATCGACTCAGTGGAGTATGGCCTGACCGACATGACTCACTACTACGGGCATTCCGGGGCTATTCAGCTCGCTGCGCAAAAAACCCAGAGCGGCAAAGTGCCACTGACTTACGCCGAGACGTATACCGGCGATGTGAAGGTCGCAGGATCGGACGAGCTGCTACGCATCGAAGCACGATCGAAATTGCTCAATCCGAAGTGGTACGAGGGCATGCTCGCCCACGGTCATAGCGGTGCCGCCGAGATCAGCAATCGCTTTACCCATCTCGTTGGCTGGGGTGCTATCGGGTCGGTCGATCAGTGGGTGTTCGATGATGCGGCGAAGACTTTCCTGCTAGATGAATCCATGCGCCGGCGTTTGGAAACCGCGAATCCACAGGCACTTCGCAACGCAGTCGGTCGTCTCATCGAGGCCAACGGACGTGGAATGTGGCAAGCAGACGCCGCGACGCTCGAGCGTCTGCAGGGTCTCTACGCGGATATAGAAGATCGGTTAGAGGGAGTTGGCGTCGCGGCCTGATGGTCTCGGTATAAAAACCAGAGCGGGAGCAGCATCAGTAGCGCGACGGGTGCTCTTGCGATGAGATCTAGAGAGAGGCCGAACCACGACGCGCCGAATAACCATAACGAGGTTGTCGCGAGCACGCGTATCCATTCGACGCGGCGGGCTTGCGCTCGCGCTTCGAGCACGCCACTTAAGCTCCAGACCCAAGCGACCAATATCAAAGCGTATTGCGCGCGCTCGAGCCATTCGAGTTGGTTGGCAATCGCAATGAAGTGCGTCGCCGGTGCGATCAGCAACACGTATTGCCACAGTACGTAGCGCCGCGCGGCCGTACTGGCGTTCGAGTCGTAACGCCGAAAGTCGGCTGGCATCGGTGGGGGTTGCTTGCCGCGGCCAGCGGGTGGCTCGAACCAAACGCCGATCGCTTGTCGAAGACTGGCGGCGGCGCGCGCTCGGCGTGCGATATCTCGATAAACGTTGAGGTTGCCCCAGATCGGATCGTAACTTGCCAGTGGTGAGCGAATGCCATAGACGACGGGCTCGTCATCGCGCTCTTCGACGAAAGTGCCGAACAGGCGATCCCAAAAAATAAAGATGCCACCGTAGTTTCGATCTAGACAGTAGTCGTTCTGTCCGTGATGAACACGATGATTCGAGGGTGTGACGAAAATCCGATCAAGTGCACCGAGTTTGGGCACGAGTTGTGTGTGTACCCAGTATTGATATAGCAAGTCGATTAGCGCGACTGCACCAAAGACGAGAGGCGGTACGCCCGCGACCGCCATCACGAGATAGAACGGCCAAGACGTGAAAGCGCCAGTGGCCGTTTGTCGCAGCGCTGTCGTCAAATTGTAGTATTCGGAGGAGTGGTGCACCTGATGAGCGCCCCACAGGAGGTTTACCTCGTGTCCTGCACGGTGCACCCAGTAATAACAGAAGTCATAGAACAGCAGCGCGAACACCCATACCCACCACTCGTTCACCGGTAGCGTGACGAGACGAGCATGCTCGAATGTCCAACTATAGATGCCGATGGTGAGTAGGTAGGTGAATGCGCCCGCGATTTGACTGAGTATTCCGAAATGCAGGCTCGTGACCCCATCGGCGATGTCATAGGCGCCCGGTGCGCGACGCCTCGCGAGCCAATACTCCGCAAGGATGCTCAGCATGAACACCGGAATCGCATAGGCGATCGGACTCACGAGATGATGCTCCCGGCGAACCGCACTCGACGCGGCTGATAGGGCAAGACCTCGAGAACTTCGCCGGCTTTGGTGCGTTGTTGAATGGCGCGCCAAAAATCGGCCGTCAGCAGATCGCCATGGACGCGCATGAAGGCCTCTCGCTGCAAGTCGTCGAAGGCGAGAAAGTTGACGAACGTTTCCGGGAAGACATCGTTTTCGGCCACGTAGAACCAGGCCTCGGCGCGCATCTCGTCCTCGTCGTTGTCCGCTACCGGCATTTCTCGGAAGCGACAATCGGTTACACGACATAGCTCGTCGTAATCGTAGAAGATCACGCGACCGTGGCGTGTCACGCCAAAGTTTTTCAGAAGAAGATCGCCAGCGAAGATGTTCGAACAGGCGAGGTCGCGGATCGCTTGTCCATACTCGAGCGCTGCCTTTTCGGCGAGTTCGGCCGGCGCCTCTCGCAAATATAAATTGAGTGGCGTGATCCGGCGCTCGATGTAGACATGATCGAAGATGAGATCGTGGCCATCGATACGCACCGTCGCGGCGGTTTCGCGCTGCAACTCCTCGAGTAAGGCCGGTGCAAATCGGTTAAGCGGCAAGCGCAGGCGTTTGAACTCCTGCGCGTCGACCAGTCGCCCCGCTCGATCATGCTGGAAGACGAACTTATATTTGTCGAGAACGTCTTGGCGGACCACGTTCTTTACTGGGGGGAACTCATCTCGAATGATTTTGAAGACGAGATCCAATGAGGGCAGGGTGAAGCACACCATCACAAGACCGCGCTCACCGGGTGCGTGCATGAATTGATCGTCCGAGCGGGCGAGATGGTTCATCAATTCGCGATAACGTTCGGTCTTGCCTTGTTTTGCCCGACCGAGCACCGTGAAGAGCTCTGAGAGTGGTTTGCGCGGCAGGATCTTGCGTAGAAAAACCACGGTTTCGACCACGCGCTCAAGGTCGACGTGAAAGTAGGTTCGCGTGAAACCGAACACGATACTGAGGTCACTCTCATCGAGCATCACGGCATCGACTAGCATGCCGCGCTCGGTATTCTGTAGCGCAATCAGTAACGGCAAAAAGCCTTCGGCGAGTTGGATTCGCCCGACCAGATAAGCCCGTGTACTTTGAAAGAATAACGGCCGCAGCACTTCGATTTCGCGTACGCAGCGATCTGCGTCGCCGAAACCGCCATTACGCAGAACCTCGGTAATGTCGCCCGTGGTATGCCTGACGCTGCGATCGAAATCGATCCATCGACAGCGTAGCGGAAGTTCACCGAGCAGATCTTCGATGAGCAGGGAAAGATCGCCACGGTTAACGTAGTGCTTCAATTCGGCGGCTTGCTCAGCGCCGGCTAGCGGATCGAGATCGACGGCTGCAAATTCAAGGTCGACGTCGACGCCACGTGTGCCGAACAATCGCCGTGATACCGAACTGAAGAAGGTGCGTACAAAAGCGGCATCAGCAGTGCCGATCAGTTGTTGGGAGAATCGGTCGCGCACCCGCGACCATAGCGGCCTATCGCTCGCTGAGTCGCCGAGCACCTGTCGCATATCGTTGACGGTGTTGTTGACCCAGCGATCGTAGAGTTCGATGCGTTCGACGATGTCGCGTTGGGATGCGGCCCAATCACAGTTTTCGAAACGAACCGGAGCGCGACGCGTGATTTCCCGGAACGCGGCGTTATAGCCTTCGAAAGCCACGGTGATCCGCCGAGCGCAATCGTCGATGAATGCGTCGGCGGTCACCGTCATATCCGTCAGAGATTGCGGATGAGGGCGTCAGCGAATTCGCTGCACTTGACCTCGGTCGCCCCTTCCATGAGACGCGCGAAGTCGTACGTGACCGTCTTCTGTCCGATGGTGCGATCCATTGCGGTGATGATCGCGTCAGCGGCCTCGGTCCATCCCATGTAACGCAACATCATTTCGCCCGAGAGGATCACCGAGCCCGGGTTGACCTTGTCGAGGTTGGCGTACTTCGGCGCGGTGCCGTGCGTCGCCTCGAACACGGCGTGTCCCGTGACATAGTTGATGTTCGCGCCCGGTGCGATGCCAATGCCACCCACCTGTGCCGCAAGGGCGTCAGAGAGATAGTCACCGTTGAGGTTGCAGGTGGCGAGTACGTCGAACTCGTCCGGCCGAGTGAGCACCTGCTGCAAGGTGATGTCGGCAATCGCATCTTTGATGATGATCTTGCCGGCCTTCTTGGCCTCGTCCATCTCGGCGTTGGCCGCCTTTTCGCCTTTTTCGGCTTTGGTGCGTTCCCACTGTTCCCAGCCGTAGGTCTGTCCCGGGAACTCCTTCTCGGCAAGAGCGTACGACCAATTGCGGAAAGCGCCTTCGGTGAACTTCTGAATGTTGCCCTTGTGGACGATCGTCACGCTCTTGCGACCGTTGACGATGGCGTATTCCACGGCAGCGCGGAACAAGCGATCCGTGCCTTCCTGCGATACCGGCTTGATGCCGATACCGGAGGTGTTCGGGAAGCGGATCTTGGCGTAAGCCTTCGGGAAGTGTTCCTTGAACAGCGCTTTGAACTTGGCGTTGTCTTCCGAGCCTTGCTCAAATTCGATGCCCGCGTAGATGTCTTCCGTGTTCTCGCGGAAGATCACCATATCGACTTTTTCCGGCGCTTTAACGGGTGAGGGCACACCCTTAAACCAGCGTACCGGACGCAAGCAGACATACAAGTCGAGCAACTGACGCAGCGCCACGTTAAGCGAGCGGATGCCACCGCCCACCGGGGTGGTCAGCGGACCCTTGATCGAGACGAGGTATTCACGGCAAGCCGCAACGGTTTCGTCCGGCAGCCAAGTGTTGAAGAGCTTGTTGGATTTTTCGCCGGCATACACTTCCATCCAATGGATTTGGCGTTGGCCGCCGTATGCCTTGGCGACCGCGGCATCGATCAGGCGCACGCTGGCGCGCCAGATATCCGGGCCAGTCCCGTCGCCCTCGATGTACGGAATGATCGGGTTGTTGGGCACGGCAAGTTTGCCGTTTGCGATGGTGATCTTGGCGCCCCCCGCGGGCGGCGTCAGCGTGACTTTTGCAGCCGTCGACATAGTCTTGTGAACTCCTCGAAAAACGCGCGGCAAACAGAACAAACCCCCGCCGTCGCGTGGGGCGAATCCTAGCATGCGCAGCCGTTCGCCAAACGGTCGAGCGGGGCGTGCATGCACTACAATTCTCCCATGAGTGAAATCGCTTCCACCCCGGCAATCGATGGGTTTCGGATGCCCGCCGAGTTCGAGCCTCATCGAGGCTGCTGGATGCTTTGGCCGACGAGACCTGACAATTGGCGCGATGACGCGCTGCCCGCACAGCGCGCTTTCGCCGCCGTCGCACACGCTATCGCGCGCTTTGAGCCCGTCACGGTCGGGGTTTCGCCTAGCCATTTCGATCAGGCCCGACGTTCGCTCGAGCCGCGTATTCGTGTCGTGCGTATGGCCAGTGACGATGCGTGGATGCGCGATGTCGGTCCGACCTGTGTGGTCAACGCGGCCGGTGAAGTGCGTGGCGTCGATTGGCATTTCAACGCCTGGGGTGGCTTGCAGGGCGGTTTGTACTTTCCCTGGGATCAGGACGAGCTTGTCGCACGACGCGTATTGGCAATAGAGGGTCTTGCCCGCTACCGAGCACCGCTCGTCTGCGAAGGGGGGGCGATCCATTCCGATGGTGAGGGGACATTGCTCGTTACCGAACAATGTCTGCTCAATTCCAATCGCAACCCTGCGTTGTCGCGCGAGCGGATTGAAGCGCTGCTGTCGGAATACACCGGAGCGCGCCAAATCGTGTGGCTCGGCGAGGGTGTTTATAACGACGAGACGGATGGGCACATCGACAACCTCGCGTGTTTCGCTGCGCCGGGTGAAGTCATTCTCGCTTGGTGCGACGATCCCAAAGATCCGCAAACGGCAATTTCGAAAGATGCCTATGCGCGTCTCAGTGCAGCGCGCGATGCGAAAGGTCGCCGCTTTCGTATCCACAAGCTGCCGATGCCAGGGCCATTACGTATCAACCCCATCGAAGCGGCTGGTGTGATTACCAAGGTCGGCACGCAAGCCCGATCGAGTGGGCTACGACTTGCCGGCAGTTACGTGAACTTTTATCTCGCCAATGGCGGCGTCATCGTGCCGTTACTCGATCCACGCTACGACGAGCGCGTACTTGCGAAGTTGCGAGCGATTTTTCCGAAGCGCGAGGTGGTGGGTGTGCCGGCACGGGAAATTTTGCTAGGCGGCGGCAATATTCATTGCATCACGCAGCAAATTCCGCTCGGTAAATCTCGATCTCAAGGTGCGCGCCACTCGAGGCTCAAGAACGCGCTGCGATCGCGACCCGGGAAGTAGCGCCAACTGCCTTGTGCATAGTCGGCGCGGTCGGCGTAGCGTTCGTCGCTTAAATTGTCGATGTCGAGCGTGAAGCGCCACTCGTCATTGGCTTGCCAGCCTATCGCAAGGCTCGCGGTGCGATGTCCCGAATATCGGTACCGGTTACCGGCATCGGCGTAATACGCGCCAACCTCCGCGCCGCGCAGTGTCAGATCCCAGTCGGTGCGAGGTATCCAACGAAGCATGACCGTGTGCAATCGGCGTGGCGCCGTGTCGATATCTCGGCCGCTGACGATCGTCTCACCGCCTTCTATGGCGGCATCGAAGTCGTAAAGGTGGCGGGCCAGGGTGCCACTGCTACCGATCAGCCAGGCGTTGCCGATCTGTTGTCGCCACTCCCATTCGAGACCCCGATGCGTCGTGCGACCGCCCGTAATGTTGAAGCCGTTAGCATCGCGGATGATGAGATTTCGTTTTCTTTGATCAAAAGCGGCGATGTGCCAATACGTTCGATCGCCCGTATGGCGCCAGCCGATCTCGAGCGCCCTGATGCTCTCCGAGTCAAGATCGGCGACACGCTGGCTGCGTTGAAGTCGGTAAAGCTCAGTGATTTCCGGAGGCCGAAAGCCAGTCGATGCCGCGACATAGGCGAGGTGTCGCTCTGCGGCTTTCCAACTCAGTTCGAGGCGAGGCGATAGATTGCCGAACTCGTCGCGGCGATCTTCCGGACGACTAAAGAGGCAGCCACCGAAAGCACAGGGCGTTCCGTCCTCAGCCGTGTTCCCCGACAACATGCGATTGTCGTAATCGTAGCGGCTGCCATCGGCGCGTACGCCAAATTCCCAGGCATAGCGCGGATAGTCGCCGCGTATCGCCGCGTGGAGTGCGATGCCGGTCACCGTCGTGCGGTAGTCGTAATGACGTCCTGCGGGGCGGATTGCACGCGCTGCGGCTGAGCCTTCGAGAGTCGGGTTCGCTTGGATCTCAAGCAGCGAGGTGTCGGCCCATTCGATCTCGGCGCCGAGGGTGACGCCTAGAGCATTGCGCCAGGGCGCGTGACGTTGCCAACCGATTCGGGCGCTCGTCTGTGCATTCGACTCCAGTGGCTTGCCGAGCAAAAAGTGCTGCAGAAAGTTCATCTCGGAGCGACGAAGCACGCCCTGCCATTCTTCGCGACAGCCGTCGCACGTTTCACGAATCCAGCGGATCGAGGCGCGTTGTGCCTCGGCATGACGAAAGGCTTCGGGATTCGGGTTACTCAAGCGGAGCGCCGGGTCGCGATAGGCCTCGAAACCGCGCACGAAGCCTGCCGTGCGTTGGTCGAGTTGGATCGCGGCAAGGCGTAATTTCAGTTGCCCACCGGCCGCGGTGTCATCGAACGCCACATTCCATTTGTATTCCTCGACAGGCGAGTTGGCCCTAAAGCCTCCATCGCGACGTAGCAGTCCCTGCAATGCGAGTCGATCGCCAGCAAGCGACAGCCGAGCGCCGAAGAAATCATCCGCGCCACTCTCGAGCGAGAGTCGAGCTGGTTCGAGATCGGCCACCTCAGGTGTGATGACATTGATGGCACCGTGCACGCCGTTGGCACCGTAGCGTTGGCTCGCAGGTCCACGCAGTACCTCGATCGCTGCTGCCTGAGTCGTGTTCACCTCGAACATTTCGTTGACGTTGCAAAAGCCGGTCGGACGCAGTGGGATGCCATCCTCGAGCAGTAAGAAAGCGCCGCAGGCACCCGCCCCGGTCAACACGGGGGAGCGGATCGCGATCAAACTCTCCTGTCCGCTACCGCGTTGCACGAGTACACCGGGCACGGTGTTCAGTGCCGACGCGTAATGGTCGAGATCGAATCGACCATCCATCCTCGGCGCGACCTGACTGACACTACCGGCGATCTGTAGCAAAGGTTCGGGCCGGCGTTGCGCCGTGATCACCACTTCCGTGAGTCCCGTTATCAACAAACTATCGAGCATGGCCGCATTATCGTCGAACAGCGGTATCCTTGGCGGGTGTTGAAAGTTGGACTATTGGCATTCCTCCTACTCGCCAGTTCGGTTGCGGCAGCGCAATCGGCTCCGCGAGTAGGGCTTGTTCTCTCGGGTGGCGGCGCTCGAGGGGCGGCGCATGTCGGCGTTCTGAAGGTGCTCGAGGAGCAACGTATCCCGATCCATGCGATTGCGGGAACCAGTATGGGTGCCGTCGTCGGTGGTTTGTATGCCAGCGGGTTATCGGCCGGGGAAATCACCGCTCTAATCGAATCGGACGAGTGGCGTGCGGCGTTCACCGAGCCCGCACCACGGGACCGTTTGAGTTTTCGACGTAAGAGCGAGGACCAAAACTTTCTCGTGAAGTTTCCGCTGGGTATCAAAAGCGGTTCGTTCCGTTTGCCGAAAGGGCTGGTGTCGGGGCAACGAGTCTCACAGGCACTGCGTCGAGTGACCTTCCCGGTTGCCGGGCGCGCGCAATTTGATCAACTGCCGATTCCGTTTCGCGCGGTGGCTACCGATCTTGAGACGGGCGATGCGGTCGTACTGGGTTCGGGCGATCTCGTCGATGCGATGCGAGCAAGCCTGGCGGCTCCGGGTGTGTTCGCGCCTGTCGAGATCGACGGACGTCTCTTGGTCGATGGGGGTCTCGCCAATAATTTGCCCGTTGATGTCGCTCAGGCAATGGGTGTCGATGTACTGATCGTCGTCGATGTTGGGTTTCCGCTGCGTAAGCGCGACACACTCGATTCGGTGACGACGATTTCAAATCAGATGCTGTCTATCCTGATTCGCCGCGGCAGTGATGCGCAGCGTGAGCGTTTGGGTACACGCGATATTTTGATCTCACCGGATCTCGGTGAGGCTTCGAGTTTCGACTTTGCGATCGTTCCGCAGGCGACGAGTCTCGGTGAGTCGGCCGCTCGCGCGGCGGCGACGCAATTGGCGAGTTTGTCGATGGACGTCGCAGGCTATGCAGCGTGGCTGGCAGACCGCGCTGCCGCACGCGAGCAATCACCGCAGATTCGGCAAGTTCGCATCGCCGATTCGGCGATACGCTATCGGCGCTTGATCGAGGGCCGATTCGCCGGAGCGACGCTCGACACGAAGGGGATCGACGGCGCTGTATCGACTCTCTTTGGGCGCGGTAATTTTGAGTCGGTCGACTATCGCGTACAGGGTGAGTCGCGCGATACGCTCGAGGTGGCGGCTAGACGAAACTCTTGGGGTCCGAATTACGTCCGTTTTGGTCTGTCGTTGCAGGACGATTTCAACGGCAACTCCACTTACAACGCGGCAGCGCGTTTCGTTCTCGCCGACATTGGGTCGTTGGCAGCCGAGTGGGTGTGGGATGTACAGGTCGGCGTCGAGCCTCGAATTGCAACCGAGGCGCACATTCCTTTCGGTGACGAAGCGCGTTGGTTCTGGATGCCTCAAGCGAGTTTCGAGTTGCGCAACGTTCCGCTGGTTCGGGGCGGTGAGCGTATCGCCGAATATCGTCTACGGACATCTGAATACGGGCTCGATGTTGGTCGCGAGCTTTCGAACTGGGGTGAAGTTCGCGCCGGCGTGCGTCAGGCGACCGGGCGTGCTCGACTGCGCCTAGGTGATCCGTCGTTAGCGACGAGCGACGCCTTTGATGTGCGCGAATACTTTGGTCGGTTTTCGATCGACACATTGGATGATCGGAATTTTCCGCGGCGCGGCCAGTACCTCGTCACCGAATGGCGCGGCGAGCGTACGGGCCTCGGATCGGATCGCAATGCCGACATCGTGACGCTCGACTGGTTATCCGCTCGCTCGAGGGGTCGCGATACGTTCGCTTTTTGGACCTCGTTCGGCACTCAGATCGACTCGGCGGCGGATAACGTGCGTACCTTGTTTCCGTTAGGCGGCTTCCTGAATCTCTCGGGAATCGCGCCGGAAACTTTGTCGGGACGTCATTTTGCGATTGCTCGCGCGCTTTACTATCGGCAGATCGGTCGCGGCGGTGAGGGTTTTTTGAACGTGCCCGCCTATGCGGGCCTATCGGTCGAGGCCGGTAATGTTTGGGACGATCGTAGCGAGATCAGTCTTGCGTCGTCACTGAAGCAGGGCAGTCTTTTCTTTGGCTTCGATACGCTGTTCGGTCCGGTCTATATCGGTACCGGTTTTGGCGAGAACAGCGACAGCAGTTTCTATCTTTTTCTCGGACGCACGTTCTGAGCAGCGAAAAACACTCAATCAACGCGCAGCGAGATTGACCACCCTCTCGTAAACGTGCGCGGGAAAATCGCCCGGGCGAGAATATTCATGTTTGCGGCTCATTTCGAGCATGGCCGCGTCGCGCTCTGCGGCGCTTGAGTACCAATGGGTGCGGCTCCAGTCAGCGCCTAGTAGCTTTGCGAACGGATCACCGGGCTTTAGCGATACCCGTAAGCCGAAAGGCTTGTTCTGGCTTACGGGCGCACTACGTAGATTGTGTGACTGGCAGATGTTCATAGCGGATGGATTATACCTCTTGAAGTCATTCGGCGAGGGCGACAGACTGTTCGCATGATGTCCGATAAAACCCGCATGATTGATCCGTCCGTTGCATTGCCTGGGCGCGCAAGCCCGATGCCCGTGCCGGCCCGGCATTTCGTCAACGGTGCCTCTTTGCAGCCGCCGTTCCCGGCAGGGACGGAGGAGGCCATCTTTGGTCTCGGATGTTTCTGGGGTGCCGAGCGTTTGTTCTGGAAATTGCCTGGCGTGATTTCGACGTCGGTGGGTTACGCCGGTGGTTACACGCCGAATCCGACTTATGAAGAAGTGTGCAGCGGACGTACCGGTCACGCCGAGGTCGTACGCGTGATTTTTGATCCCACGCGCATCCGCTATACCGATTTGCTCAAGGCATTTTGGGAGCGCCATGATCCGACCCAAGGGATGCGCCAAGGCAACGATATCGGTACGCAGTATCGCTCGGTGATTTTCTACACGTCTGACGCGCAGCGCGTGGCGGCGGAGGCGACGCGCCAGAACTATCAGCGCGGGCTCGCCGAGCGTAGCTTGGGTCGTATCACGACCGAGATTCTCGCGGCGCCGACCTTCTTCTACGCCGAGGATTATCACCAGCAGTATCTTGCAAAAAACCCAGATGGATATTGCGGTCTTGGCGGCACCGGGGTGACCTGTATCGCCGACACCGAGACGGCGTGAGGTGATTGGAGATCCGCTCGGCGAGGTACTGATCCTGCTCGTGGCGGCCGTGCTGGTCGTCACGGCGGCGCGTCGAGCGGGTTTGCCCGCAATACTCGGCTATCTCGTCGTCGGGGTTTTGCTTGGCCCTTACGCGTTTGGGCTGTTTGCTGAATCGGCCACGACTCGACTGTTGTCGGAACTGGGTGTCGTCTTCCTGTTGTTCACTCTAGGGCTCGAGTTCTCGTGGCCGCGCATGATGGCGATGCGTCGCGAGGTGTTCGGGATCGGCAGCGCACAGGTTGCCTTGACGGTGCTGGTGGTCAGTCTCGTGTTTTTGGTTGTCGGTGTGTCCACCTTGCCTGCGATTGCACTTGGTGGCGCCATTGCGGTGAGCTCGACTGCCATCATCTTGCAGCAGTTGACCGAACAATCCGAGTTGAACCGAACGCACGGGCGGATGGCGTTCAGCGTGCTGCTATTTCAAGACTTGGCGTTCGTGCCGTTTCTCGTATTAGCGGGCGCGCTTGCCAGTGGTCGGACAGATTTTTCTCCGCAGGCCATCTCCGTGGGTGTGGGTGGCGCCGTCATTGCCGTGGCGGTGGTTTTGGCGGCGGGCCGTTTTTTGCTGCGACCCTTGCTCTATCAGATCGCGCACGGTCGTTTGCGTGAGCTCTTTACGTTGGCGGTACTGATGGTGGCACTCGGTGCCGCTTGGGTCTCGCATGCTGCGGGCGTGTCGATGGCGACCGGTGCGTTTCTCGCCGGGATGATGCTCGCCGAGACGGAGTATCGGCATCAGGTGGAGTCCGTCATCCGACCGTTCCGCGACATTTTGCTTGGGCTGTTTTTCATTTCGGTTGGCATGATGCTCGACGTGCGGGTGTTGCGCGAGGAGCTCTGGGTGATTCTCGCCGTGCTGGCGGCGATGCTCATCGTGAAGACCGGGATCATGGCGCTGGTCGCTCGACTGTCGGGGTTGCCGAACTTCAAAGCGGTACGAACCGGTATCGTGCTCTCGAGTGGTGGCGAGTTCGGTATCGCGATCCTGACGATTCTCATGCAGGGTCGAGTGGTCGATCCCAGCGTCACGCAGCCTGTGTTGGTGGCGATCGTGCTTAGCATGGTGACCGCACCATTGATCCTTCGCGAGAACCGACGCATCGTTCGTTGGCTTTTGCGAGAGGCGGGGCCGACTGCCTCGAACACCGCCGAGGTAACGCCAGAGGAGCGGCTCGCAAACGATCTGGCATCGCGCGAACACGTGATCATCTGCGGTTTTGGTCGTGTTGGGCAGAATCTCGCGCGGGTGCTAGATTCGCAAGCGTTGGAATATCTCGCGATGGATCTTGATCCGTTGCGCGTTCGTAGCGCTCGTGCGGCCGGATTGCCCGTGATTTACGGCGATGCCTCAGACGTCGATCTACTGCGTGAGGTGGGTTTGAAGACCGCCAATGCGGTGGTGATCACTTTCGTCGATCCAGCCGTCGCGATCGGCATCTTGCGTTCAATTCGCAGCTTACGAGGGGACGTTCCCGTGCTCGTTCGAACGGCGGATGACTCGCGCGTGGCGGATTTGATGGCTGCTGGAGCAACCGAGGTCGTACCCGAAACTTTCGAGACGAGTTTGATGTTGGCCTCGCATGCGTTGATGTTGCTCAATCAGCCGGTCTCGAGAGTGGTTCGCACGATCGGCAATATTCGCTCCGATCGTTATGCGAGTCTGCGTGGCTTACTGAGAGGCGAGAGTGATTTGCCCGACGAAGAGACCGAAGCAGATGCCGCCGCCATTCGTACTGTCGTCATTCCACCAGGTGCTTGGGCCGTCGATCAATCTTTGAGCGATGTGTTGAGTCGTGGAGTCGAGGTTCGCTTTCGCAGCGTATTGCGACACGGTGTGTTGGGTAACGACCCTGATCTGTCGCTACGCTTACGCGTGGGTGACGAGATCGTTTGCGCAGGCTCCCCCGAAGCGCTCGAGCATGCTGAGAAGGTTCTTCTCGCCGGATAACTTAGCTGCTCGCGGCAGCGCGCAGCGATTGACGTAGCGTCTCGACGGCGCTGCGAATCTCATCTGGGCTCGAAATGAACGGTGGCGCGAGCGCGAGTGTCTCACCGGTAAACCGCGCGTAGAGACCTCGATCGAGAGCCTGCTCGAATACTCGGAAGGCTTGTAGTCCCCCCTGTCCGGGTATTGGGGTTACATCGATTGCCGCAGCGAGCCCCAAGTTACGGATATCGGTCACCAACGGCTCGCCGCGCAACGAGTGGATTGCGTCTTCAAGTACAGGAGCGAGGGTTGCAGCTTTGGCTATCCAACCATGGGAGGCATCGCCGCCCGGTGCGAGCTGCTCCAGAGTGGCTTCCGCTGCTGCGATTGCAAGTGGATGCGCAGAGTAGGTGTAGCCGTGGAAAAACTCGATCAGGTGTGGCGGCCCCGACATGAAGGCGTCGTAGATAGACTCGTTGACGAGCACACCACCGAGCGGTACGGCGGCATTATTGACCGCTTTGGCAAAGGTGATCATGTCAGGACGAACGTCAAAGAAATCAGCGGCGAAGGGCGTTCCGAGGCGGCCGAAGCCGGTAATGACTTCATCAAAAATCAGCAAGATGCCATGCTTGTTACAGATCTCGCGTAAGCGAGCGAGATAGCCGCGCGGTGGGACGATGACGCCGGTTGAACCTTGCATCGGTTCGACGATGACCGCCGCAATATTGCTCGCGTCGTGCAGAGTGACGAGTCGCTCGAGCTCATCGGCCAGATGAGCTCCCCATTCGGGCTGTCCACGGGAGTAGCCCATTTTGCTTGGATCGAAGGTGTGGGGCAGGTGATCGACACCCGGGATCATCAATGGCGCGAACATCTTGCGATTGGCGGGTATGCCGCCCACCGAGATACCACCCATGCCAACACCATGGTATGCGCGCTCGCGGCCGATGATGCGCGTGCGCGTGGCCTCGCCTCGGGCCCGATGATAGGCCACAGCGATTTTCAGTGCGGTATCGACGGCCTCAGAGCCGGAGTTCGTGAAAAACACACGATCATCCGGTCGACCAGCGAGCTTGGCGATATTCGATGCCACGCGAAACGCGCCCGAATGCCCCATCTGAAAGGTCGGGCTGAAATCGAGAGTGCCCGCCTGTTGACGGATCGCCTCGACAACGGTCGCAGGGGAGTGGCCGAGCGGGCAGCACCACAGTCCCGAAAGCCCGTCGAAGACGCGACGGCCATCGACGAGTGTGTAGTACGCGCCGTCGGCGCGTTCGATCAGTCGCGGATGCGCTTTGAAGTGCCGGTTGTGGGTGAAAGGCATCCACCATGAACGCAGTGCCGGCTCCTCATGCATACGCGATTAACCTTTCATGACCGTGGCGATTGAGTTGGCAAGGCGCTCGACATTGCTCGGGCTGACGCCGGCGATGTTGATGCGACCATCGGGCGCCATGTAGATGTGATGCTGTTCGCGCGCAGCAACTACTTGCTCTGCCGAGAGGGGCAACCTAGAGAACATGCCGCGCTGCTGCTTTACCCACGCAAAGTCGATTCCGGTGCTTGCCGTCAGGCGATCGGCCAACTGACTGCGGAGGGAGTTGATACGGTTAGCCATGTGACGCAGTTCGGTCATCCAGTCTTGGCGTAGCTCTGGCGTGGAGAGAACACGATCGACGATTGCAGCGCCATGATCGGGCGGCATCGACCAGAGCGTTCGAGCAAGACGGCCCAGTTGCCCGGTGGCGATGGAGGCTGCTTCGGTGCCTGCATTGAGCACGGCGATCAACCCCGTTCTTTCGCGGTATAGCCCAAAATTCTTTGAGCAGGAGATCGCCACTAGCATCTCTGGCACGGCCTTGGCGATGAGCCGAATCGAGGCGGCATCGCGATCTAGGTCTTCGCCAAGACCTTGATAGGCCATATCGAGGAAGGGCAGCAAACGACGATTTGCCAACACATCCGCGACGGCCGCCCACTGTTCTGGCGAGAGATCCTGGCCGGTTGGGTTGTGACAGCAAGCGTGCAGCACGATGACGGAGCCAGCCGGGAGTTGCTCGAGTGTCTCGAGCATCTGATCAAAACGAACCGTGTTATTGACGGGGTCGTAGTAGGGGTATTTATCAACCTTGAGCCCCGCGGACCCCAGCAGCGGAATATGGTTTGCCCAAGTGGGATCGCTCACGTAAACCGTTGAGCCTGGGCGTGCGGCGTTGATGAGTTCCGCGCCCAAGCGCAGCGCGCCGCTTCCACCTGGCGCTTGCGCGAGTGCAAGGTCACCCTTACGACCCGCGTAGTCCGAACCAAAAGTCAGTTCCGCCACTTGCGCGTTGAAGCCGGGGTTGCCGATGGGGCTGAGATAAGTCTTGCTTGTTTGCGCGGCGATCAGTTCCTGTTCCGCACGCTTGACGGCTCGTGGCACCGGCGTCTTACCCGCCTCATCTTTGTAGACCCCGACGCCGAGATCGATCTTCGTCTCCGACGTGTCCTTTTGGAAGGCGGCTGAAACGCCGAGGATGGGATCAACCGGAACGCGGGTCAGAGTCTCGAACATGGCGGGCCTGTAAAGAAAAAAGGTACCGCCGCATTATTGCAGAGAGAGGCTTCCGTTTACGACCGCGTTTCGGGTCTAGCCGATGGCGCGAATGCGGGGAAAAACACCTTGCGAACCGTCAGGCGGATCGTTCGACCTTGTGGGTCGAGCAGATCCGGCTGGTAATTGATCGGCGTGATCCCCTGCGCATTACGTACGTTCTGCCTCTCATCGAAGAGGTTATCGACGATGAACGCGACGCGCGCGCCACGAAGCGAAGGGTATTCCCGGGCGATCGGCTGCAGACCGAGATCAGCGAAGAGTCGTAGGCCGACCGTCGTGAGTGTCGAGAATTGCAGGGTGTCGAGCGCGCTCGTCGCCTCGGTGGCACTGCGCCAGCGCGCCGTCAGTCGGCCGCCAAATCCGTTACGGGCACCACCCAAGTTGAGCTCGAGTTCATCTTTTGCGATGCCCGTCGGATCGAGGAGTACGTCGCCGTTTAAAAGATCGAGCGGGATGCCGGCATTGCCGAGTCGTACCTCATCGCGCGTACGGTGCGTGTGCGTCATCGAGAGCTGCCAACTGCCACGCCGAGCAAAGCCCATCATGCGCTCGCCCATCGCCGCCATTCTTGCGCGGCGTGCGGCCTCATCACCGGCACCCGTACCCGAGCCCGCGCCCGAGCCCGCGCCCGCGCCGCGCCAATTGGGCGGTTCCGGTTGCGGCCCCCAAGGTCGATTCAGCGACAGTGTCGCGCGCCATTCTTCGCGTTCACGGCTACCGAGATTAAGTGGGCGAGCGTCGATGGAGAGCAATCGACCTTGTGCGTCTCGGGTAAAGCGCTCAGCGAAGGCGCTTTCGATACTCGGCGTCGCGAGTGGCAGAGAGCCGATGAGATCGCGAGTTTCCGTGCGCAGATAGTCGACGGTGAGGTTGAAGTCGATGTCGTCCCAAGGTCGGGTGGAGAAACTTAATTTCTCGATGCGGCGTCGATCGGGCTGCAGCGAAGCATTGCCACCGTCAATACGGCTGATATCGCGTGTTTCACCCCGCAAGAAATCGTAGGTTCGCACGATCGGTGTCACGATCGACGGCGAGCCGCGTTGCTGTAGTGAAGGTGCTCCCTCGTCCTCGCTGATGCTGGCGAGAAGGCGCCACTGCCGCGAGCGGCTCCAATTCAAGCCATAACCGAAAAGATCGAGTGAGCCGATATCGGATAGATCTTCCACTGCGCCGTTGAGGTTCGCAGTCAAGCGACCCATCCCCGGCAGATCGAGTAGAGGAATGTCGAGGTTGAGCTGTGCTTCGCGTCGATCGCGGTCAAGTTGTACGACGCGTTCGATTCCAGCGCGACGCGAGAGGCTCTCGATCGACCGTGTGCCGAGCGTGGCGCGCAGTGTGGCGCTGAGCTTGCCAGCGGGTGCATCCGCAAGGTCGCCGTTGGCAAGCAGGTCGAGATCGACGACGTCACTACGTGATCGACCCGAGAGACCTTCGCCGGTCGTGAGCGATTCGCTTGTATTGCGATCAGCGGCGAAGTTGGCGGACCAGCGCCAACCGGCCGTTACGCCTTGCAAGAGCCCACCGATTCTTGCTTCGTCGGTCTGGACGTCGCGGCGTATGAGGCTCGACTCTGTGGCAACACCCGGACGCAAACCGAGGAGTGACGCACGCTCGCTGCGATCGAAGGTGGCATTTACGGTTGCCGAGCGTCCCTCGCTCAGGGGCTTCACCCAAGTTGCATTAGTCGACCAACTGTCCACATCCGGTAGCAAGCTTCGAAACGGCGCATCGCTGCGAGACTGCCCGTCGTCACCGACAATGCGTCGCTCGCTCTCGAGTAGTGGATCATCGTGTCGCAGTTTGAAATCGAACTGCAATCGTTCGTCGCGTTGGATGCGTAACCAATTGATACCCGCATCGAGTCCTTCTCGACCGCCATCGGCTGTGCCTCGAGCATTCAGCTCACCCGTCCAGGCACGAAAGCGCGGGCGCAGCACCAGGTTCACGACGCGCTGATCCGCCCGGTAGCCATATTTGAGCGCGACTTCTTCAGAGAGGATGTCGGTACGCATGATGGCCTCGGTCGGCAAGTCGCGGATTTCGGCAAAGCCCGATACGCGTACACCATTCACGAGAACCACGGGGCGCTCGCCGCCGCGACCCCGACTGCTGCCGAGTTGGGGGCCAAGTGCTTGCAGCAACTCCGACACGTTTCCCACGCCGAGCGCGCGGATTTCTTGGGCCGACAATTGCACTTCGGGTTCGATATCGCCAATGACTGCGCCTGGTTCCCGTCGTCCGGAGACAACCACCTCTTCGAGGGCCTCTTCCGGCGTGGATTGGGGGGCAGTCATCGCTTGGCCGTAACCGGGTTCGCCCACCGCGAGTGCAGCCGCGGTGGCCAGAGCGGACAAAAGGGCGGCAGCAGGCTTCCTTGCCTGCAAGGGCGAACGGTAGTTCATTCGCTTATTGTCGCAGGGTTAGCTGCTAAAAATCGCCCCCTCGTTTTCGAGTTGGGTGATCTCGGCCGCCGAGTAACCGATCGTTTGCAAAACTTCCCAGTTGTGTTCGCCCATACGGGGTAGGGCGAGGTGTGCGGTGCCGGGTTCATTTTTGAAGCGAATCGGTACGCCGATATGCTCATGGCCCTCGTCGTCGACCAAGCGCATGCCGCGCGCCGCGGCTTGCGGATCATCGAAGGCCTCTCTAAGGGTCTTAACGGGCGCGAAGCTGATATCGCGCCCGGCGAACCAATCGATCCACTCTTGCTGACTGCGTGTGGCGAACCACTCGCGCAGCAATTGAATCAGCGGCGCCTGATGCGGCCCCGGTCCGCGCTCGCACAGCTCGACGAGATCAGTCCGACCGACTTCGGTGAGCAAGTTGCGAACGAATTTGATCTCTTGCGCGCCGAGCACGACATGGCGTCCGTCGCTCGTGCGATAGATGTTGTAGAAGGCGCTTCCGCCGAGGCTGCGTTCATGGCGTGGCACCGGTGATCGCCCTTGCGCAAAAACCGGGCCGGTGATGTTAGGTGTCCACGCGAGCACTGAATCGTGCATCGAGATGTCGAGGTAATCGCCTTGCCCAGTTTGCTCGCGACGGTAGAGCGCCATCATGACGCCCGACAAAGCAAGCATCGAGGCCGCCATATCGGCGACGGGAACGTGCGGCATCGTGGGCTCGCCATCGTTACCGATGTTGAGGCTCACGACACCTGCGATGGCTTCGGTGGCAAGATCGTGTGCGGGAATATTGCGATAAGGGCCTGTCTGGCCGAAGGCCGAGATCGAGCAATAAACGATTGACGGGTTGCGTACGGCGACGGCCTCATAACCGATACCGAGGCGATCGACGACGCCCGGGCGGAAGGCTTCAATGAAAACGTCTACCGTCTCACAGAGTTTTAGTAGCGCCTCGCGACCGGTTGGCGATTTGAGGTTGATACAAACGCTTTTTTTGCCGCGATGGGTATTACGGAAGAAAACGCTATTCTCACCAATGCGAGGGCCAATGTGCCGGTTAGGTTCGCCTTCCCCGGGCGGTTCGACCTTGATGACCTCGGCACCTTGGTCGGCCATCATCAACGACAATTGCGGTCCCGGTAGGAACAGCGAAAGATCAAGTACGCGCAGGCCTTCCAGTTTCATGATATTTCCTCAAAGAATTCCGCGCGACTTGAGGCCCGCGATGTCCTCGCTCGAGTAGCCGAGTTCTTGCAGTACGGCGTCCGTATCGGCACCGAGCGCAGGGCCGCTGCGCGCAGGCAGGCGTTCGCCGTCGAGCTTGATGGGATTGGCGAAGCTACGAAAGTCGGCTCGCGTCGGGTGCGGGGTGTTTCTGATCATGCCGCTCTCGATCGGGAAGGGGTTCTCCAGCGCTTGCGCCATGTCGTACACCGGCGCAGCGGGCAGCACACCCTGCAGTTTGGTGAGCCAAGCCGCAGTGGTGTCCTTTTCGAATTCGGCATCGAGCAGCGGGGTGAGCTCATCGCGATGCTCCCGGCGCAGCGAGACCGTCGCGAACCGCGGATCATTGGCGATCTGCGGCGCGTTGATGACCTTCAGTAGTTCCTGCCAGAACTTCTCGGTCATGCACATGATGAAAATCCAGCCATCGGCTGTCTTGAACAGTTGTACGGGCGTGGCGCTCGGGTGGGCACTGCGGGGTGCGCGGCCTGTCACGAGCTTTTCGTTGAGATACCAGGTGCCGGGGTAGGAGAGTTGATGCAAGGCCACATCGAAGAGGCTGACATCGATATCGCGGCCGTGTCCGCTACGCGCTGCACCGAACAGTGCCGACACCAGCGCCAACGCCGTCGTGATGCCTGTCATGAAGTCGATGATCGAGAGGCCCATCCGAGCCGGTGGCGAGCCAGGCTCGCCCGTCACATGCAGAAAGCCCGCCTCCGCCTGCATGAGATAGTCGTAACCCGGCCATGCACGACGTTCATTATCCCGCCCATAAGCGGACAGGTGCGCGCAGACTAAACGGGGATTGCAGTCGCGCAGTGCGGCGTAAGTCAGGCCGAGCTTATCCGGCTGATCACCGCGAAGATTATTGAGTACGGCATCGGATTTCGCGACGAGTTTGCGAAAGATGGCTTGGCCTTCACTTGTCTTCAAGTCTAAGCAAACGCTGCGCTTGTTGAGATTGAAGGTCTGAAAAAAGTGAGAGTCGTGTTCGCCTAAAAAATATGGACCCATACCGCGAGTCGCATCGCCGCCTTGCGCGCGATTTTCGATTTTGATGACCTCGGCGCCGAGGTCCGCGAGATACATCGACCCGAACGGCCCCGCGCCGAAAGCTTCGAAAGTCAGAACGCGAACACCGGCGAGCGGCAACGCTAGGCTCACAGCGGATTCCTCTCGACAAGTTGCTTGGCGATGATGATGCGCTGCATCTCGTTCGTACCCTCACCAATGCACATCAGCGGTGCATCGCGGTAATACCGCTCCACATCGAAGTCGGTCGAGTAGCTGTATCCACCGAAGATGCGCATCGCCTCTAAGCTGTTCTCTACGCCTGCCTCGGAAGCAAAGAGCTTGGCCATGCTCGATTCAAGATCACAGCGCTCGCCGGTGTCGTACTTACGTGCGGCTTGTTCAATGAGAAGTCGCGCCGCCTCGACCCGAGTTGCCATGTCGGCGAGCTTCAGCTGGATTGCTTGATGCTGCGCGATAGGCTTGCCGAAAGTGCTGCGTTCTTGCGCATAACGCAAAGCATCGCGCAGGGCGCCTGCGGCGATGCCCGCGCCACGCGCCGCCACATTGATTCGACCTAACTCGAGACCGCCCACGGCTTGGTGGAAACCACGTCCTTCCGCACCGCCGATGAGTTGGTCCGCCGAGACGCGATAATCTTCGAATACAAGCTCCGCGCTATCGATCGATTTGTAGCCCAGATTGCGAATTTTTTTGGCGGCCTTGAAGCCATCGCCTTTTTCGCAGATGAACATGCTCATGCCCTTATGGCGTGGTTGCGCCTCCGGGTCGGTTTTGACGAGTACGCCGAAGCAGGTGCCATACACACCATTGGTGATCCAGGTCTTCGTGCCGTTGATGACGTAGTGATCGCCATCTCGACGCGCCACGGTACGAATGCTTTGTAGGTCCGTTCCGGCGTTGGGTTCGGTGAGGCCGATGCCGCCACGAATCTCGCTGCTCGCGAACTTCGGTAGCCAGCGGCGCTTTTGCTCCTCGGTGCCATGTCTCTGCACGCAGGCTGCCATGATCAAGTGCGAATTGAAGATGCCGACCGGTGCCATCCAGATCGAGGCAATGCTCATGACCAGTCGTGCGTAGGTGGAGGCGGATAGGCCGAGCCCACCGTATTCCGGATCGATCGTGGCACCAAAGAGACCGAGCTCCTTCATCTGCTCGACGATCTCGAGCGGATACTCATCGGCGTGGTCGAATTTTTTGGCGATGGGTCTCAGCTCGCGTTCAGCCCATCGCTCGATCGATTCGAGAATTTCGTTATCTACGTCGCTCATGGCGTTCTCCGCAGGTCCGGGTCGTAATGATTAGTAATTCATCTTGTCTTCGACGGCGTGGCCGCGTTTGGCCACGAGCACGGTGCGTTCAAACTCGCACACCACTTTACCGTCTTGGTTTTTTCCGATGGTGCGCACGGTGACGAGACCCGCCGTGGGACGCGATTTCGACTCGCGCTTTTCGAGCACCTCCGATTCGCCATACAGCGTGTCGCCGGCGAAAACCGGTGCGGTCATCCGAATGTCTTTCCATCCCATGTTAGCGATGGCTTTTTGGCTTACGTCAGTCACACTCATACCGACCAAGATCGCGAGCGTCAGCGGTGAGGCAACGATGCACTTGCCGAACTCGGAGGCTTTGCCGTACTCGGCGTCGAAGTGCAGCGGATGGGTGTTCATGGTGAGCAGGGTGAACCAGGTGTTGTCGGTTTCGCTGATCGTTCGGCCAGGTCGATGTTCGTACACATCACCGACGACGAAATCCTCGTAATAGCGACCGAAAGTTTCGCGGTAGCGCTGGGGTCCTACGGGTTTGGCGGCTTGGCTCATCAGCAAAATCCTCTCATCCGTCAGCTTGGGTAAATGTACGGACAAATGCTAGGATGCCACCCGATGAGTGTCAATCGAAGCCAACCGCGCTACCGAGCGCTCGCAGCAGTGCTGCAAAAAGATTTGCTCGCCGGGAAGTTTCCCGTCGGTTCAGTCCTGCCGGGCGAACTCGAATTGGTCGCCCGGCATCGGGTGAGTCGGCACACCGTTCGCGAGGCGCTGCGCTGTCTCGAGGAGCAGGGTCTCATTACCCGCAAACGAGGGATCGGCACGGTGGTGACGGCGCTCGAGTCGCTACCGGGAAATGTGCAGCGACTCGCATCGCCCGCCGAATGGATGCGTTATCCCGAGGGTAGTCGGTTAGTTGTATTAGCAACCGATGAGATCGTCGCCGACGGTGAGCTCGCTAGCTCTCTGGCGTGTAAGCGTGGCACCCATTGGTGTCGTGTGCGAGCCCTGCGGCGCTTAAAGGGGCGGGGCGGAGCGGTGATCGGTTGGTCTGACATCTATTTGCCCAAAGAATATTCGGCTGTGGCGATCTCTGTCGGCAAGGCCGGTGGCTATGTTTACGAGGCGATCGAGAAACGTTTCGGCGCGCGCGTCGAAACGGTCGAGGTCGAACTTCGAGCTGAAGTGCTCGACGCCGTACGCGCCAAAGGCATGGGCGTGAAGGCGGGTACTCCCTCTCTCGCGTTGGTGCGACGATATCGTGGTCGCGACGGCCGCGTCTTTTTGGTAACTATCGCCGAACACCCTGCCGAGCGGTACACCTACGGATTTCGCTTGCGTCGCAGTCGCGACGGGACTGTTTGGCTCCCGGATTAAGGTTCGCGTTTGCGAGTGCGCTCGAGATCGAGCACTAAGATACCGGCCACGATGAGCGCGATGCCGAGCCACTGCCATAGGGTTAGGCGTTCATCGAGCAAAACCCACGCGAGTAGCACCGTGGTCGGCGGTCCGACGGTCGACAGTACGGCGCCTCGCTGGGCACCCACTCGACGGACGCCTTCGGCTTGAAACGACGCCGGCAAAAACATACAAACGATCGCCAGTACGACGAGCAGAGCCCAAGCCCAGACACTGAACGCGCCGAGCTCAGCCAAGTCATGCGTCCACAGGAAGTGCGGAAGCAGACAGGCAGGCGCGGCGGTCATGGCGATCAAGGTGAAACGGGCGCTACCGATTTCCCGGGTGTACTTCTCACTCACTACGAAGTAAATCGCATAAGTCAGCGCTGAGCCGATGACGAGTAACGCGCCGAACAAGTTCGCTCGAAGCTCGGCGAGATCAAAGCCGCCCATCGTGAAGAAAATGCCAACGTAGGTCAGCGCGAGAGCGAGCAGCACTGTGGGCGTCGGCCAACGACGATCACGCCACGCGTAGTACAGAACGACCATCGCCGGGTAGCTGAAAATCAACACGCGTTCGATGCTCGCTTCGATCATCGTCAAGGCGACGAAATCGAGCATGGCGCCGACGTAGTAGCAAAGCGCGCCAACGGCCGCTGCCGTGAGTAGGGCGCGCGGTGGAGTCGCGCGTATGGCGGCGAACCCCTCGCGTCGCAATGCAAACCACCAAAAAAGTGGCAAAGCGAACAACGCGCGTAGAGTCACGAGCGCTTCCACGCTGACGCCCATCGAGTAGAGTTGCTTGGCAAAGATGCCCTTCGTGGCGAAGAGCATGGCGGCGAGACTGACCAGCAGGGCACCGACCGGATCGACCGGCTTCACAGGGTTGGTCACGAGGATCGCCTTAGTTGGAGTTCGGAAGGGGTGAGCGTCCGAGGCGCGCGAAGTGCGCGATCGCCCAGATGCAGCCGCCGGCGATCAGGATCTCACCGAAATTGTCGACTTTCAGCGCGCGAAAAGGCGGCGCGGCGCTCATCAGCATCAATACGCCGCCTAAGAACATCCAAGGAAAGCGGTGTCGCCACATCACCGCAGCCCCGGTGAGGATCACCACGAGGCAAGTGAAGATCGATGGAAAGGGCGGGGTGCTCATCACAACTTGCTGTCCCTCGAAACAAAACGTCTCTGCCGAGACGGCCGTTGAATAGCGAACGAGATCGTACTCGCAGACCGGGTGGAGCGAGTCCTGCCAGAAGTGGGGCAGATCGTAGATCATGAGCGCGACGCTCATCGCGCAGAATGCCAACATCGCTTGTGGATAGCGCATGAATGAGAAGCCGGCGAGACGGAGAATCGAGCCGCAAGCAACGATCAGCCAAGTACCTGATATCCAATGCAGCCAAAACCTGGGCCACGATAGCGCTTCGAGGCTCGCGCCTAAGCCAATGAATTTGCCTAGACCGACGATGAGGTTGTCCCAAACGAGACCGAATTGTGGGATGAGCAGCACCAGTGCAATCACGAGGCCCTGATGCCGCCAGATTCGCCACAGCCAGACGAAGAGGACCGCCTGTAGGAGGGCCTGCGCGAGGAACAACTCGGAGTACATGTCCGGAGCGTATCATCGCACCGTGTTTTTGCGGAGCGTGAAGACGATGAGTGGACCTCTGGCTGGAATCAAGGTGGTGGAGATGACGAGCGTCGTGCTCGGGCCCTGGGCCTGCCAGATGCTGGCTGACATGGGAGCCGACGTCATCAAGATCGAGCAGCCGCGCGGAGATAGCAATCGATCGCTCGGTGCCAGTAATAACCCGGGCATGGCCGCGCTGTATCTGACCTGCAACCGGAACAAGCGCAGCATCGTGCTCGATTTGCGGATTCCGGGTGCCAAGGAGGCATTCTTTGCTCTCATCAAAGATGCCGACGTATTCGTCCATAACAATCGTCCGCAGGTGATGACCAAACTGGGTCTCGATTACGCTGACTTAAAGAAAATCAATCCACGTTTGATTTATTGCGGTGCCTACGGCTACTCCAAGAAAGGCCCGTATGGTCGATTGGGTGCGCTAGACGACTCGATTCAAGCCGCAAGCGGCATCGCCATGCTCAATGAAATGGTGTTGGGTGAGCCGCGCTATCTGCCGACCGTCGTTGCGGACAAAACGACGGCTATCACGGTGGTGTATGGCGTACTTGCTGCGCTGTTTCACCGCGAGCGCACCGGCGAGGGGCAAGAGCTCGAAGTGCCCATGTTCGAGACCATGGTCAACTTCGTCATGGCGGAGCACCTTTGGGGCATGACCTTTGAGCCACCCAAGGGCAAGCCCGGTTACACGCGCTTGATGAGCAAAGATCGCAAGCCCTACAAGACGCTCGATGGCTACATCGCCGTGTTGCCCTATCTCGATGCGCACTGGGTCAAGTTTTGCCAGGTGGTCGGTCGTCCCGAGTTGGCTGACGATGAACGATTCCGCAGTTTGGCTGATCGGGTTCGCAATATTGATCTCACCAATCGGACCACGGCCGAGATCATGGCAACCCGCACGACAGCGGATTGGCTCAGCGTGCTCGAGAACTCAGGTATTCCGCACATCGTCGTGAATACCTTGGAAGATCTGGCGACCGATCCGCATTTGCAGGCGACGGGCTTTTGGCAGTTCGTCGATCACCCGACCGAGGGGCGCTTGCGCATGCCGAGCTTTCCGGTCAACTTCAGTGCAACGCCCGCGTCGATTGATCGTCACGCACCCCGTCTCGGTGAGCACACCGAGGAGTTATTGCGTCAGGCCGGTCTGACGGACGACGACATTGCAGCACTCACCCATAGCGGCGCGGCCCTCACGGCCGAGCAGGCCGCGAAGTCGGTTGGCACGGGCGGCGACTGATTCGCTCAGTCGAGCGTCGCTCAATCAATCTTTGAGGCCGTAAACTCGCAGCGCGTTGTCGCGTAGGAATTTGCGCAGCGGATCCGGGCGCAAGTTGAGCGCGAGCACTTCGTCCATCGTGCGCTTGAAGCCGAGCACCGGGAAATCGGTGCCGAACAGCACTTTGTCCTGCCCGTAAGAGTTGATGTATTTCACGAAGGCGTCAGGCCAATACTTTGGGCTGTGAGCGTCGGAGCCGATGAACACGTTCTCGTGCTTCCAGGCCATGGCGATCATCTCGTCGGTCCAGGGAATCCCCACATGGATACCGATGAGTTTGAGTTCGGGGAAATCACAGGCAATGCCATCGAGCAAGATCGGACGGCCCACGCTGCGCATCGGGGCTTCTTTGGTATAGACCATCGATTGCCCCACCTGCATCTGGATGGGTACGCCTAGCTCGACGCACTTGGCGTAAAACGGGTAATACTTCGCGTGATCGGGTGGCAGATCGAACCAGTGCGGGTACACATGAGCCCCGATGAAGCCCATATTCTTAACGGCATCCTCGAGCGCACGAACGCCGTTCATGCCTTCGTAGGGGTCGATACCCGCCATCGCATAGAAACGGCCCGGATACTTCTCGACCGCACGTGCGACAACCTCATAGGGAAGGTGGAAGGAACCCGGTAAACCTTTGCGACCCACCTTGGGAGCGAACAGAAAGGCTCTCTCGATGCCCGCTTCAGCCATTTGCTCAAGCTGCTGTTCGAGCGTGACGCCTTGCATGTTGGTCTTCGACTTCATCTTGCCGGCGAAGAACTGATCTTGCCAACCGGGTCGGTAGGAGAGGGCCTCTTCGGTCCAGATACCGCTGACGATGTCGATGGCTGGGACGGGCGGTGAAGTGGTCACGGTAGGCAGTCTCCAATTCGCAGGGGCGCAATTCTCGCGCGGGGATATTGCCTAAAGCGAGTGTCGGCGGCTGCAATGAGGCAGCTGCTTGGCCGTTTCGCGGTTTCTGTCCTAGACCAGAGCTGTTGCGCTGTCGCAACAGAGTTGAGTCCTCCGCAACGAATATCGATTGCGACCCGCCGGGGCGGCGCTTTAGACTCAACTGGCTTTTATCCCACTCCTACATTTATGGACATACTTGGAGGGACTGAATGTTTAATCGTCATCGGAGACTATCCCTGATCGGTGCGAGCGTGGTGGCTGCCATCGCTGCGGCACAATCAGGCGCGCAGGAAGCGCAGC
>JBMTZD010000012.1:0-45682 GCA_049455235.1 Steroidobacteraceae bacterium
ACCCCGCCGCCGCGCTGAACGGCGGTGCGCGGCGACGTCTTGAGAAGAGTTCGCGTGACGTGATCGTTCATGCGTTATCGGCAGAGCAGTTGCCTTTCGATGCAGCCAGTTTCGACACCGTCGTAAGCACGTTCACTCTGTGTTCAATACCAGATGTAGAGTCCGCACTGCGCGAAGTCCACCGCGTTCTGAAACCCGGCGGGCAGTTCTTGTTTCTCGAACATGGCTTATCACCCGAGAGCAGTGTTGCCGGTTGGCAACACCGATTGACGCCGATACAGAAAGTCATTGGTGGGGGATGCCATCTCGATCGACCCATGCGCTCATTGATCGAGCGCGCGGGCCTCAATATCGAGTCGGCAGGCTACGAAGAGCGCTATGCGCCGAAGTTACCGAAAGTGGTGGCTTGGCTGACGAGTGGCGTCGCTAAAAAATCAGTCGACTGACGAAGATGACGGGAACTTCATGTGGGGAGGCGTATGATGCCGCTCCACGTCGATGTCTACGGTGTCCAAATCTCAGGTTTCTTTGCCACTACTCATTGGCGCGATGGGCGTGGTGTTCGGCGATGTTGGCACGAGTCCGCTCTACGCATTCAAGGCCGTTTTCACTGCCTCCGAACTTGACCCCACCAGTCTTGAGAACGTTCTAGGGGTTCTCTCGCTCATCTTCTGGTCGATAACGCTCGTCGTTGGCATCAAGTACGTCGCGATCGTATTGCGAGCCGACAACGATGGCGAGGGTGGCGTGCTGTCTTTGATGCAGCTCGTTGCCACACGAGTTTCGTATCAATGGTCGTCGCTTGTTTTTGCGCTTGGCGTGGCTGGCTGTGCCTTATTTTTTGGTGATGGTGTCATCACGCCGGCGATTTCGGTATTGAGCGCAGTCGAGGGTCTAGAGCTCGTTGCGCCGGCACTGCATCGCTTCATCGTGCCGATTGCGGTAGTGATTCTCATCGGTTTGTTTCTCGTCCAGCGAAGAGGAACAGCACAAATAGGACGTCTGTTCGGCCCGGTGATGTTGATCTGGTTTGCTTCGCTCGCTGTACTCGGTTTTTTATCGGTACGACAGAATCCGCAAGTCTTAGCCGCAATCAATCCGATCTACGCCGAGCACATTATCGCTCAACATCCCTTCGTAGCTTTGGCGGTTTTTGGTGCAGTCTTCTTGTGTGTGACGGGTGGAGAGGCCTTGTATGCAGATCTCGGCCACTTCGGTCGCTCTGCGATTTCTCGCGCCTTTATTTTTCTTGTCTATCCCGCTTTGCTCTTGAACTATTTTGGGCAGGGCGCGCTCGTGTTGCGAAACGGAGCTGCGATCGACAGCCCCCTTTACTTGCTTGTGCCTTCATCGCTATTGCTGCCATTTATCGTATTGGCAACGTTAGCCACCATCATTGCCTCGCAAGCGGTGATTTCGGGTGTGTTCTCGATTACGCGACAGTGCCTACAGATTGATCTTCTGCCGCGGATGCGAATTCAGCATTCCTCGGAAGACGCAATTGGACAAGTCTATGTTCCCTTTCTCAACTGGATGATGTGTTTTTTTACCTTGGCGCTGGTGATCGGTTTTGGTTCCTCCGAAGGCTTAGCGGGTGCCTATGGCGTTGGCGTCTCGATTACCATGCTGATCGATTCGGTTTTGATGGTGCTTTTTCTCAGTAGCTCGAGTTTGCGATGGCGCCGTTTGCAGATCACGCTACTAGGATTCATCGTCTTGATCGAGGTTGCCTATCTACTGGGCAATCTTCAAAAAGTGGCTTCAGGTGGCTGGGTTCCGCTGGCTTTTGGTGCAAGCCTCTACTGGATCATGCGAACTTGGCAGTCCGGTCGGGATGCGATCCACTCGATCACGAGTCGGGAAGATTACACCGAGGCGGAATTTCGGCGTTTGATCGTCGAGACCCAGCCGCAGATCATCGACAAGAGCGTGGTCTTTTTGACCAGTCATGCCGCGCGCATTCCGCGTACGCTGGTTCGCAACGTTCAGATTAATCGGGTGCTGCATGCCCGTACGATCATCATGACGATCAGCGTGGCATCGACGCCGCGAGTCAGTGTAGGCACTAGGACCAAGGTCACAGAGCTTGGCCCCGGTCTACTTCGCGTGCATTGCACCGTCGGCTTCATGGAAACGATCAACGTACCGACGCTCGTACGTGATGTGCAGCGGATCTACAAGGACGTGATTCCGCAGGAAGTGACCTACGTCATTGGTCGCGACGATATCGTGACGAACGGTCGCGCTCGTTTGACGAGAGTGCAGAAGGCGGTCTTTGCCTTCATGTCACGCAATGCCGAGTTCGCTGGTGAGCATCTCGGAATTCCTCCGCACCGGGTGCAAGAATCCGGTAGGCAAGTCGCGCTGTAGTGCCGTAATGATTCTGTAATAGCGCTGTCACGGGCGCTTCACGAGCATCATTGATGATCCCAACCTCGGCTTTCTGCGAGGTTCTCCGTGAAATATCCATCGTCTGTTGCTCGTTCTGTTGCCTTCATTATTGCTCTGAGCGCATCAATCGTGAGCGTTGGGCAAGCGCAGGGTGCCGACCAACTCGAAGAAGTGGTTATCACGGGAACTCGCGCGACATTAATCAACGCGATCGAAGCGCAGCGCCGAGCAAACGGCGTTGTTTCCGTCGTCGACTCCGATGCGGCTGGTGATTTTGCCGACATCAACGTCTCCGAATCGCTGCGTCGGCTCCCCGGAATCATGGTCGAGAACGATCAGGGCGAGGGTCGATATGTGTCGGTGCGCGGCATGAATACCGATCTGAATGCCATGACTATCAACGGAGTTAGCGCCGCCTCACCGGAAGATCGTCGCGGCATCATGCTCGACGGCGTTCCGACCGACATGCTCGAATCGATGACTGTCTATAAAACGTTGACGCCGAATCTCGATGCCGACACGATCGGCGGCGCCATCGATATCGAAACCATCAGCGCGTTCAAGTACGACGGCCTCACCACCAAGGTTAAAGCCGAGACTTCTTATAACGAACTCACAAAAGACTCGGGTAACCCAAAACTGGCCTTGACGGCAACTAATCGCTGGGACATGGGCGATGGTGAATTTGGTGCTGCGATGACGATCAGCTATCAGAATCGTCACATCATCGCGCACAACAACGAAACGGGTGGGTGGGGCGCTGATAGTGTCACACTCGATACCGACTACGAAATGCGCTTCTATGATTTAGAGCGTGAGCGCCAGGGCGTCGTGCTGAATCTCGATTATCGGGGCGCCAACGATGAGCGCTATTACGCTAAGTTTTTCCATAACGAATATACGGACACCGAGTGGCGCGCCAAGTGGGAAGTGCGTCGCTCTTTCGAGGGTAGCAACACCGTATCTGGAAACGTGTTTACCTATCCCAATCAAAGAATCGACACCGAGTCGCGTGCGCGAGCGGAGACGAGAACCATTTCGTCTGCGCAACTCGGTACGGAGTTTGCGCTGTCGGAGACATTGTCGCTGAAGGCCGAGATTTTCGGCTCGAAGGCAGAACAGGATGATACCGACGCTGCGGCTGTCATTTTCCGCAGTGGCACGATCCGCACTCCGTTCACATACGACAATACGAACCCGCGTAAGCCGGTCTTGAATTACGTCGACGCCTTGTACGTCGCGAGCAATTACGAGCTGAACGCGTTTGAAGATGAAGACGCGTTAACTCAGGATCAGGATGTCGGCTTCCGCTTGGATCTGACCCAGCAATTGTCTGATCAAACCGCGTTGCAATACGGTGTGAAGTACCGAGCGCGTCAGAAGGACAACGATTTCAACTTCTGTGGTTACGAACCGGATGATGAAATCACCTTGGATCAAATCGGTAATGTGACGGTTGGAAACTATCTGGCGAATCGACACGGTCCGGCGCCTACCTTTGATGCAACCTTCGACCTGCTTTCAACTCGCGCGAGTTCGCGCACGGCGTTGTCGGACGGGACGAGCTGCGTGACGCCGGGTAACGGTTGGGGCTTCAGCGGCGATGAGGATGCCGAGTCAATTCCGGCCGACTGGTATACCGACGAAGACATCGTGGCCGGCTATGTGATGGGTACAACCAATTACGATAAGGCAACGGTGGTCTACGGCTTGCGCTATGAGCATACGAAAGCCAACTTCGCCGGCAAAAATTTCGATGGTGATGTTTTCACAGGTCGCGTGTCGTTCGATAAGGACTACGGCTTCTTGGCACCGTCGCTCAATGTGAAGTACAACTTAGCTGACGATAAGATTGTTCGCTTTGGGCTCTTCCGCTCATTGGTTCGTCCGGGTTTCGGCGAGTCGGCAGCCGGCGCGGAAATCAACGTAGACGATAACGAAATCCAAGGCGGTAACCCGGGACTCGAGCCCATTAAGGCGTGGAATCTCGATTTGAGCTACGAATGGTACGTCGATCGCGAGACCTTCTTCAGCACGGGCTTGTTCTACAAGCGAATCGAAGATTCGATCATTGAAGTTGATGCGACCGACGTCGATCTTAGAGGGCGCACATGGTCACGTGGTCAAACCTTCATCAACGGTGAAGATAGCAGCATTATCGGTGCTGAGATCGCTTTCCAAACCGCCTTGGAGAATGGCCTGTTCATGGCAGTGAACTACACCTACGCTGACGGCGAAACGGATCTGCCGGCTAACTCGCCGTATGGAACGCGTACGATCCCGTACTTCAAACAGGCGAAGAACACCTATAACTTGTCCGTGGGCTACAACAAGGGCCCGTGGGACGTTCGTCTTTCATCCAATTTCCGCGACGATTATCTGGATGCGATTGGTGAAGGTGCGTTAGCGGATCGTTACACGAGTGAGTTCATGCAGGTCGACTTCAAGGCAAAGTACGAAGTGACCAAGAAACTCCAGGTCATGGTGTCGGCCATCAACCTGAATGACCGTCCGGAGTTCTACTATTTCGGTAACAACACGCGCTTGTCGCAGTACGACGAGTACGGTACGACTTACGAAGTGGGTTTCAACTACAGCTTCTGAAGATGAGGCCTTGTCGGTACGGCGCTTCGTCGACCGACAAGGCTCTTTCGGGCTGACACCAGATTATCGACGAACTCCGCCGTGGCGTTGGCCCACGATCGGGTCAGCGCCAGCCTCCGAATCTCAGCGCGATCGAGTTGCAGCGCTTTAATGGCGGCACGACGCAGGTCTTGATCCAACTCGCCCGTTACACCGGGCGTTACCACGTCGATGGGCCCTGTGACCGGGAAGGCCGCGACGGGAACGCCGCAGGCGATTGCCTCTAGCATTACGAGACCAAAGGTGTCGGTTTGGCTCGGGAAGACGAGTACGCTGGCTCGATTCAACTCAGACACGAGTGCTTGGCCTTTCAGCACGCCAGTGAATCGGACTTCCGGAAATCGTTGTTGCAGTGATTCGCGAGCAGGCCCATCACCGATGACGAGCTTTCGGCCTGGCAGGTCTAATGCCAGAAACGCTTCGACATTTTTTTCAATCGAGACGCGCCCAAGATAAGCAAATAGCGGCACTGTTTGAGCCGTCAGGTTGCCCGATGGTCTGAAAAGCTCGGTATCAACGCCGCGACCCCATCGCTTGAGATTACGAAAGCCGCGTCGCTCCAACGTAGATTGCATTTCACGGGTCGATACCATCGTCTGCTCAGCAGCATCGTGGAACCAGCGCATATAGCCATAACTCACTCCCAATGGGATCGGCCATCGTGCGCGAACATACTCCGGAAATTGCGTGTGGTATGAGGTTGTGAACCGAAGCTTGCGTGCGATGCACCACTGCCGTGCCGCGACGCCAAGCGTACCCTCGGTTGCGATATGAATCGCGTCTGGCTGGAATTCGTTGAGTAACGCCCCGACCTTCGGCCCAGGAAATACTGCTAGACGAATCTCGGGGTAACTCGGGCAGGGGACCGTGGTGAATTGCTCAGGCGAGATGCGTAATACCTCGATCCCGAGTCGTTGCATCTCAGCCATCGTGTGTCGCAACGTGCTTACCACGCCGTTGGTTTGCGGCTCCCAGGCATCCGTGACCAGTACCACTCGCATCTCGTCAACATGCCGCTCGGGCGTTGCAAGACGATGACGGTACGGCGGCAAAACGCTGACAACGCAGTTTCCGATGGCACAATAGAGCGAGTTCGCGAGCACACTCCGCGAGGTAGGCATGTTGGGCACCAAAACGATTGATCGGCGTCGGTTTCTGCAATGGGGCGGCGCTACGGGCACGGTATTGTCGCTAGCCTTTTCCGCCGACGGGCTAATCGTGAGTGCCGATGCGCTTGAGGTGGCTGCGAACTTCGTCCCGAACGGCTACCTGCAGATTTCGGGGCAAGAGATTATTTTGTTTGCACCGAATCCCGAGATTGGGCAGGGCGTTAAAACCGCACTACCGATGATCGTCGCTGAAGAACTCGATGCTGCCTGGGAAGATATCCAAGTTCGACAGGCTGTCATTGATGCCACGCGCTACGGCTCGCAGGCAGCCGGTGGTTCCACCTCCGTTCCTCGCGCCTGGGAGCCGCTGCGTCGCGCCGGCGCTACTGCGCGCACGATGCTGATCGCGGCAGCGGCCGCCCGTTGGCAAGTGCCGGTGTCGGAGTGCGCTACGCGCGGTGATAGCGCCGTGCATCATCTCCCGACTCAGCGCCGCCTGACATATTTGGCGCTGGCTGCGGACGCTGCAGCCTTACCGGTTCCCGCAGCCGAAAGCGTGATCCTCAAGTCTGCCGCCGAGCGCCGCTTGTTGAAGCGTCGAGTCGGTGGCGTAGACAATCGCCAAGTCGTCACAGGGCAAAAACTATTTGCGAGTGACATCTACTTGCCTGGGATGGCATATGCCGTTTATGTGAAATGCCCGGCCGTCGGTGGCTCGGTAGCGACCACCAATCTCGAAGAGCTGAAGCGCGAGCCCGGTGTCATCGATGTCTTCGTCCTCGAGGGCAATGGAGATGTCGTCGAGTTGCAGCCGGGTGTTGCGATCGTTGCAAACTCGACTTGGGCTGCACTCAAGGCGCGCCGAAAGCTGAAGGTTGAATGGAATGAAGCCAGTGCCGCCAAAGATGACTGGGCGGCGGCGAGTGCGCAGTCTTTCAAGCTCGCCGAAAGTGAGGGCGCTGAGATCGTCGCCGAGCGCGGTGAGCTCGCCAATACTTTCACTGAGGCCGCTCATCAACTCAACTCGATCTATCAATATGCATTCTTGTCGCATGCTCAGCTCGAGCCGCAGGTGTGTGTCGCGCGAATGACGGCTGAGGGCGGCTGTGAGCTATGGCCGCCGAGCCAAACACCGCAACGAGCGCAGAAGAACGTCGCCAATGTGCTGAAGCTCGATGAGGCGAAGATCACGATACATCCCGTTCGGGTCGGCGGTGGGTTCGGTCGTCGCCTCATGAACGACTATGCCTGCGAAGCCGCCGCCATTGCGCAGCGTCTGGGTCGTCCGGTGAAGCTGCAGTGGACTCGCGAAGATGACATGACCCACGACTTCGTACGCGCCGGCGGCACGATCGCTTTACGCGGCGCTGTCGACACGGCGGGGCGGGCGAGCGCTTGGCAGCAGCACCTCGTCACGTTTACTCGCGACGGCCAAAAGCCTGTGCTGGGCGGCGATTTACGAGCAAACGAAGATTTTTCGCAGCTGATCCCCAACTTTCGCTACACGCGCACCCAGTTGCCCTGGGGTTCGCCAACAGGCTTCTGGAGAGCGCCCGGGGCGAGCGTATTTGCCTTTCCATTACAGAGCTTTTTGCACGAGATGTCCGCTGCCGCGGGGCGCGACCATCTCGAATTTTTGCTCGATATTTTGGGTGAGCCGCGCTGGTTGACGCCCGGTAATCGCAATACCTTGCACACCGGGCGCGCGGCGGGGGTGCTCAAACTCGCTGCAGAAAAAAGTGGTTGGAATAATCCGCTACCAAAGGGTCGCGCCCGTGGTTTAGCTTTCTATTTCAGCCATACGGCACATGTGGCGGAGGTTGCTGAAGTGAGTGTCAGCGACGATAAAGCCATCACGGTGCACTCGGTTACCGTCGTGTGTGATGTCGGTCCAATCGTGAACTTGAGTGGTGCCGAATCACAGTGCCAAGGTTCGGTCATCGATGGCTTGAGCGCGATGCTCGATCAGAAACTCGACTATCGAAATGGCCGAGTGCAGCAAACTAACTTCGATCGATACCGATTGCTGCGTATGGGATTAGATCCTCGTATCGATGTGCATTTCATCGAAAGCGACTTCGCTCCGAGCGGTCTCGGTGAGCCTGCGCTGCCGCCGGTGGCGCCGGCGGTTTGCAATGCGGTTTTCAGCGCGAGCGGTCACCGCATTCGGCGCTTACCGATCGGTGACGAGGGCTATCGCTTTACCAAGGGATGACTTTGCCATCGTAATTGATGGCGGCGCCGTTGTTGTCGAGCGTCATGCCATCGATGACTTTGATCATCCCAGCGACACTTTCGGTTGGTGTGATGCCGCGCCCTTGAAAGCCGGATGCGCGCAGCAAGTCGGTTTCGACCATGCCGGGTGCAATGATCCCGACGATGATGCCCTGATCGCGCCAATCGGCTGCTAACGATCGAAAGACGATGTTGAGAGCAGCCTTACTTGCGCGGTAAGCATAGAATCCCCCTCGACGCGTGACCATGGCGGAAGAGCCGAGACCACTCGACATGCCAAATACTTTCTTTTGGGTGCTCGCAGCGAGGTTCAGCTTGAAGGCCTCAGCCATTTTGAGAGCGCCATAAGTATTAGCGTTGATCACATACAAAAACTCAGCCTGATCGAGCGAGCCTATCGATTGTTTGGGCACATCGCCCAAAGTACCTGCGTTGTTGATCAGGATATCGATGGGCTTGCCACGATACTTCAGCGCGAGCGCCTCAATCGCGGCCACGTCGGTGACATCGAGTGCTTCGATCGTCACCTTCGGATGCTTCGTAGCGAGCGCTTGCAGCTCTTTCGCTTCGCTCGGACGTCGAGCGGTTGCGATGACGGTGGCGCCGCGCTCGGCATATTGCTTCACGAACTCGAGACCGATACCGCGATTGGTTCCCGTGATGAGAACCGTCTCAGCAAGAGCCGTGGTGACCGACAGTGCCGATAGCATCAAGCCTAGGATGAATTTCATGGAGCTCAACTCTTCAGTGGTGACGCCTTCAAATCGTAGGCATCGGCTCCGGTGATCCGAACTTTCGCGAAATCGCCGACCACGAGATGGCCGCCGCGCGTCACTCGGACTACGCCGTCGATCTCCGGTGCATCGCCGCGCGATCGAGCGATCGCGGTGTTACCTTCGATGGCATCGACCAGAACCGTCTCTTCGCGACCGATCCGTGCCGCGAGTCGCTGCGCACTGATGTCTTGCGCGACTTGCATGAAGCGCTCGAGCCTTTCCTCTTGAACCTCGGGCGGCACATGCGCCCCTGCATCGTTAGCGCGAGCCCCTTCGACCGGTGAATATTTGAAGGCACCGACGCGATCGAGCTGGGCCTCTTCGAGCCACTGCAACAGCTCTTCGAACTCCGCTTCTGTTTCGCCGGGAAAACCAACGATGAACGTACTGCGTAGCGTCAGATCTGGGCATTCTCGACGCCAAGCCTTGATGCGATCGAGCGTATTGACCGCATGCGCAGGACGACGCATACGCTTGAGCACGCTTGGGCTGCCATGTTGGAACGGAATGTCGAGATAGGGCAAGACACGACCTTCGGCCATCAAGCTGATGACCTCATCGACGTGCGGATAAGGATACACATAGTGCATACGTACCCAAACGCCGAGTGATCCAAGTCCTCGCGCTAAATCGAGAAAACGTGTTTCCCACGCCTCGTCGCGCCACTGCGCCTCGGCATAGCGAATATCGGAGCCGTAAGCGCTGGTATCTTGTGAGATGACAAGCAATTCTTTGACGCCCGATTTAACGAGTTTCTCCGCTTCTCGAAAAACCTCGTCGATGCGGCGACTGGCTAGCTTGCCACGCAGATCCGGGATGATGCAGAAGCTGCACTTGTTATTGCAGCCTTCGGAGATCTTGAGATAAGCGTAGTGCTTGGGCGTTAGTCGAATACCTTGGGCCGGCACGAGGTCGACGAACGGGTCATGGAGTGGCGGCAGATGTTCGTGCACTGCCGAGAGCACATCATCATAAGCATGCGGTCCGGTGATCTTAAGAACACTCGGATGCTTCTCGAGAATGCGTTGCGGGTTAGCGCCAAGACATCCCGTGACAACCACTTTGCCGTTCTGTTCGAGCGCTTCGCCGATTGCATCGAGTGATTCGTCGATGGCTGAATCGATGAAGCCGCAGGTGTTGACGACCACGAGATCCGCCGATTCGTAATCTGGCGCGACGACATAACCTTCAGCACGCAGTTGAGTGAGGATACGTTCCGAGTCAACGAGTGCTTTGGGGCAGCCGAGACTGACGAAACCGATTTTCGGAGTATTTCCGAGGATGTTTTTGGCAGGCACAGCGCATTTTACCGCCTCGTGGCCGCGCTTGTCCGCAGTCTGGACGAGGGCGCCGTGGTGCTTTGGTGTGAGCGAGTGCTCAGGCTGAATAGCCCCGTGAAAGCAGTCAGCATCGGCATCGTAGGCGGCGGAATCGGCGGTTTGTCCGTCGCGTTGGCGTTACAACGTGCGGGCTTCAAGCCCGTTGTGCTGGAGCAGGCCGCTCATTTGGCGGAAGTTGGCGCAGGCCTCTCCTTGAGTCCGACGGCCGCGCATGCACTCAATCATCTTGGCTTGCATCAGACGCTCGAGGAAAAGGCCTATCACCCCGAAGATCAGTGTGTTCGCCATTATCAGGATGCACGTCCGCTCGTGTGGATCAATCGCGGCGTGCGCTTACAAGAGCTGTATGGCGAGCGTTACTACCTCATCCATCGCGCGGATCTGCATGATGCTCTGGCCGCCGAAGTACGGCGTCATGATGCTGCCGCAATCGAACTCGGTCGGCGTTGTGTCGCCATCGAATCGACGAGTGCCGGTGTACGAGTCGATTTTGCCGATGGCACCCGTCGTAACTTCGATGCGCTGATCGGTGCAGACGGGTCACGTTCGATCGTACGTCATCAAATTTTCGGCGCACTCGAGCCGCAATACACGGGCTACATTGCATGGCGTGGGCTCGTGCCGATGGAGCGCGTGCCGCAAGAGATATTGCAGCCGGCCTCGGGTGTCTTCGTAGGCCCCGGACATCTCGTGAACCGATATCCGGTGCGCAATCGACAACTGCTGAATTTCGTCGCTTTCGCAGAGCGCAAAGAATGGACCGAAGAAGGCTGGTCCATCAGATCGACGGTCGAAGAGCTTTTGGAAGAATTTCGAGGCTGGACTCCGTGGGTGACCCGCTTCATGGAGCAGGTGCCGCCTGATCAGTTGTTCAAGTGGGGCCTCTTTGATCGTGAGCCCTTGAGCCGATGGTCGGAGGGGAGAGTGACACTTTTGGGAGATGCTGCTCACCCAGTGCTCCCCTTTCTCGGGCATGGCGCGGTGCTCGCCATTGAAGATGCGGTGGTGCTCGCGCGGGCCTTTGTTGAGTCCGATTCCATCGAAGAAGCCTATGTTCGTTATGAGGCGGGTCGCCGCGAACGCGCCGCCTTCGTCGTGCAGGAGTCGCGACGAGCCGGCAAGATGTTCCACGCCCCCGATACCGATACTTATAAAGAACGTACCAAAGGCAAAGCTGCCGACGAGGGTTTAGGGCTCTTTGCTTATAATCCGGTTACACAACCGATATGAGCACAACCCCTGAAACTTTGCCGCCGCTAGCGCGGCGATCTGATGCTGCCTATCTCGATTTCGTCGAGGGGCTGCGTGAATTCATTTTGGGCAAAGGCGCTGATTTCGAAGAGCGACTGAACGACGCGCTTGAGCAGGGCGCAGTCAACCGCGGTCGTCCGTGGGGCGAGGTCGAGGAGATCCGCGAATTCGTCCATTCGCTGCCACTCGGTCGTCTGCGTGATCGACTAGCGCGTAGCCAACAGGAAATGAAATGGCATGCGATCGCGCGCAGCTTCGACGAACAACGCGCGCAACTGACGGCTGAGCTCGCCAAGTGGGATGAGCGTGGTCCTGGCCGCTTGTTGTTCGATCCGGCTTTCGAGCATCCCGCCTATACCAACGTGCATTTTCATTTGCAGCCGGGTGGCTATTACAAAGATGAGCTCTCCGGTTTTCTGTATCACTACGGTACGAAAGTATTCTTCCGTGGTGATAACGACAAAGACGAGTTGCACGCCAAGCTCGTGGGCACCGTGCCGGCGCCAAGCGACGGCAAGGTCGATCGCATTTTGGATTTAGCTTGCTCGATTGGTCAGAGCAGCACGGCGTTTCATCGACGTTATCCCGAGGCCGAAGTTTGGGGTATCGACCATTCGGCCCCGATGCTGCGTGTGGCGCATCGCCGCGCGGCGATGCAAGGTGATGCCGTCAATTTTGCACAGCGACTCGTTGAGCGTACGGGCTTTCCGGATGCGCATTTCGATGTGACTTTTGCTTTCATTGTTTTCCATGAACTACCGCTGCGCGTCATTCACGAGACCGTGCGGGAGGCGGCGAGAGTCACTCGTCCCGGCGGCATTTTCGCAATCTACGACTTTACTGGTACGGAAGGTAAGTCGGCTTATCAACGCTATCACCGCTGGTTCGACGCGCGACACAACGGTGAGCCGTATTCCCAAGATTTTTGCGACTGTAAGCTTGCCGATATTTTGGTGTCGAATGGTTTCGAGGTCGCTGCGGCACCGCTAGCCAAACGAGCGGGTGGTACGGGATACATGCAGCACTGGTTCGCGACGCGTGTCTGATCGATCGCAAACGCCTGAGGGTGGTACACCCATCGTAGGCGATGATCCGGTTTATCTGAAAGATCCGATTCAGGATGCGACCGTGCGTATGTTGCTCGAACTGGCGGCGCAAGTGTGGGTCGAGCGTGAGCGCCGTCTGACGCTTGAAGCACTACTCGAGACCAAAGGCATCATCTTACGAGATGAAATCGAGCGGTTCGTACCCGATGCCAGCACGGCCGCGCAAGTGAAGGAAGAAAGAGCGCGCTTCTTGGAAGATGTCTTCAAAGAATTGCGACGGATTCCGCTCGAGCGCAAATCGGCCTGATGGGGCCCTAACCGATCACTTTTTAATATCCCAGCTGGCTTTATTGCTCGATGAGGGCGGTAGGCGACCGCAGTGCAAGCCAGCATCGACCATCAGCACTTCGCCCGTGACTACGCTTGCACCCTCGAGAAACCAGACGAGGGCTTCGGCGATCTGCTCGGCTGTCGGAACGGTCTTAAGGGGAACCATAGCCGCTGCGTTGACGAGGAAGTCCTGATACTGCTCGGGCGTCATACCCCCTTGTAGCCAACGCGTTTGAATCGCGCCCGGTGCGATGGCGTTGATTCGGATCTCGGGACCGAGCACCAGCGAGAGCGATTGCGTCATCATATTGAGCGCCGCTTTGCTCGCTGCATAAGCCATCGATGAGGCAATACCGGTCACGCCTCCGATAGACGAGTTATTCACGATGGAACCGCGTCCTTGTTTCTTCATCTGCGGCGTGACCGCGCGCACCATCTGATAGGCGCCGACGACGTTCACTTTATAAATCGCCAGAAAGTCATCTGCCGATAGTCCATCGAGATTTTCGTACGGATTGAACTTGGTCTTGGCCGCGTTATTGATCAGATAATCAATGCGCCCCCACTTGTCGATGGCGGCGGCTGCCATGGCTTGGCAGGCGGCATCGTCCGCCACATCGCCCTGAAAGATGATTGTCTCCGCACCCTTCGCTTCGCACTGCCGCGCCGTCTCCTTAGCTTCGGTCTCGCTACGCGTGTAGTTGATGACGACGTGACAGCCGCGCTCGGCCAACATGATCGCTGCTGCAGCGCCAACTCCCGTGGCTGAACCGGTGACGATGGCAACTTTGCGGGCAGACTCGGACATGCGGTGGGCTCCGGATGGGGACGAAGACGGATCATGCAACTTGGACCGACCGAACGGCTGTCGAACGGTATCGCTTGTCCGACCTAGGGTCATGGCTCGCGCGCAGGGCAGCTTAGACTGGTGCGGGACGGTAGCCGGGCGGTAGGCTCACCGCCTTAGGGATCAACCTAGGAGGGGTCATCATGGCGTTCAAGGACATGCGCGAATATCTCGCGCTACTCGAGCAGGAAGGGCAACTCAAGCACGTCGATGTGCCGCTCGATGGGCGTCGGGGTACGAATGAGCTGCAGTCGCTCATGAACTACGTCTGCGCCAAAGACGGCCCCGCCTTGATGCTGAACAATGTGGATGCCATCAATACCAAAGGCATTCCGATTCTTTTCAATCCGTTCGGCACGCGTGAGCGTACGGCGATGACCATCGGATTTCGCGACTGGCGTGCTGCCAAGCTCTACCACTCCGAAGTACTCGCGGATCCTGCACGTTGGCATGCGCCGGTGGTGATCGATAAATCCAAAGCTCCTTGCAAAGAAGTGATCATCAAAGGAGATGACGTTTCGCTCGATAAGCAATTGCCCCATATTTGGTTTGGTAAAGAAGGCCCCGCCTATATCACCAACGCGATGACCTTCTCCAAAGATCCGGAGACCGGTGGTCGAAATTGTGGTTGGTATCGCTTTACCCAATTCTTAGATGCAACGCATCCCCAAGGTGGAACCTATCCTCCCGAGCGCGCCAAGCGCGATCTCGCCGCTTTTTATTGGTGGAATCCACCGTTCTCGGACATCGGTCGGCACACCTTCAAAGCATCACAGATGGGTAAACGTCTCGAAGTCGCCATTGCCGGCGTGTGTGATCCCGCTTTGCATTTGGCGTCGGCGACCGGTGTTCCCTTCAACGTTGATGAGACCGCGTTCGCTGGCGGCTTGCGGGGATCACCGGTCGAAATGGTACGTTGCGAGACGGTCGATCTCGAAGTCCCCGCGCATGCCGAGTGGGTACTGGAAGGCGAGGTCATCACCGATGAGCTCGAGGCGATCGGTTGGCACTCGAACCCTGTGGGTTATTACGACCGCGTGCAGGTATTTCCGATGGTGCGCATCAAGTGCCTCTCGTATCGTAAAAACCCGATTTGGCACGCCACCATGGAAATGGTGCCGCCCTTCGATCACAACTACATCGCGCTGCTACCCGTCGAGGGCGAGGTGCTATCGGATCTACGCAAGAAGATCCCTGAGGTCCATGACGTCGCTGTCACACCGAACATGTGCTACGTGGTGCAGCTATCGGTCGATGGTTGGCAGAAACCTCATCCGAATTTCGGCAAGTATGTCATCCACGCGGTTTGGGGGTCGGCCGGTCGCTGGGGCCGCACTGCAAAGCTCGTCATCGTTGTTGGGCCTGATGTGGATCCTTACGACCTCAAGCAAGTCGAGTGGGCGATGATGACCCGTTGGCAACCGGTCAAAGATTCGATCATTCAGCCAGATGGCATCCCAATGATTCTCGATCCGTCGTGCGAGAAGTCGGCGCAGTTTGGCGCATTCCGTTCGGATCAAATGGGGATCGATGCGACGATCAAGATTCCTGAGCGCTTCACCGAATATCCGGAAGTCTCGAAAGCCGACCCCGAGCAGGTTGCGGCAATCGCGCGAAAATTAGCGGGTATCGTTTGACGACCGAACGTTTTGGGCACGAGTACTACCAGCGCTTCTATCGGACTGCGCGTAGTTCCGTTACCTCGAAAGCCGAGATGACGGCTCGCGCAAATTTAATTGCCGCCTACGTCAAACATATCGACTGCCCGGTTGGGAGCATTCTCGATGCGGGTTGCGGTCTTGGTTTGATGAGAACCGCCTTATTACGTGCCTTGCCGGGTGCAACTTACGTCGGATTGGAATACAGCGAATATCTCTGCCAAAAATACGGCTGGCTGAACGGCAGCATCGCAGAGTATCGACCGCGACAGCCTTTCGACCTCGTGGTCTGTTACGACGTACTGCAATATTTAGATGATGCTGCTGCCACAAAGGCCATGCGGAATTTCGCGAATCTGTGCCGCGGTGTCTTGTTCTTCAGCGCGCTCACCCGTCGAGATTGGCGAGAGAACGCCGATCAACGACGTACCGACCCGGCCGTTACGATGCGTACGGCCGATTGGTATCGAACCCGCCTGCGCCGACACTTCCGACACATTGGTGCAGGATTCTGGATCCGCCGCGGCGCGCCGCTCGTGACTTGGGAGCTCGAGAGCGTTTAGAGCAGTGCGCCAGATGCGTCGGGCTGATTACCGCGCGCAATATTTTTCGGCTCGTGCCCTGCCGGCGGGATCAGCTTGTACATCACTGGCGTGACAAGTCGTGCCAGCAGCGTCGAGGTGATCAATCCACCGATGATCACCCAAGCCATCGGCGAATAAAGCCCGATATTCTGTACGGCGAGCGGCATCAGCCCACCAATCGCAGTGGCCGAGGTCAATAAAATCGGCAAGAAGCGAATCTCGCCCGCTTGCTCAATAGCTTCATCGAGCGGCACGCCTTCTTCGCGCAATTGATTGGTGAAATCCACCAACAGAATCGAGTTTTTGATTTCGATACCGATCAGTGCAATGAAGCCAATGGCGGCCGTGAACGAGATGTCGTTATTGGTGATGAGCAGCATCAACATACCGCCAAATACCCCAAGAGGAACAACCGTCAGCACGATCAGCGTCGAGCGGAAGCTGCCGAACTCAAGAACCAGGATGGCGAAAATACCGAAGATCGCCACGATGATGGCCGTGCCGATCCCGCCGAAAGCATCGGCTCCGGCTTCGGCATCACCACCTAGAATATATCGGTACCCGCGAGGCCACTCGAGCGTATTGAGCTGTCGAACCACATCATCGGTGACTTTTCCGATGTTCTCACCGCGTGCGACTTCGGCATTGACGGTGACCGCACGCTCACGCAGATAGCGCGAGATCAGCACGGGTGCCGGTTCGAACTCGACTGAGGCCACCTGATCGAGGGGGACGAGCTCCCCGGTCACTGACATGGCGCGCGCCGACTCTAGTGCGTCGTAGTCGGCGCGTCGATCCAACGGTGTTCGGACGACGATTGGGTATTGTTCACCATCATCGTCTTTGAAGGTGCCGGCGGGTAGTCCCGAGATCGCAAGACGCGCAGCGCGATCAATCTCGACTGCCGGGATCCCAAGCAGCGCTGCCTTCTGAGTATCGGCTTGCAGAGTGATATTCGTACGGGGAAATTTCAGCGGATTGCGTACGTCACGGGTACCTGGCGTCTTCTCGAGTACCGACTCGACCTCACGTGCGAGCTGATCCAGTACTTGCAGATCGGGGCCTACAATGCGGATCGCAATCGGTGCGGATACGGGTGGGCCGTTGACGAATTCTTTGACTGAGATTTTTGCGCCCGGATACTGATCGAGTCTCGTGCGTAAACCGTCGAGTAATTCCGGCGTTTTGCGCGTGCTGTAAGACTCAAGCGTGACGAAGATCTCGCCATAGCCTGCCGACTCGTTGCGCTGAATGTGGTTGTAGTAGATCTGCGGGTTGCCGCGACCGAGATTGGTGAAGACCGCTTGAACGCCCGGCAGTTTGTCGAGCTCGGCTTCAACGAAGCGTAGCGCGCGATCGGTCTCGGAGAGGCTCGTTCCGGTGGGTGTATCGACCTGAACCAAAAATTGCGGCGTATCTGCCTTCGGGAACAAGCTGGAGCCGAGCACAGGCACGAGCGAGAACGACAGCAATAAAGAGCCGCCAATCGCCGTGACCACGGTCGCCTTCGGCCTAGCAAGGCAGTAGTGCAAAGCGGGTCGGTAATAACGATGGATCGCATCCATGATGCGTTGGAGAAGGCGGTTGGAGTGACCGACATCTTCGTCACGCAGCATGCGTGACGCCAAAAACGGAATGATGAAGAGTGCGATGAGCAAAGAGCCGACCACCGTCGCGACCACAGCGGTGGGAAGTACGCGAATGAATTTTCCGGCCGTGCCAGGCAGCGCCATCAATGGCAAGAAAGCGAAAATCAAAGTAGCGGTACAGCCGAGGATGGCGAGAAAAATCTGCCGCGTTCCGAGGATGGCAGCGCGCGTTCGGTCGTATCCGAGGCGCAAATGTCGCGCGATATTCTCGACAGCGACGATCGAGTCGTCGACCAACAGGCCGAGCGCCACGACGAAACCGGCGATTGAGAGCTGATTGAGTGAGTAGCCGAGGAAGTGCAATACCGTGATACCGAAGGCAAGCGATAGCGGTATCGAGATCATCACGATGCCAGCGGCATGTAAGCCGAGCGGTAATAAGGTGATGAGTACGAGCGCGATGGCGATGCTGAAGTCGATGTAAAGACGATCGAGTCGCGATTCGACGTTGCGCGACTGATCGAAGCCGAGTTCCAATTTGACACGCTTCGGCAAGCTGGATTCGAAGCGTTCGACAGCGTCACCTAGAGCCTTGCGAACTTGCAGAATGTTTTGGCCTTCTTTCATGTTCGCCGTGACGAATACGGCACGCTGACCGTTGTAACGACCAACGTGGCCCCATTGCCCCTCGGCCCAGCGGACCTCAGCCACGTCACGCACTCTGACGACACGCCCCTCGATGGAGCTGATGACGGTGTCGCGTACCTGCTCGAGATTCTCGTACGAGCCCGTGCTCTTGACGGTAAAACTGCGAGAGCCGACATCGATGATGCCCGCTGGAATATTGGCATTCTCGCTATCAAGTGCTTGGATGACACGGGCCGCATTCAATTTGAGATCGGCCAGACGCTCCATGTTGACTTCGACGCGTAGTTCACGCGGCGGATAAGCCCAACTTTCCGATGTCCGAATGCCCGGTATGGCTTTCAAGACATCTTTGAGCGCGCGCGCATGATCCTCGAGCTCTCGATACGGCGCCTCATCCGAGATCAACGCGTATTGAACGATGTTGACGAGGCCAGGGCTGAATTTTCGAATACTGATTTGACGAAGCTCGGCAGGCAGATTGGGCCGCAGGGCGTTCACTTCGCGTAAGACTTCGTCGTACTTCTTGTTCGCGTCGGTATAGGCCTCGAACTCGACGATCGTGAATGAGACACCGTCGGCGATCACCGTCTCGAGCTGGCGAACGTCATCAAGCTCGGAGAGCCGATCTTCGAGCGGCTTGGCAACGAGGCGCTCGAGATCTTTGGGGTCGGCGCCGGGCATGATCGCGGCAATGTCGAAACCCGAGATTCGAAATGACGGATCTTCTTCGCGCGGTATGGAAATGAAGGCATAGATGCCCATCGCCACGAGGCAAAGGAAAGCCACCAAGGTGAACTGATAGCGCCTGATCGGAAACTCGAGTATCGACACGGCGTACCCCTAGTTCGCTTCAGTCGTGATGGGACTGATGCGTTCGCCATCGACGAGATAGAGCGCACCTTCGGTTACGAGTGGGGTACCGCTTTCCAGTCCGCTTGCGAGTGCGACGGTGTCACCATCAATGAAAGCAACCTTCACCTCGCGCTTGCGAGCGACTGCTCCATCGACGACGAATACTTGGGCGATATCGCCATCGCCTTCGACGAGCGCGGCGATCGGGATATAGGTCAGGCGGGAGGTCGTCGCGGCTGCGGGCGTGATTTGCAATTTGGCCACGAAACCGGTTGCGAGCTTGATATCGCCCGGCGCTTCAAAGTGCACTTCGATCGGGAACAAGCCGTTGCGCGGATCAGCCGCCGCCGAAACTTCGTGAACCTTGCCGGTGAAACGGCGGCCAGGATAGGCATCGAGCTGAATATCGGCGCGATCACCCACTGTGACGCGAACGAGATCACGATCGGAGAGCGCAGCGCGGACAACATACCCTCGCTCGCTGCTAGCCAACACGATGATGGGCTGTCCGGGTGGCACGAGCTCACGCTCCTCGGCCAATTGACGCAAGATCACGCCATCTCGAGTAGCGACGATGGTCGATTGACTGAGGTTGAAGCGAGCCGCATCTCGTGCTGCAGCGGTGATGGCGGCCTGCGTGCGCAGATTTTGCAAAGCCTCCAGACTGATCACTTGATCGGCATGCAGACGCTCACCCCGCTCAAGATCGCGTGCAGCCTTTTCCGACACTTGTTTGGCTTGCTGGAATTGTGCGTTGATTTCTGCGAGCTCGAGTTCCGCGAGAACCTCGCCTTTTTTGACGGACTGCCCTTCTTGTACGGCAATTCGGCGGATTATGCCGCCAGCCTTGAATGACAAACGCATTTCGTCGCGCGCGGCGACGATGCCATTGGTTTTGAGGCTAGCCACCGCGGGCCCGCTCGAGGCGACACCGGTGCGAACCGGCGTACCTTCATCGGCGGTGGAATCCGATGGCGAAGTGCCGCAGGCAGTCAAAAACAGGGCGAGCAGCAACGGTGTCAGATGTTTCACGAGCGAGGGGCTCCGGTGGCGTAATCGAGGTCGGCTTGTCGTGCGAGCAATTCGAAACGCACGGCATTGAGATTCAGTTCGGCGGCGGTGAGGCTGGTGCGTGCATCCAGGAATTCCACCTGACTGATCACGCCTTCGTCGCGTTTGCGACCCGCGATACGAAAAGCGGCGCGGGCTGCGCTCGCGCGCGCTTCAGCGACTTGTAGCGAGGCCTCACTTGTCTGCAGTCGATCGAGCGCTTGTTGCACTTCGAGGGCGATTTGCTGCCCAAGCTGTGCTCGCTGCGTTTCGATTTGACGCAGTGCGAGTTTGGCTTCGCGCTCTTCGGCCCGACGTGCGCCGCCATCGAACAGCGTCCAATTTAGTAGCAGCGAAACGGTAGCGTAGTTTCGACCGCGCCCGAATTCGTATCGTTCTCCCTGCGTGCCGCCATCGACGGCAAGACCGAGTGAGGGAAGTCTCGCCGCGCGAGCGATATCTACACGCGATTCGATCGCTTTGACATTGCCTTCGAATTGACCGATATCGGGCCGCTGTGTGAGCGCCAGAGAGCGCAGTTGTTCGAGATCAACGGAGGCGCGCGCGAGCTCGGTCTCGATGATTGCATCATCGAGAGTCGTCTCGAGCGGGCGATTCAGCAAAAAATTCAGGTAGCTGCGCGCTTGATCACGCAGTTGGCGAGTCTCGGTCAATTGTTGTTCGACCGCGAGGAGCTCAGCACGTGCGCGCAGGACCTGATCTTCGGTGATGGTGCCGTTACGGAACAGCGATTCGTTGATACGCAGATTTTCCTGTAAGAGCGCGCGACTGGCGGCGACGATGTCGCTGCCGCGGCTTGCTCGCAACCAGTCGAGGTAGCCTACGGCGACATCGCGACGCAGGCGTTGCTCGAGCGCGAGTTGTGCGTAACGGGTTGCTTCCATGACGGCACGCTGAGCGCGCACGGCAGCCGGAATCGCCGGGGCGAACAGCGGTTGGCGCAGACTGATGCGTGAGTCCTGCTCGCGTTCCCGTTGTAGCAGGAAGCGGGGGTCCTCGATGCTGCCGAAGCGTGGCGCTTTGCCATCGGCAACCAACAGTTCGTTTAGGGTTGCATAGACCGGGTTGAAAGCCGCCCCGAGTGGCAGCGATATCTCTCGACCGCCTTCGGCACGGGTGTAGCGAGCGCTTAGGCTGGCTTCCGGAAAGAAACGCGCTCTAGCGGCATCGAGCAAAGCCTGGCTGCGTTCGAGTTCGAGGCCAGCGGATTGCAGGGCGAGGTTGGAGCGCAGCGCCTCAGCAACATAGCCATCGATAATTTCGACGACGGTCCGTTCGGCGGGGAGAGGCAGGTTCGCCGCCGCCTGCAGCGTTGGCCCTAGGTTCGAGGCAGCCGAGGCTCCGACACTACCCAGTAGTGCCAAGCAAAGCCCCGAGGCGAGTCCAACCCAAGGCTTCATGATCGAAGCGCCGTTGAGCTTGCGATGGCCCGTGCGGCGAAGATGAACCCTTGCTCGATGAGCTCGCTTTGGGTCACCCCGGCCGATTCCAGGCTCCCTGACTTGTGCTGCGTGAGCTGCAGGACGCCATGCATCAGCCCCCAGAGCGTGAGCCCGAGTAGCGCCGAGGGACCGGCGTCGGTCCGGATCGAGCCATCGGCTTTACCTCGCTCGATCGCTTCGACGAGGATGTTCTGCAACTCATCGCCCGCTTTGAGTGAGACGTCGAGCGAAGGGTCGTCGGCCATCGGGCTATGGGCCTCAACTTGCGCGAGCGCATCGAAGAGCGTGGGGTAGTCCGAGGCGAAGCGAACGTAGGCTCGGCCACAGGCCTCGACCTGCTTGAAGCCCTCGGTCTCGGCTGCCACCGCCGCGACGAACCGCTCCCGGAGTAACTCGAGCGCCCGGATGCACAGGCCAATCAGAAGGTCGTGCTTGTCTTTGAAATAGACGTACACCAGGGCGCGCGACAGTCGAGCCTTGCGAGCGACCTGTTCCATCGTCATGGCTTCGAATCCCACGACCCCGGCCACGTCCGCGGCGGCCTCGAGGATCTCGAGTCGGCGGCGCTCTTTCTCTTCTAAACGGCGTTCGGCAACGTAACTCATGCGGCCAATTTGCGGCCACATTGACACTTTGTCAATGAATATACGGGCGTTTTATCTTTGGATAATTGTTTCTATTTGGTTGCAGTGGCGCCGGCGATCCCATTGATCACAGTAGGGGCAGCCAGAAATGGAGCGACCAGAATGTCACCATACCGCCCACGATTGTTCCAATAATGCTACGAGTGAAGTAAAAAATAACGATACCGATGCACCCGCCAATCAATTTATGGTTGTCGGCGGCGATTTGCAGTTGCCCATCGACGAAGACTAGATCCGCGGCGACGATGGCTGCCAGGGCGCAGGCGGGCGCGAAACGCAGTGCTGCCTCGACCGTGGGTGGGAACTGAACCCGTGCGCCGAGCACGAACAAACTCGAGCGCGTGATGAAGGTGGCTGCCGTCACGCCGAGAATCGCGAGCCAAACGTAGGGGTCGATGGTCTCGAGCCAAGCCATCATGACCCGCCCTCTTGCGGGGCGCCGCGGCGCCTAAACTCGCGATCGACGAGGAGCGCAACCGTGATCCCAGTGACCACGCCACACAGCAAACCGAGACGCAGTGGGAGCGCGTTGGCGAGTACGGCGACGATCGCCGCCGCGCTCGCTCCAGCAAGCGCCGGCCACTGACGGAGGAGCGGGACGAGTAGCGCGACGAGTGCGAGGGTGCCAGCGAGCTCCAGCCCCCAACTGGCTGGGATGGCTGTCGCTGCGAAGATGCCGATCAAGGACGACACCTGCCAGATGACCCAGTTGGCGAGGGCGCCGCCCGTGTAATAGGCCACCTTGTGCGGGTAGTTCGGCTCCTGCTGCAGCAGGGTCGTGAAGCGCACGAACATGATGTCGCCGACGATATAACCGAGCCACAGTCGACGACTCGTCGACAGATGCGTGAAGTGGGGACGCAGCAGCGCCGTGTAAACCACGAACCGAAGGTTGACGATGATTGCCGTCAAAGTGACGAGCCAAAGCGGGGCGAGGGTGGCGATCAGCGGCATCGCGGCTAGCTGGGCGCTACCGGCGTAGGCGAGCAGACTTAGGATCGTCGCATCGAGGGTACTGAGACCCGACTTGACCATGGCAACGCCGGTCACCAAACCCCAGGCGAAGATGCCGGGGCTGAGCGGCAGCAACTCCCGCGCCCCTCGCAGGACTGCATCTCGACGTGAGGACTTAAACAAGATCGATGGCGTGTGCTTTGAGATCGGCGAGGTCGATGAGCTCCAAGGCTCGCCGATGGGTGGCCTTCAACAAGACTTTCGGCGCTTTGCCGGCCCGAAGGGCTTCCTGCCAACGGGCGGCACAAAGGCACCAGCGATCACCGGATTTGAGACCGGGGAAGCCGTAGGCGGGTTGGGGCGTAGAAAGATCGTTGCCGCGTGAACGCGAGAACTCGAGAAATTCTGCCGTCATGACGGCACAGACGGTGTGCGAACCGGTGTCGCGACTCTCGGTCTCACAGCAGCCACTGCGGAACCACCCGGTCTTGGGTGTGAGGCTGCACGGCGTGAGGGGTTCGCCGAACACATTCACCTGGGGATTGTCGCCACCGCCGCTTCCGTCCATGGGGCGCAAGGGTACCGCATGACCCTTATACTCGCTCGTTGTGAATGAGAATCTGTCACCGTCGCTACGTCCCTTGTCGGCTTTGCCGCTAGGCGAGCGCTCGGTCGTTGAAGCTATCACCGACTCGGCACTGTTATCCCGCCGCTTGTTGGAAATCGGCTGTATCGAAGGAGCGGCCGTCGAAGTGGTCGCTGTCATGTGGCCTGGCCACGACCCGCTCGCCGTCCGTATTGGGGGCTCGACCTTCGCGCTTCGCCGACAAGAAGCGGATCTGGTGATGGTGCGATGAGAGTTGCTCTGATCGGTTTGCCAAATTGCGGCAAGACGGCTTTGTTCAACCGCTTGACCGGTAGCCGCCAAAAGGTTGCCAACTATCCTGGCGTCACCGTCGAACGCAAAGAAGGTGCGTTCGTCGATGCGAACGGCGATCGCTATCAGTTGCTCGATCTGCCGGGCATCTACAGTTTCAAGCCTACGACGCTCGATGAGGCGATCACTCGCGATGTTGCGCTCGGTCGCCTCTCGGGCGAGCTGCGTCCTGAAGTGGTGGTGCTGGTTGCCGATGCGACTCACCTATCGCTCTCTTTGCGGTTGGCGCTCGAGGCGCGCCGACTCGGGTTACCGATGGTGCTCGCGATCAATCGCAGCGACATCGCGAGACGTCGTGGGTTCCAAATCGATCTCACCGCATTATCGCGTGAGCTTGGTATTCCCGTCGTCGAGACGGTAGCGACTCGACCTGGCGGTGCAGATTCTTTGATTGCTGCGCTCGAGCGGCGCGCTTGGCCAGAGATCGTTTCGAGCGCGTGGCAAGAGCCGACGTCGGACGATGTGGTCGCGGCGCATCGTGAGGTCGCCCGATTATTGAGCGCCGCTCAACATCAAGAGCCTAGGCGCAGTCCAACCGTGGCCGCGGCTGATCGAGTGCTGCTGCATCCCTTCTTTGGGATGGTGTCGTTGGCGGCAATTTTGTTTTTGGTGTTCCAAGCGGTGTTCAGCTGGGCCAGTTGGCCGATGGACATGATCGATGCCGGCGTTGCGAGCATCGGCGACGTCTTGGCAAATCACCTGCCTGAAGGGGCTTTGCGCAGTTTGCTGATCGATGGCGTCATCGCGGGGCTTGGCAGCGTCGTGATCTTCCTGCCACAGATTCTGATTCTCTTTGCCTTCATCCTCGTACTCGAGGACAGCGGCTATTTGCCGAGAGCGGCTTATCTGCTCGATCGTTTGATGGGTAGCGTGGGCCTCTCCGGTCGAGCATTCATCCCTTTGCTCTCATCGTTTGCCTGTGCCATTCCGGGCATCATGGCAACGCGCACGATTCCCAGTATTCGCGATCGGATTGCGACGATCATGGTCGCACCTTTGATGACTTGCTCGGCACGACTGCCCGTCTATGCATTATTGATAGCTGCCTTCATTCCCGATCGAGACGTGGGTATTTTTAACCTGCAGGGTCTTGTGCTGTTCGTGCTGTATTTCGCCGGTATCGTCTCTGCGTTACTGGTGGCCTATGTGATCAAACGTTGGCAAGGCGCAGGCGATCAGCATTTGCTGATGCTTGAGCTTCCAGACTATCAATGGCCAAATCCTTTGAACTTACTGGTCGGTCTTTACGATCGAGCTCGTATTTTCTTAGAGCGGGTCGGCGGCATCATTCTCGCGATGGTGGTGTTGTTATGGTTCCTCTCGACCTATCCTGCGGCGCCACCGGGAGCGACGAACCCGGCGATCGAATACAGTTTTGCGGGCCAGATCGGCAAGACGCTAGCCGTCGTGCTGGAACCCATTGGCTTCAATTGGCAGATCGCGATCGCCCTCGTGCCCGGTTTAGCTGCGCGTGAGATCGCCGTGGGCGCTCTTGGAACCGTATACGCGTTGTCAGGTAGCGAGGAGGCGATCACGGGCGCGCTAGCGAGTACGATCGCTGCGCAATGGAGTTTGGCAACAGCGCTTGCCTTGTTGGCCTGGTACGTATTCGCACCGCAATGCCTTGCAACCTTGGCGGTGGTGAAACGTGAGACGGGTGGTTGGCGCCATCCCTTGTTGATGGCGGCCTATCTTTTCGCACTGGCTTATTTGGCGGCGTTCCTAACCTATCGCTTAAGCCTTATGTTGATAGGGGCTTGAGCTTTATGTGGCAGAACCTCATCGTGATAGCCGCTGTCGCTACTGCTGCGCTTTATGTCGTATGGTCGCTCGCGCCAACATCATTAAAACGTTGGATTGTGACTCGGTGGGGTGGGCGTTTTACGTGGCTGGCACGCAGCGCCAAACAGAGTGGTTGTGCGGCTTGCACAGTGCAGGGCGAAAAGAGGTCTTTCAATGAGTGAGTCATCGCATCGAATCCTGTTACGCCGAATCGCAGCGATGGTCCTGCTCGGGCTTTTTGCAGTGCCCATCGTCACACACTCATCGCCCGTAACCGTTACCGACGATACCGGCAAGACGATTTCATTGGCTCGGCAGCCTGCTCGCATCGTGAGCTTGTCACCGGGCGCAACCGAGCTGCTGTTTGCAGCAGGCGCCGGTAGTCAAGTCGTTGGCACGGTAGTCGGTGCCGATGCGCCAGAGGCCGCTAAAAAAATTGAGCGGTTGGGAGACGTGAATGCGCTCAAGTACGAGCGATTACAGGCGCTCAAGCCGGATGTGATTGTGGTTTGGCGCGACATGACTCACGAGCTCGTGCTCGAAAGTCTCCAAAAGTTACGTTTGCCGATCTACCAAGTCAGCTTGCGAAGTTTCGATGAGATGCCCGCATCGATCCGACGGCTCGGTCGTCTGGCCGGCACTACCTCTGCAGCCGAGATGGCGGCACGGCCGCTTGAAGATCGAATTGCTGCTCTTCCGAAGCGTCCTTCGCCACAAGCGATCGCGGGTGCGCCTGCGATATTTTTCATGATGTGGGATGTGCCACTTTATACCGTTGGTAGTCGGCACCTGATGAACGATGCCTTGTTGCGATGCGGCATGCGCAATATTTTTGATGACATCGACTTTCCGGCTCCGATCGTCGAATTCGAAGAAATCAAAAAACGTAATCCGGATGTAATTCTGATGGGCGCTCCGCCCATTACCTCGCGCGATTGGCGTGAGCGTTGGAGTCGATTTCCGGAGGTCACGGCGGTGGCTACGCGCCAGATGACTCATTTTGTCGATATCCGATTGACCCGTATGGGGCCAACGGCCATTGATGCCGTCCCGGCTCTTTGCGAGCAGTTGAAAACCATGCGCAAAGGAGCGCCGCGTTGATGAGCACGTTACGACACATCCTCGCAGTTCTTCTAGTGGCAACGGCTAGCAACCTTGCGCTTGCAGACGATATCGATGCCATCGATCGGCTGTCGCCAAGTCAATTCGAGTCCTTTGCAGATGATCTCGTGGCTGCACTCAGTTACAAGTCGAGCTCCTCCGCAGAGCCGCTCGGCGTGCTCGGGTTCGATCTTGGCGTTGGTGTCTCATTGGTGCGGCTCGAAAACGCCGAGTCTTGGGGCGTGGCGACGGGTAGCACAAGCGAGTATTTGCCGATACCGAAAGTGTCGTTGACCAAGGGTTTGCCGTTCGATGTTGATGTGGGCGCTTTTGTTGCTGCAGTGCCGGGCAGTAATATTTTCGTTTACGGCGCTCAGCTGCAGTATGCGTTGATGGCCGGCAACCCGGTGTTGCCTGCCGTTGCGCTACGCGGCGGTATGACGCGCTTGTCGGGCGTCGAACAGCTGTCTCTCGAAACTCGCAGCGTCGAACTCGTCGTTTCTAAGGGCTTGTTCGCTTTCACTCCCTATGCCGGAGTCGGACGCGTATGGGGTGATGTCACACCGAATTCGACTGCGGCTGCAACACTGCAAAACTTATCTCCAACACAGGATCGTATTTTCGCAGGACTCCAGTTTGGACTCGTGATTGGCAGCCTGTCGTTCGAAGTCGACAAGACGGGCGACGCGCTCGGTGCGTCGACCAAGCTTGGCTTGCGGTTTTAAAGCGCCGTGTCTGGGCTCAATCGTGGTTTAGGGCTTTGGGCGGGAATCGCAGTCAACGTAGCCAATGTCATCGGCACCGGCGTCTTTCTCAAGACGCGTGTCATGACCTGCAATGTCGACGATCCGATGATCGTCATGGCCGTCTGGCTTGCTGCGGGATTGTTATCACTGCTAGGCGCGTTCTGCTACGCCGAACTCGCCTCGATGATGCCGGCGGCAGGGGGCGATTACGTCTTTTTGAGACGCGCTTACGGAAAACCGACGAGCTTCCTCTATGGCTGGACTGTCTTTGCCATCATGAAGACGGGCTCGCAGGCAGCATTAGCGGTCGGGTTCGCCATATTCATGAACGCCGCACTCGGCGGTGTGCTCGATCAAGCATGGCTGACGCTGCCACTTGGCGATGGCATTTCTTTTACGGGTCTGACGGTTGTCGCGCTATCGGCATTGTGGCTCGTCACGCTGTTTAACTGCGCATCTGTCTCGACTACCGGCAGCGCTGCCACCGTACTCACGGTGATGAAAGTGCTGACTGTGCTCGCGGTCGGTGTCGGTGCATTTACTTTTGGTCAGGGTGACCTTTCGCATCTTGCTGGCTCCGCGAGTGGCGGTAGTTGTGAAGGCGTCGAAGCGAGTGCCATGGGTGGTCTTGCCGGTATCGGCGCTGCCATGCTGGGCGCACTCTGGGCCTACGATGGTTGGAATAACGTCGCGCCGCTTTGTGGTGAGGTGAAAGATCCGCAGCGCAATTTGCCGCGCATGTTCATCTGGGGCACGTTACTGGTGATCGGCCTTTACGTCGGCGTCAACGCCGCCTATTTCTATGTTCTCTCGCCGCAGGAGATCGCGAGTGTGTCGGCGACGTCGTCAGTCGCGACTGAGGTGTTAAAGACCTTCGCCGGTCCGGCTGCGGTGACCTTCATGGCCGCGGCACTGATGCTCTCTTCGCTAGGTTCGCTGCATGCCTCGGTGCTCGCCAATTCGCGAGTGCCTTTCGCAATGGCAAGCGACGGCATGTTCTTCAAGCCATTGGCGAAAGTGTCCGAGCGCAGCCGCGTGCCGGTCAACGCGGTGCTGGCCCAAGCCGGGTGGGCGAGTGTGCTCACGCTTTCAGGCACCTACGACACCCTGACTGATTCGGTTGTATTTGCATCGTGTCTCTTTTATGCCTTGAGCGCGGCGGCAGTCATTTTATTCCGACGCACCGAGCCCGATTTGCCGCGCCCCTTCAAGACTTGGGGATATCCGTTTACGCCGATCGTTTTCGTCTTGGTTTCCGCCGCGCTGCTGATCAGCGCCCTCGTCGCCACGCCGAAGCAGGCCTTACTTGGGATCGGCGTGATCTTGCTCGGTGTTCCTCTCTACTTTTACTGGAACCGAAATCGATCGTAAAAAAGAGCCGATTTTGAGATCTAGTTTATTTAAAAAATTAGGCGCGTTTTCTTTGTACTGATCGCAGACCTGCGGTGTGAGAATACGCCGGGTTTTTTTCAACATGGTTCTGCGATGCGGAAGGCACCCTTCCCACAACCGATGAAGAATGTCGTTCACGTCCCCGCTTTGTTGTTGGCAGCACGGCACGGGCCGCTTACGGTCGGCGATCTAGTTTTACTGTTCCGCTTGTATGGTTTCGGCGGCGAGAGCGCCTGCAAGAAGCTCGTGCATCGTCTATCCACCCTCGCGCTGCTCAAAGTTGAGGGCGGCAAGAGTAGTGACGGTCGAGAGAAGCTGGTCAGCGTGACACCTGAAGCTCAACAAGTGCTGAACGACTTTCGGCACTTACTCGATCAGCTCGAATCGAAGCGCTGAGTTTCAGCTCATTATTCGCGAAAGTTGTCGAAGGACAACGGGCGATCAAACTCCTGCTTGCGTAATAAAGCGATGGCGTCTTGTAGATCGTCGCGTTGCTTTCCGGTTACGCGAACTTTGTCACCATGAATGGCGCCTTGCACTTTGAGCTTAGACTCTTTCAATAGCTTGACGATCTTCTTGCCGCACTCCTGATCGATGCCGTGACGCAGTGCCACATCTTGGCGTGCCTCGGCCAAATTCGTCTGCGCATCTTTGAGATCGATGCAGGCGACATCAATGCCCCGCTTGGTGAGCTTCAACTTCAGGATATCCAGCATTTGTTTGAGTTGGAATTCGACTTGCGCCTTCATCTGCACCGCGAATTCTTTCTCTTTGAATTCATACTTGCAGCCTGTGTCCTTGAAATCGAAACGCTGCGATAGTTCACGGTTCGCCTGATCGATAGCATTGGCAAGTTCGTGGCGATCAATTTCGGAGACAACGTCAAAAGAAGGCATTGCTCGCTCCTCAAGCCGCCGGTGGCGTCGGTTCCGCCAACAACGAATCCACCGTTTTCTCGAATTCGTCGACGAGCTTCTCGTAATGCACTCCGGTCGCAGGGCCTGAGAAGCCGGTGTGGATTTTTCGCACCTTGCCACTGCGATCAACGAAGATCGTGGTGGGGAAGGCAAAAACCCCGTTCAGCTGCGGCAACTTCGAGGCAGCATCGTCTTTGTCTGAGATACCAGCGATCAGCGTGGTGTATTCGATCTTGTAACGATCACGGAAACGATAGACCGCTTCGGCGGCTTTCGGGAAATCGCCGAACTGTTCGAACATCAACGAGACGACTTCGAAACCTTGTGGCCGCTTGCGCCGGTGCAACTCCGCCAAGAAGGCGGCTTCGTCGTGGCAATTGGGGCACCAGCTTCCGGCGAGCGCAACGACGATGACCTTTCCTCGGAAGAACGAATTATTCAAAGAAATCGAACTTCCGCCGAGATCGGGGAACGTGAAGTCGAGCTTCTCTGCATCGCCTACCAGAGCGGTTTTGTTGGCAGCGTCACCCAGCGAAGCGGAATCGTCTCGCTTACCCGAGAAGTTTTCGGTGTGCGCCGTACCAGACCAAAATCGACCATCCAGCGTTCCGTCTTCTTTGATGGTCGCGTGATAGAGGAAAACATGACCACCATCAAACTTCGAGAGGCGAAGTTCATTCCCGCGCAATTCACCAGCGATGAAGCGATGATCGCCGGTTGGTGTCAACACCGTGCCGGTCACGATGGCGTCGCTTTGTTTGAGTTCGGCGACAGCAGGATAGGTTTTTTCGCCGTCGACGAACTGGAGTGCCCATCGACCGGTGAGGTCTGCCGCAGAAACCGAAGGAGATTCGGTCGGTGATACGAAACGCCAGTTTTGGCCATGTTTGGCGGTGAGCGGGATGATCTGCGGTTTACCGCCGCTTTTGATCATCGTCAGCGTTCCGTCGAGTGAGTCGGCATCGAACGAAGCTTCGATGCGATTCTCGTACCCCGGCATGCGCAACGTGATGCGCGCGCCTTCGATCTTGATCTCATCGATACGGACCCGATCGTCGCCATTAATGAGCACGGCGTGACGACGACCTTCCTCGGTTGCGAATTCGAGACCGAAGGGCAATTCGCCGCCCGGCACCTGCAGCACGGCTCGCCACAGGCCATCGCGTGGACCTTCTTCGACGCTGCCGCCGGCACTGCAGCCGAGGATGCCAAGGGCGAGCAAACCGGGGAAAACTGGCAGGCAACGTAAAGAAGGCATGTTCATGCCGCAATTATAGGGCGACCGCCCTATCAGGCCATGGTCTCTTCGAGCGATTGTCGCAGCGGCTGTGATTCGAAATAACGCCACACCCGTTCGTGGAAGTAGAAGGCGACCGTATTAGCCAGCGGCTCGACCAGACCGATACCAGTTGCGATGGTGACCGAGCCTGTCAAGGCGTAGGCCACGCTGAAAGCGACTGCAAAGTGCACGATCGCAAACGAGAGCGTTTTCGCGATGTCACGTGGAGTTGCAGCGGCGGCGGCGCGGATTTTGGCGGCCATGGTTGGTTCCTCGAGTCTTGCGCTAAGGGTTAATGATGAGTGTCCTCGCCCGCGCTCCGGATGGCCAATCGAAGGTTTCGTATTCCGTCATAGAGGTGCTCTATCGAGTTCCGTTCTTGACGCCCGTTCCTGTCGACGGCGATACTCGGTCCGTTATGTCGTTCGACTCGCACATCAACCTGTTTGCCCGCCGCTGGTGGGGTTGGCGCCGCTCCTGAAGGAGAGGGCGCGGGGCGCTGTCGGACTTAGAAACCCATAGAGGATGAGCCACCCGAACCCATCTCCGGACACGACCGGGATGGGTTTTTGCGTTTATGTAGCTAGGATTTATGAAGCCACCTTTTGATATCGCCGGCGATCTCGATACTCCGGTATCGGCCTTCCTGAAGTTGCGGGCGTTCAACCCCACTTTCTTGCTCGAGAGCGTCGAGGGTGGCGAGCGACTTGCACGCTATTCGTTCATCGGTTTCGGCGATACGAGCTTCGCTATTCGTCTTGCTTCCGATGGCTTTAAGCAGGGGAAGCAGTCCTTGCCTGTTCCGCGCGATCAGCAAGAATTGCTGAGAGCATTACGCCTCGCGCTTTCAAAAGCACCGAGACCGACTGCGCCTGGCGCAGGACCCGACTTTCCCTTAGCCGGTGGTCTGGTTGGTTATGCATCATATGATGTCGTTCGATTCTTTGAGCGACTGCCGCCTTTTACTGCAGACCCGAAGGGCGTGCCTGATCTGCACTACGTCGCACCGGGGTCTCTATTGGTCTTTGATCATCTGACTCGCGGTATCGCACTGCTGCACTCTGGGAGCGAGGCTGAGCGTCAATCGCTGCGTCGCGAGATCATTCTGGCGTTGCGCGGTGGCGTACCACTTCCGACGGCGCGCGGCACTTTCAGCGAACCCGTCGCCTCTATGTCGCAGAGCGAGTTTCTTGCCAAGGTTGGACGCACTCAGGAGTACATCGCTGCCGGCGATGTCTATCAGCTCGTATTGTCCGTTCGTTTTAGCGGACGACATGATGTCGATCCCTTCGAGGCTTATCGAGCGCTGCGCCTCATCAATCCTTCGCCCTACATGTATTACTGTGCGCTCGGCGATATCACAGTCGTTGGATCATCGCCCGAAGCGTTGGTGAAGCTCTCGCATGGGCAAGCGCAACTAAGACCTATCGCTGGTACGCGACCGCGTTCGACGGATGATGTGATCGATCGTCAGCGTGAGGCGGATCTACTTGCAGACCCGAAGGAAAACGCGGAGCACGTGATGCTGGTCGATCTCGCTCGAAACGATTTGGGTAGAGTCGCCAAAGCGGGTTCGGTGAACGTGGCGCCCTATAAGTCAATCGAGCGCTACAGTCACGTGATGCATATGGTCAGCGGCGTGCGCGGCGAGCTCGCGTCGGGCCGTGATGCCTTCGATCTTTTCGCGGCGGCTTTTCCCGCTGGCACGTTGGTGGGTGCGCCCAAGGTTCGCGCGATGGAAATCATCGACGAGCTCGAACCGGTCAGACGAGGACTCTATGGCGGCACCGTCGGCTACTTCGGCGCGCAAGGCGATATGGATCAGGCCATCACCATACGAACGCTCGTCTTTCGCGGCGATGAATATTCCTATCAGGCCGGTGCCGGCATTGTTGCCGACAGTCAGCCGCAGAGTGAGTACGATGAAGTGATCGCCAAGAGTAGTTCTGCAGCACGCGCCCTCGCCATGGCAGCAGAGGGGTTGTGATCATGACTACGCCGCGCCTGCTTCTGATCGACAACTACGACTCCTTCACCTACAACCTCGTTCAGGCGTTTCTTATTTTGGGCGCTGAGGTAGATGTGCGTCGCAATGATGCGGTGACGGTTGCTGAAGCGCTTGCCAGCGCGCCGACCCATGTCTGCATTTCACCAGGACCAGGCACTCCCTATGAAGCGGGTATCTCGATGGAGATCATTCGCGCTTTTGCGGGAAAAGTGCCGGTTTTCGGCGTCTGTCTCGGGCATCAATCGATCGTTGAAGTGTTCGGTGGCAAAGTCGTGCGCGCCGGACGTTTGATGCATGGTAAGACATCGCAAATTACCCACGATGGGTTGGGGCTTTTCGATGGCTTACCCAATCCTTGCGAAATCGGTCGCTATCATTCTTTGATCGCACAGCCTGAGAGCTTGCCCCCACACCTTTTGGTCACGGCGCGCACTGCCGAGGGCGAAATCATGGGTGTAAGACATCGTGAGCTCATGGTCGAGGGGGTGCAATTTCATCCTGAGAGCGTACTGACACCCGACGGCCCGCGATTGATGGGCAACTTCCTTGCTCAAACCGGAGGCCATCGTGACTGAGTTCGTCATAGAAAAGTCGGTCAAAGAAATGCTTGAGCATATTCTCGATGGCCATCATTTGACCGAAGAGGAAAGTGCGCGACTACTCAAAGCGTTGACGGACTCGGCATTGTCGCCTGCGGTAGCAGGCGCCGTCCTCGCGGGTCTTCGCGCGAAAGGAGTGGTAGCCGCCGAGTTGCGCGGATTCGCCAGCGCCATGCGGGCACTCGCTCGCAAGCCGCAAGTCGATTCAGCTCTGCAGTCACGTTCCATTGATATCGTCGGGACAGGCGGTGACGCATCGGGTAGTGTCAATATTTCGACCGGCACCTCGCTGTTGGTTGCGGCGGGTGGAGTCCCCGTTATCAAGCACGGTAATCGATCGATCTCTAGCCGCAGTGGCAGTGCCGATGTGCTTGAGGCTCTCGGTTTGCCTTTGCCGCTCGATGAGCAGCGAGCTGGTGAATGTTTGAGTGCGACGGATTTCACGTTTCTCTTTGCACCGCACTACCATCCGGCGATGAAGGCGATTGCGCCGATACGACAGGCACTCGGCATTCGGACGATTTTCAATGTACTTGGGCCGCTGACGAATCCGGCAACGCCACCCTTCCAGCTCGTGGGTGCTTACAGCGAGCTAATGGCGAAGCTCATGGCCGATACGCTGGCGGGGTTGCCAGGGCTCACGCGCGCGTTCGTCGTACATGGTGCGCTTGGTTGGGATGAACCGACGACGGCAGGGCCATTCACTCTATTCGACGTAAGGCCCGGCTCAGTGAATCGCAGCGTCCGCGGTCCTGCCGATTACGGAATGCGTACCTGCGCGCCTTCGGAGCTCGCGGGTGGCGATGCGATCGAGAACGCAGCGGCGTTAAGTACCGTGTTCGAAGGTCATGACCACGGCGCACATCGTGACACCTTGTTGATGGGTGCTGCTCTGGCGTTCGAATGTGCCGGGCTCGCTGCAGGTCCCATGGAGGGCGTTGCACGCGCCGCCGCTATCATCGATACGGGCGCTGCCAAGCAGATGCTGCAGCGCCTTGCGGAGTTCGGTCGTGGCTGACGATTTTCTCGCCACGATGGCAGCGGGTAGTCGACGACGCGTCGAGGCTGCCAAAGTCGACTTAGCCGAGTCCGAGCTTGCAGCTTCGCTCGTTGATCTACCGCCACCGCCTGCATTGCAACTGAGCGATCAGGGCTTCGATGTCATTGCCGAGATGAAGTTGCGATCGCCGGCGCTAGGCCTGTTACGTAGCGCGATGGATGAATCTGCTGATACACGAATTCGCGCTTACGTTCAGGGCGGTGCTGCCGCCATCTCAGTGCTCACCGAGCCCGATAGATTCGATGGCTCACTTGAGCATCTGCGGGCCGCGTCTGCGTTGAGAGTAGTGCAGCAGTCTGATGATGGCCGCGGGCGGCGTGTTCCGACGATGCGCAAAGATTTTTTGGTAGACCCTTATCAAGTGTTGGAAGCACGCGCCGCAGGTGCCGGCGGCGTGTTATTGATCGTGAGAATGCTGGACGATCAGACCTTGAGACGGCTTTGTGAGACGGCGCTCAAGCAAAGACTCTTCGTGTTGATCGAGACATTCGATCTCGCTGACATCGAGCGTGCCGATCGATTGATCGACCAACTGCGATCCGCTGACACTGTTTTGTTGATCGGCGTCAACAGTCGCGATCTCGTCAGTCTGCAAGTCGTTCCAGATCGTCTCGAGCAACTGGTGTCTCAGTTGCCGAATACCGTTCCTCGCGTCGCCGAGAGCGGTGTGCTCACAACGGCGGATGCCGCGCGGATGGCGACTGCCGGATACGATTTGGCGTTGATTGGGGGTGCGCTGATGCAGGCGACAGATCCCGAAGCGCATCTAGCGGCCATGTTGCATTCTGCGCGTGATGCAGCGCTGCGTCGGCGAGCAGCTCTGCGAGCTTAACCATCATGGATACGCTCTGGATCAAAGTGTGTGGACTGACCGATGCAACGGCGATCACGACCGCGTTGGAGCAGCAAGTCGATGCCATCGGTTTCGTCTTTGCGCCCTCACCCCGTCAGGTGAGCATCGAGCAAGCGCTGCGTCTGGCTGAACCCGCGCGGGGCAGAGCTTTGTGTGTAGCGGTCACGCTGCATCCCTCTGCAGCACTGGTTGCGAGTTTACTCGAGGAGTTCCGCCCCGATTTATTGCAGGTAGATTTGACGGACCTGGCTTCGCTGCCGCCGATCGATCCGAGCCGTATACTGCCCGTCGTACGTCAACAACAGACCGTGCCGATCCAATGGCCAGCGCGCGTCTTGTTCGAAGGGCCTCGCAGTGGCGCAGGGCTTACGGCCGATTGGCAACAGGCAGCGCAAGTTGCCGCGATGACCGAATTGGTTCTGGCGGGTGGCTTGTCACCTAATAATGTGGCGACGGCGATTCGTGAGGTGCGTCCTTTCGGTGTGGATGTATCGAGCGGTGTTGAAGCGTCACCCGGCCACAAATCGCCGCAGAAGATCATCGAATTTGTTGAGGCGGCACGCCGCGCCTCTGCAGGAGTGTAAAAGATGAATGCCCATGTGAAATTCAGTGCCGACGATCAGCGTCGTATGCTCGACGCCGAGCTCGGCGGCCAATATCCCGATGCGCGCGGTCGCTTCGGCCCCTATGGCGGTCGATATGTACCGGAAACTTTGATTCCGGCACTCGAGCGTCTCGAGGCTGGCATGCGCGAACATTTGCACCGCGCTGATTTCCAGAAAGAATTGACCGATCAATTACGTCATTGGGTCGGACGGCCGACCGCATTGAGTTATGCGCCGCGTCTTTCCGCGGCCTGGGGCGCCGAGATCTGGTTCAAGCGTGAAGATCTCGCTCACACAGGTGCGCACAAGATCAATAACGCGTTAGGACAAGCATTGCTCGCCAAGCGCTTGGGTGCCAAGCGCATCGTGGCCGAAACCGGTGCAGGACAGCATGGCGTGGCAAGCGCAGCAGCGTGTGCACGTCTCGGCTTGCCCTGCATCGTTTACATGGGCGCGATCGACATGGAGCGACAGGCGCCGAACGTCGGTCGTATGCGCCTGATGGGCGCGCAAGTAGTGCCGGTCACGGGTGGCGATCAAACATTACGTTCCGCTATCGATGAGGCGTTGCGCGATTGGGTCTCGGATCCGATGGAGACTTTTTATTTGTTGGGTTCAGCCGTGGGACCCCATCCATATCCTTATTTGGTGCGTGAACTACAAGCGATTATCGGTCGCGAGGCACGCTCACAATATGTAGAGCAAAACGGTCGCTTGCCTGACGCCGTGTTTGCCTGCGTAGGTGGCGGCTCGAACGCCATCGGTATGTTTCACGCCTTCGTTCCTGATACATCGGTCGAGATCGTGGGTGTCGAAGCGGGCGGGCGAGGCGTGAACTTGGGCGAGAATGCTGCGAGCCTCTCATATGGCTGGCCGGGTGTACTGCAGGGTTGTTATTCCTTATTGCTGCAGGATGAGAACGGTCAGATTCACGAGACCGACTCCATCTCGGCAGGTCTCGATTACCCAGGCGTTGGGCCCGAACATGCCTTGTTGATGTCGGCAGGCCGTGTGAAGTATGAGTCTGCGACCGATGACGAGGCGCTATCGGCTTTGACCGAGTGTGCCAAGCTCGAAGGCATTCTGCCGGCACTGGAAACCGCGCACGCGTTACACGGTGTGAAACGTTGGGCTAAGACGCATCGCGGCGCGCAAGTCATCCTGTGCATGTCGGGTCGTGGTGACAAAGATATGCCGACCTTGCAAAGAACCATCCTCGCGGAGAGCGCATCGTGAAGCCGAGTGAGCGTCTGGCCGAAGCAATACGCGCAGCTTCGAATCGCGGTGCGCCCGCCATCGTGGCGTTCATGACGGCAGGTTTTCCCCGCAAGGATCAGTTTCGCGAACATTTGCTCGCGGTTGCCAGCGAGTCGGATGTCGTCGAAATCGGTGTTCCGTTCACCGACCCGATGGCCGATGGCATGACGATCCAGCGCTCCAGCCAAGCGGCGCTGAAGCAGGGTGTCAGCCTGAAGTGGATTTTGTCGGAGCTGCGCAGTATGCAGCGACCGGCTGCGCCACTTGTCCTGATGAGTTATCTGAACCCCTTGTTGCAGTATGGCTATGCGGCACTCGCTGCCGACGCTGCGGCGGCGGGCGTGTGTGGTTTCATCGTGCCGGATCTGCCTTTCGACGAAGGTGGTGAGTTACGCGCCGCGCTCGCAGCCGAAGGGGTTGCACTCGTCCAAATGGTAACGCCGGTCACGACGTCATCGCGTTTGCAGCAGGTATGCGCTGCGAGCGAAGGTTTCGTATACGCGGTGACGATGACGGGAACCACGGGTAAGAACGTGGCGGTGCCCGATACGGTCATCGACTATCTCCAGAGCGTCACGGCGATATCGCCGGTGCCCGTGTGCGCAGGCTTTGGTATTCGTTCGCGCGAGCAAGTCGACAAGCTGCGTGGTCATGTCGCTGGCGTTGTCGTCGGTTCCGCGTTGGTCGAGGTATTAGAGCGCAATGAAGATCCGCGCCCGTGGCTGCGGGCGCTACGAGGATGAACACTTCTATCGCCACCGCGAAGCCCTGGTGGACTGCGCTGTATGCGCAAGTCTTGATCGCTATTGCCGTCGGTGGGGCACTTGGGCATTTTGCACCCGATATCGCCGTACAGCTGAAGCCGCTAGGTGATGCCTTCATCAAGCTGGTCAAGCTCGTCATTGCACCGGTCATATTTTTGACGGTAGCGAGTGGCATCGCGAGTATGTCCTCGCTAGCCAGTCTCGGTAGCACGACTGGCAAGGCGCTGCTGTATTTCGTGGTGGTATCGAGCGGTGCGCTGGTAATCGGTCTCTTCGTAGCCAACATCGTCAGACCCGGCGACGGTATGAACGTGGATCCGGCTACGCTTGATGATGGTGCGGTCTCCGGCTACGTGGGCAAAGCCCAAGAGCAGGACATCGTGTCTTTCTTGCTCGGCATCATACCGGACACCTTCCTCGGCGCTTTGACGAGTGGTCAGATTCTCTCGGTGCTTTTCATCGCGATTATTTTCGGTATCAGCGTCGCCAATCTCGACGAAAGTAGAAATCGCATTGTCGAAGGCTTGCACGTGATCAGTGATGCCTTCTTCAAAATGGTGACTTTGTTAATGCGTTTTGCACCGCTTGGGGCTTTCGGTGCTTTTGCATTCACCATCGGCAAGTATGGAATCGACTCGATCGCGAATCTTGCGGCCTTGATCGCGACCTTTTATCTCACGTCTGCATTTTTCATTTTGGTTGTTCTTGGCCTGATTGCACGAGCCTCGGGCTTTTCACTGTGGCGACTACTGGCCTACCTGAAAGAAGAGCTTTGGCTCGTGCTGGGCACTAGCTCCTCCGAATCTGCGCTGCCCTCTTTGATGCGCAAGCTCGAACAAGTGGGCTGTGCCAAGTCGGTGGTAGGACTCGTCGTGCCCACGGGTTATTCGTTCAATCTCGATGGCACCAACATCTATATGACGTTGGCTGCGCTTTTCATAGCGCAGGCAACAGGTGTCGAGCTGAGCCTCGGAGATCAAGTGCTACTGCTATTGGTGGCGATCATTAGCTCGAAAGGTGCTGCTGGTGTCACGGGCGCAGGATTCATCACGTTGGCAGCGACGCTCGCCGTCGTACCTGCGGTTCCTGTCGCGGGTATGGCATTGATTCTTGGTATTGATCGATTCATGTCCGAATGTCGTGCCATCACCAATTTCATCGGTAATGCGGTTGCGACTATCGTCGTCGCGCGTTGGGAAGGCGCTTTGGACGAAGATCGTTTGTCGCGCGAGCTCAAAGGCAAGTAACGATGCGCGCGCTACAAACGCTCGCCGTGAGTGGCTTGTTGATCTTGATGGCGTGCTTCTCGACACTGGGCCACGCTGGACTTGCTGGGATCGACGTGCCGGGCGCAAAGCGTCTGATCGTTTCTGACTGGGGTGGTCCTCCCATCACGTTGTGGTATTTGCGAGGCCCTGAAGTAAAGGCCAACGCGCCCATCATCTTCGTCATGCACGGAGTCGGTCGCGATGCTGATCGATATCTCGCCGAATGGCGCGAGCTCGCTTTATCCAATGACATCATCGTTGTTGTTCCGGAATACTCACAAGAAAACTTCCCGGGCAGCGCTGGATATAACTTCGGCGGAGTGTTCGACAAGGCCGGTCGCCTACAACCCAAGACTCGTTGGGCTTATTCGTCGATAGAGCCTTTGTTCGATGCACTGCGACGCCACGAGAACTTGAGCGCCGAGCAGTATTGGCTCTTTGGGCATTCGGCGGGTGCGCAGTTTGTGCATCGGTTCGTGATACTCGGCGGCGCCGAGCGGATGGTTGCCGCCATCGCCGCCAATGCCGGCTCTTACCTGTTTCCCGTCGACGATGTCGATTGGCCCTTTGGTTTGCGTGGCGCTCCCGATAGGAGCGCAGCGGGGGTCTTTGCTTCGCCGATGATTCTGATGCTCGGTGATGCGGACTCTGATCCGAATCATCGTAGTTTGCCGCGACAGCCGGCAGCGATGGCGCAGGGCCCGCATCGTTTTGCTCGTGGCCAAAATTTCTATCGAACGTCGCGGCAGATCGCCGAGCGCAACGATCAGCCATTCAATTGGTCATGCGTCATCGTACCGGGTGTTGCGCATGACAACGCTGGCATTGCGCGTGCCGCCATCCGTATCATCAAGGGATGGAAACCCACGCCCGGCGCCGATTGCGCGCACTGACTTTACTTCTCGTCCTGGCTGCAACAATGGCAGACGGCCGAGCAGCAGACTTTAGTATTTTTGGGCGACACGCAGCCGATGTGGCTGCCGAGACACTCGCAGGGTTTGAGGGAGTCGAGGCTCGTCTGCTGCGTCGCGACTCGCGTGGTCTCGTCGTCGAACTCAGGCTGCCCGCGGGCGCGACGATCAATGCCACTCGAGCAAACTACACGGCCGAATGGTTCGTACTCGCAGGTCAGTTGCAGCTAGAGCATGGATCGAACGGCGAACTGCTTGTGAAGCAGGATTATGTGCGTGTGCCGTCGCGTGAGAGCGCGCTACCGCTGCGCGCGATCCAAGCGTCGACGATGTTGCTGTTTCTCGATCCCCCGCGCTCTAGTGATGGCGAGAAGTTCAAGATCGTACGAACCGGCGCGAATGATTGGACGGCAGGGATGGTCTCAGCGAGAGATACCGGCGTCGCGCTGAAATTACAGGTGCGTGATCTCTATCACGAGCCACAAAGCGGCCAGCGCACGTGGTTACTTCGGGCTGGAGCGGATCTCACGCTGCCTTGGGAGCGTCACCGGACGATCGAAGAAGGCTATTTGATCTCGGGCGACTATCGTCTCTTCGAGTGCCTCGAAGGTCGCGAGCAGTCGTTCGATTATCGCGCCGGCGGTTACTTTTATCGAGCACCGGGCATCGTGCACGGCGGGCCGCGCTCTGGCAGCAGCGGTGAGATCGTGATGCTGCTACGCACCCCCGACAAACTGACTGTCGAATTCTTACCGTCCTGCGCGGCGTCGACCAAGCCATAAGACGATACCGGCCGCAAACAGCAACACTGGAGCGAGTCCGGTTGGCCAAAGCTCAAGTCCGAACCACAGCAAAGCCGTGAAGCCGAGCATGCTCGCCACGAGCGTCGCGTTTCGACGCCGCTCGCCGGCGCGAATTTCCAGACGGAGCTTCTCGATGTCCTCGGGCTGCACACCGATATGCAGTTTTCCGTCTTGCCATTTTTGTACGGCCACTTTCAGTAGGGGTGGTAGTGCTTGGGTGACTTCGATCATCGCGGGTAGATGATTACGTAGTTGACGCAGCTGCGCGCGCGGGCTCAGTCGATCACGCATCCACTCGCGCAGGATCGGCGCTGCCGTTTGCCAGATATCGAGTTCGGGATAGAGATCGCGTCCGAGACCTTCGATATTAAGAAGCGTCTTCTGCAACAAGATCAGCTGCGGCTGGATGCGCATGTCAAAACGTCGAGAAATATCGAACAGGCGTAACAAGATGGTGCCGAACGAGATGTCCTTCAGCGGCTTGTTGAAGATGGGCTCAAGCACCGTGCGAATCGCCGATTCCATTTCATCGACGCGCGTATTAGCCGGAACCCACCCGGATTCGACGTGCAGTTCGGCGACTCTGCGGTAGTTCCGGTCAAAAACGGCGAGGAAGTTTTCCGCTAAGTAATGTTGATCGCGAAGATCGAGCGTGCCGACAATGCCGAAGTCCACAGCTGCATATCGCGGGCGTGATGGGTCATCTGCCAGCACGAAGATATTCCCCGGGTGCATATCCGCGTGAAAAAAATTGTGACGGAAAACCTGCGTGAAGAAGATCTTTACGCCGTTGGTCGCAAGCAGTGGGATATTCGTCCCGAGTTCACGCAACCTCGCCATGTCGCTGATGGTGATGCCGCGAATGCGCTCCATCACCATGACGTTCACACGACAAAAGTCGAAATACACCTTCGGCACATACAGTAGATCGGAGCCTTCGAAGTTGCGCCGCAGTTGTGCCGCATTGGCGGCCTCGCGCATCAGATCGAGTTCATCGAGAATCGTCTTCTCGTATTCTTCGACGATCTCATCGACTCGTAGGCGCTGTGCTTCGCGAGAATTACGCTTGGCGAGATTGGCAAGAGCATGCATCACTTCCAAGTCGCGCTCGATGATCTCTCGCATACCTGGGCGTAGCACTTTGACGATGACATCGCTGCCCGAGTCGCTAGAACCATCGGTTTTCAGCTTGGCAACGTGCACTTGAGCAATTGAGGCGGCCGCCAACGGTTGTTCGGAAAACTCTTCGAAGACTTCGAGTACCGGGCGCCCGAAAGCCTCTTCGACGATCTTTTTGGCAAGTGCGCTATCGAAGGCTGGAACGCGGTCCTGTAGTTTGCACAGCTCTGTTGCAATATCGGGCGGCAGTAGGTCACGACGAGTCGAGAGTGCCTGGCCCAGTTTGATGAAGATCGGACCCAGTTCTTCGAGCGCGAGGCGCAGTCGTTCGGCGCGGGTGGCGCCCTTGCGGCGTTCGAACCAAGTCCAAGGCGACGCCAAAAATACGAAGCGCAGTGGTCGATAAAGATGTGTCTCAGCGACGAATTCATCGAGCCCGTGACGAACGAGCACGCGTTGAATCTGAATCAGCCGGGCCAGGACGCGCAGTTTCATCTTGTCTCTTCGAGGGTTCGCAGGCGAGCCGCAGCTCGATCGATATCTTCACGTAGTTGATCGACATCGGCCATGAAAGCCTCGGCTTCAGCTCGAGGTACCAGAGTGTGATTCTCGTGCGCTAGAAATTCCGCCGCGTTGCGCACGGTGTTTGATGTGGCGCGCCGTCCAAACGACCAGAGCGAGCGTGCCAGTCGACCAATATGGTGTGCTGGCAAATCCCCGATCAAGCGCGAGAGCTCTTCCTCAAGATCAGGTTGCAGCAACAACGCCAGCGCGCGGTAACGCTGCAGAATCTCGGCATCTCCACGTACAGTGACTTGCCCAGATTGCAGTAAGCGTTCGGGGTTCTCGCCTGTGAGAGCTAGAAGATTGATGGGGCTGCCTTCAACGGTGACGTTGAAGTCACCCATCGGTGTTCGAGTTAAAGACAGCGTATCGCCCAGCGATTCGATACCGATTTGTAATCCCATTCCCGTGACGCGCACGAGCAAGCGCTGATCTTTTAGCGCTGCGCAGCGAGCTCTCGCGCCCGGTGATGAGGCAAGGTTGCGGTTGAGTAAATTTTCGATCGCAGCAGTCAGCACAAGGTGATCAAACTTTATAGCCACGATGCAGAGCGACGATGCCACCAGAGAGGTTGTGATAGCGGCACTGATCAAAGCCGGCCGTCCTTAGCATCGTCAGTAGCGTTTCCTGATCGGGATGCTTGCGAATCGATTCGGCGAGATATCGGTAACTCCCTTCGTCGTTGGCGACGAGACGCCCGAGTACCGGAAGCACTTTGAAAGAGTAGGTGTCATACAGAGGCTTGAGTCCCGGTGCCGTCGGATGTGAGAACTCGAGGATGAGCAGTTGGCCGCCTGGCTTGAGAATCCGATACATCGAACGCAGTGCCGCATCCTTATCGGTGACGTTACGCAAACCGAAACCGATGGTGACGCAGTCGAAGGTGGAGTCGGCGAAGGGCAGACATTCGGCGTTGGCTTGAACGTAATCGACTCCCTGGACGATGCCGGCGTCGATGAGCCGGTCACGGCCGTGAGAGAGCATCGATCCATTGATGTCCGACAGCACGACGAGGCCTTGCTCGCCGACCTGAGCCGCCATGCCGCGTGTCAGATCGCCCGTGCCGCCAGCGACATCGAGGGCTTTCTGACCGGGCCGCAAATACGTCTGAGAGAGAGCGAAGCTTTTCCAGATGCGGTGCAAGCCACCCGACATCAAGTCATTCATCAAATCGTACTTTGGTGCAACCGAATCGAAGACACCGCGCACGCGACGCGCTTTGTCTTGCCAGGCCACTTCTTCGAAGCCGAAATGCGTAGTCTTGGACGAATCTTGGGCCGACATCGGTGGGCTCCAGGGACGGGGCTATATTGTAGCCTTGTTGGGGGGTGACTAGTTTTTGTCCGAAAACAGGCGTAAAAGGTTCGATCAGGCGTATCGATCCTTTTAAGGGTCGGTCGAACGGGGGGATAAAAATAAGAAGGGACTGATAGGCCGGACGGGCTGTCCGGCCTTTTTTTTGCCTTACGTTCCCGAGCCGCTGTGCAGTCGATCGCGGACTTTCTGCAGATACTCAGCCCATCGCGTCGTCTGTTCTGCTCCGAGCTCGTATAGATATTTCCAGGTGTAGAGACCCGTATCGTGTCCATCGTCGAATACCAGTCGGACCGCATATTGGCCGACCGGTTCGACGGCCGTGATCATCACCTTCTGCTTCCCGAGTACCAGTGTCTCTTGTCCCGGTCCGTGACCTTGAACCTCAGCCGAGGGTGAGTGGACGCGCAGATACTCGAACGGCAGCGTATAGCGCTGTGTATCGTCGAATGCGACCTCAAGCACCTGTGATTGCTTGCGCAGGCGAATTTCGGTGGGCGTGGGATGGTTGGCTGTCACAGCCGACATCCTAGCGAGGCTGCCGGTTGGCGCGCTAGCGCCCAGTGCCCTACACTTGCGGCTTCGACAACGGTTTAAACCAGTGGAGTGGAGCTAGATGGGCAAGGGAGACAGCAGAAGCCGTCGCGGCAAGATTTATCAAGGTTCTTTCGGCAAGACTCGCCCGAAGGATCCGGCTCGCGCCAAGAAGCGCGCTGCCAAGAAGACGTCCAAGAAGTAAAAAAACACCAGGCTTTACAGGCACAGGTCGCAGGACCCGCCGGAGAAATCCGGCGGGTCTTGTTTTTTAGGGACTTTACAGCCGACTCCGAATCAATGGGCGCGGGCTGGACCGCGTCGTAGCAGCATGACCGCGCCGGCTAGCAGGACGAAAGCCGCTGCGAAAAACGACGCACCTGCGAACTCGAAGCGGCTTGTGGCGATGCTGAATAGGTGGGTCATGGCGAAGGGTGCCACGATCGCCGTGAAGCTCAC
>JBMTZD010000013.1:0-42426 GCA_049455235.1 Steroidobacteraceae bacterium
GAACCCACGTTAGTAGCTTGGGAAGCTACAGTTCTACCATTGAACTACGCCCGCATCCGTTGATTTTAAGAGGCGATCTGCTGATCTCGCAATAGCTGTGCCGCTTCACGATTGAGGCGTCGCATTTCGATAAGGATGTCCTTGTAATCAGCGACGCGCAAGATGAGTTGATCGGTTGCCGGAATCAGTTCGCCGCTTAGTAATTTTTCGCGGACTGCCGGTAAGCGCAGATAGATATCGACATTTTGCTCTGTCGTTTGGCGCCCCTCGACGTTGAAGCGACCGCTCTCGAGCGCGCTTTGCAACGGAAAGCTTCGTTCGTAATACGCGATGGCCTCTTTGTCGAGCAGGGCATTGTTGTCGTTCAGTCGCTTTCCATATACCTCGTAATACTCTGAGATCGCGGCCCGAAGCTCGGCGGAATCTTCGACATTCATCAGGCCGGCTGATGAAAGATTAGTAAAGGACGTTCGATCCATAAAGAATGTGTGATAGATGTACACATTCGGCAGATCATCGACGATACGACGAAGGTAATCTGCGCGAGATAGCTTTCCAATTTGATAGTCGACAGCGGCTTGGCGAGTTCGCAGTAAAAACGCGATACCGCTATCGCACTGCGCGATGATTCGATCGAGATTACGAAAATCTGTATCGAGATCATCCCGCATCGAAACCAAGCCGTTATGCAGTCTCTCCTCGATGATGCGATGGTCGAGGAAGTACTCTCCGAGAGAGCCAACAAAAACTGCAATCGCAATCATTAAAAACTCGAAGGCAAAAGACTTAATGCTACGGGGCCGCTCTTGATGACCGGCGTGATGTATCTCCATCTTCCCCTCGACTAACCGTTGATTGCAGAGCCACGTATCATGCCGGGTTATGCGCAACCTTGTCTTTTGGTTATCACTGCCCTGGGTTCTGCCGCAGGCACTCTGGGTCCGTCGGCGCACCCCGCGCTTTAGTGGCCCGGCGGGCGAACTTCACGGCGCATTCGGTGCGCTGCCACAACAACGTATTGTCGGCATCGGTGACTCGATCATCGCGGGTGTCGGCGCGCGCATACCCAGCCAAACTATTACCGCGCAGCTTGCCGAACACTGGCAACAAGAGACCGGCTTTGACACGCAGTGGAGAGCGTACGGCAAGATCGGCGCACGGATCGAACGAATCAACTCGATTGCCGAGTCACTTGAGCACGACGATCAGGTCGCCTTGGTGCTGATTTCCACAGGCGTTAATGACATCACTAGCCTTACCGCCGTCGACGAATGGATTACCGCCTTAGCATCCCTCGTGACGACCGTGCAGCAACGTTACCCACACGCGCGGATTGCACTTCTTGGCATTCCACCACTGGAATATTTCCCAGCGCTACCGAACCCGCTGAAACAAATACTCGGCTGGCGCGGGGCTGACTACGATCGCGCAGCGCGACAGTATGCTGAGAACCAATCTCGAATTTTCTACGTGCCCATCAACATTCAGCCAAAACCCGATGAGTTCTCTGATGATGGTTTTCACCCATCAGCCGCAAGTTACGCGGCGCTCGCTCGCGAGGTCACGCGCGTCTGTCGTCACCCAGCGCGCAGTTGAGACTCGTTCATTTCAGACTTTTTTCCACACCGGGGCTCGGTGATCGCTGGCGCTTTCGATGTCGACATATCCGAATCACTTTCGACTGATAGCCTCGAGAGCCGTGCGAAACTCCTCGAGCGTTTTTTTACCCTGAATTCGTTTTACGACGCGTCCTTCACGATCGAGCAGATACGTGGTCGGAACAACTTCGTTCCACGAGGGGTCGATTACCTGCGCGAGTTCGTCCATCTCGACACCGGCGCGAGCATAGGTGCGAAACTCGGGAAAGTAGCGACTACGAAATCGCTCCACCTCGGCGGAATTAGCTGTCGGTTCATCTACGGCGACGCCGATTAATTGCATGCCTTCCGATGATTTTTCTTTCTGGAGTTTCAGTAAATCGGGTATTTCCTTGAGGCACGGCGCGCACCAGGTTGCCCAAAAGTTGACGACAACTAGATCGCCGCGGTGACTGTTGAGAATCTGCTTGAACTCCGACGCGTGAATCGCTTTAGCTGGATTGGCTGCCCACGCGGATTGGCTAATCAGCGCTAGACTGATAATTGCGACGACACGATTCAATGACATTTCTACTGCGCCTTCAACACGTCCGTGAAGATGTTTTCACCCTGCTGCCAAACGATCTGATAATCGCCGTCCGCTCGAACAGCCAATACGGGCGACTGGGCGGCGCTCTCACCGGTAGGCAATTCTTGAACGTCGCCCTGCGGCTCACCATCCAAGTTGTAGTGACGGTAGAAAACATGACGGGGTCCGTTTGCTCTTGCATGCCAGGCGACGAGTACCGTCTTACCATTACTTGCGATACTCGGCGCATCTGATATCGCAGCCTCGGGATGCACGAGACCTTTGAAATCGAAATGAGCTGCGTTGTCCTTCGAAACGGAAAAAATCACACCAGGTTTTTCTTCACCGCCGTTATGAACCGCCGCAAACACTCGATCACCGACGGCAGCAACGGCTGTCGGCTTGAGAGGACACCCGGCGATTTGCCAAGGCGCTCCGCCGATACTTACCGCTTCCGGAGTTTGATTCGAAGCCGATGTCAATCGCATGACCGTCGCGGGACGAATACTACCTGGAAGTACTTTTCGCGAACCTAGAATCAACTCGCTGCGATCATTGGTTACCGCCATCAACTGACAGCACGGACAGACTCCTGTATTGACAATACTGCGCTCGACAGAAAAAGAGCGGCCATCATCGCGAGAGATGGCCGCATACATCGCTCCAGACTCACTGTCATGGTGCATATGGCGCGTATCGATCCAAAGCACATGAATACTGCCGTCAGCGGCAGAGGCCATGGTGCCGAATGCGGCCGCACTCACGAAACCACCATGGATCGTTCCACTCATATCCTGGTCGGTCAAAGTCGATAGGCGTCGAGCAGTCTCGAAAGTGCGACCACCATCCGTTGATCGGGTGTAGTGGGTGGTCAATGCAGTTTTCTGGAGAGTGGGATGCAAATCATTGACGGCATAGGAAACATGCCACGTTCCATTCGGCGTCGCGACGATACGTGGGCGGCTAACCTGCTGCCCCCAAACGGCACCGACTGAATCGTTTACCTTGACGGCGCTGGATAACTCGTTGCCCTTGCCTCGCGAGATTGCGACGTAGACATCCGTTGCGGCGATATGGCGGTCGTGACTGCCTGCAGCAGACGCATTTGGCGAACGGTCTACCCAAAGAATTGCCACATCCCCGTTCTTCCCGATCGAAATATCGGGTGCAGCCGCTTTCTGCCCTGTGGGATTTACCTGAAGCGGTGCAGCCGACAATGAGCCAGTGGCACCCGCCACCAGTACCAACATCACAAGACACGGTTTGATCATGTAGTCACTCCCCTCTAGTGCGGATCACACACTGCCCCCTGAGGACCTACGATACTCTCGGATGTACAGTCGCGCCTAGATCCGCAGACAGTCGTGACCGCATCTGGCACACTGCAGCCTCGCTGCAGCGATTTCCGCCTTGAACTCTCCTCCACCAGACCATCGAATCGTCCGAAAACTGCTGTTCGGCATCCCGCTCGGGCTCTTGCTCTGGCGTGTGCTCGGCGTGCTCAGCACGTCGATCGGATTGATCAATGCATTCGTGCCGATCCTGCCGACCACCATCTTTCTGATCATCGGTGCGTGGGCGTTCGGCAAGGGCGCACCGCATTGGCGGGAACGACTGTTGCAGCATCGTCGTTTCGGTAAGCCGCTGCGCGATTGGGAAGACGGCGGACGGATATCGCTACGCGGGAAAATTCTTGCCGTCATCGGCATCAGCGCAAGTTGGGCGATCAGCGCCTATTGGTTCGGCTTCACTTGGGTCATCGGCCTCGTCGGCCTTTCTCTCGCGGGGCTCGCCCTGTGGCTGGCCACTCGACCACTACCGCGCGAATGATCCGCTGAGGGTGGTGACGCACGCGCCACCGACCCAAAACTCCCCATCGAGTCCAAGGTCTATCTCAACCCGACCACGACGTCCAACGCATTGCCCTTGGGCTGCGGTATATCGCTCACCGAGCTGCAACTCGCCGGACAAACGTCGAAAGATCGCCACGGCTCCGTTGCCACTCCCGCAAACGGGATCTTCAGCGACACCTTGGGACGGTGCGAAAGAACGCACTTCGATCCCGAGTGCAGACTCGGCGTACAGAGTGACTCCCGTGATCCCAAGCGACATCTCAAGTGATCCAAGGGCATCCCAATCCGGTGCGATCGCGATCAACTGATCAACGGTCGGGAGCTTTGCAACTAACCACTTCGGACCAACGTTGATCACTAGCGGGTTTCGAGAGGAATCGATTTGACCGCCGAGCGCCTCAATCAACTCGGTAACTGTTTGCTCAGACACCGTAGTCGTCGCGGCCTGAGGCAGACGCAAACGGTATGTCGTCATGCCATCGGTTCGTGACGGAATGATGACAATCTGACCGGCTGCGCACTCCTGAACGAGTTGGTCACCGCCCTTCACTACGCCGGCGGACAAGACCGCGTGCGCACTACCGAGAGTGGGGTGCCCCGCAAAAGGGAGCTCGCTGCGTGGTGTGAAAATACGCAAGCGGTAATCAGCACCCGGGACTGTCGGCTTTAAAACAAAGGTCGTCTCCGAGAGATTGGTCCAACGGGCGATGGACTGCATCTGCGCAGTCGAGAGGTCTTCAGCGTCTAAAACCACTGCCACCGGATTCCCAAGAAAGGGGGTGGAGGAGAAAACGTCGATAATGTGCACGCGGTGCATGTATCTAACTACCCACCAAAGAATAGATTGCGTCTTGGGGTATATTCTAAAGAAGACTTTTGTGCAACAACGTACAGTGCCTGTAGAGGAGGGTCCTGTATATGGCGTTTCGTCGTCTGGTTTGCGCTGCCGTATTGTCCTGTTTCGCCATTGCGCCGGCCACTGCCCAAGTACAAGGCGGGATCGATGAGGTCGTGCGCGAGCTCGGCTTTGCTTTGGAGCTACCCGTCTCTAAATCTGTAGCGGCGACCGGTACTTTACTGCACGTTGCCAAGACCCGTCTCCCTGAGTCGGAGTTCGTCGCTCTGACCGAATTCCTGCCTGGCACTGAAAGAGTCATCACTCAGGCGGCCAACGTGTTGGCTGCCGATATGCCCAAAGACATGGCCAGCGTCCCCGCCGTCTACGACAAGCTCGCGCTGCCAAGAGATCAGATCAGAACTCACCGAAACTTCATTCTCGACTACGTGCGCAAAAACGGCGGCAACAAGGCCGTCGCCAGCTTGCAAAAGGCCTGGGCGGAATAACTACTCCGTTTCGTCTTCTCGGCGCTGCGCATAGCGCATGACACCGAAAACCAGTGTCACGGTCAAAATGAAATCGCCGAAGCTCGTGTAATACAACCACAGATCCGTGGATAGATACGTTGCTACGAGCCAGTTGACTCCGGCCATGATGACGCCAAGTAGGGCCATCCCGAGTGCTAAACGCTGCGGCACAACGGGCATCGGCATGTAACGCGCGAGACGTCCGCCAAAGTAACGACCTCGATTGAGTGCCGCATCGCCAAACATCAACGTTGCGACCAAAGCACCGAGAATCGTGCTCTTCATCTTGACGGCCCAATCGTCATCGAATGCATAAGAAAAAGCGGCTGATACGAGCAACATAGCGACGCCAAACATGGCAAGACCGCCGAGCAAATCTACTTTCACGAAACGCTGTGCAACAGCGACAGCAAGACCTGCTACGGCGGTTGTGATCGCCGCGAACGGCAGATCGTCGGTGAGTTTGGCTAATACGAAAAACATCGCTCCGAGGCCGATGTCAACGTAAAAGGAATACTTGTTGCGATTCCATTGCGCCGCTTGCTCCGTTTGCAAGCGAGCCGCTTTCTCCGGATCTTTTGATCCAGCCGTCGGCATTCGAATATCTTTACCTGGATGGCTCTCATGAACGAGCACGCCATCAACGGTCACTCGTATAGCCGTATTGATCCAGTTGATATATCCCGCTTCAATCTCCATCAAACGACCATCGCTCAATCGATGAGTCAAATGATGATTTCTAGTGCCGTCCGTCGCGAGCACGTCGGTGAAGTCGCGAGCGAGCTCGGTATGGCCGCAACGCAGAATGCTCTCCACCGTTTTCAAACCAGCGCCGATATCGACACGGAATGCCATTCCATCGAATTCGAAGCGACGAATATAGGTCCACAACTTCATTGACTTGCCTTCCAGTCATCGCGCTCGATGACGTAATGCAAAAATGACGTAAGAACGCCGCCACTTTCGCGAACGGCTTCGTGAGATAAACGCGCACCGACTTTTTGCATCGCGATCTGCGAGCGCCGATTCGATGTGCCCACATGAAACCAAACTCGATCGACGAAACGAAATGCGTGATCGGCCATGAGTTGTTTCAACTCGCCGTTATACCGACCACCCCATACGCGGCGCGACAAAAACGTGTAGCCGATGACGATATCGTTTGCTTCCGGATTCCACGCGTAATAACTCGACGACCCGATAGCTTCGCCACTTTGTGCATCGCAGACCAACAAGGCGCCACCAGAATCCATCAAGCGCTCGAATAACTTGTCGAAGACGGGTTGCTGCCAACGATTGGGCTCAGGGTGCTGCTCCCAAATCAAGGGATCACTCGCGACGGCGAACAGGGCTGCACGGTCACTGCGCCGCAAAGGGCGCAGTGACACGAGCGAACCGGTCAAATTTGGCTGAAGGTCGAACTTCACTTCAACGCGGCTTCAAGCCCCGGCGTGAACGAAGCACCTACCGGCACTTGAGCAGAAGAGGATTTGACCGTGGCGCCGATCGACTCGGCGCGACCACCCAAACAAGTGGCGAGGAAGTTTTCGGTCACTGCATTAAACGCGATGTTGTTCTCTGGGCGCGCGAAACCGTGACCCTCGTCGGGGAATAGGACGTAAGTCACCGGTATGCCTTTTTGCTGCATCGCATTGACGATCTGATCGGACTCGGCCTGATTAACGCGCGGATCATTCGCACCCTGCCCGATCAACAACGGCTTGACGATGTTACCGGCCTTATAAAGCGGCGAACGTTCTTTAAGGAGCGCGAGACCCTCGGGTGTGTTGGGATTACCCATCCGGCGGTGGAATTGCTGAATGCCCGCCGTCCAGTAAGGAGGGATGGTTTTCAACAAAGTCTCTAGATTTGACGGACCCACGATGTCGACGCCACAGGCAAAGGTCGTTGGCGTGAAGGTCAGACCTACCAACGTCGCGTAGCCACCATACGAGCCGCCCATGATCGCGATTTTGTCGGCAGGTGATATTTTCTGATCAATCGCCCACTGCACTGCATCGATCAAGTCGTCATGCATCTTGCCAGCCCATTCAAGATTGGCGGCCTCGATGAAGCTCTTGCCGAAACCGGTAGAGCCGCGATAGTTGACTGACAGCACAGCATAGCCACGATTGGCTAGCCACTGGTGATAGGGGTTGTAGCCGAAATCATCGCGCGCCCATGGACCACCATGCACCAACAAGATCAACGGTACCGGTGCCTCGGGGCGCCCATCTCCGTTGGTATCGCTACCCGGAGGTAGAGTGAGATAACTTGGGAGAATCAAACCATCGCGGGATTTGATTTCGAGCGTGTGCATGGTCTGCAACGGTGCGCCAACCAACTCTGGGCGCGAGACATAGAGCTCCGTAAGCTTACGCTGCCGACGATCGAACAGATGCACTGACGGCGACGACACTACGGGGTCGACCGCTACCGTCCACAGCTGGTCATCTTCCGTGCGTGTGGTGACGCTGACATCCCCCTTCAGTTGTTCACGCAGCCAAGCGAGATCGGCGCCGATCTTCGGATCGATCGCGACCCACTCGTCACGTAAGTATGTGACGGCGTAGGCCTCGACTTCACCCGTTTTCGGGTTGCTCATCGCATTGCTGATATCGGCAAGTGCGTTCTCGCCGATCACACGCGTTTTGCCAGTCGCCACATCCTGCGCGATCAAGGCAGCCGTGTTACGACCGCGGCTATCGATCCAATAGAGTGTTTTTCCATCGGTAGTGAAACCACCGGGCTGGGTAGTCAAAGAATCCTCGAGCGTCGTCGAGGCAATAGGCGTTTCTGCGACGGTAGTGTTGCTGACCGTGAAGAAGTCATAGCCTCCGTCTGCATTTGGTCGCAGCGCCATACGAAGGGCGAGATTGGCGTCAGCTAAGAATCCAGCATAACCGTCGCCACGCATGACTTCGGTCAACTTGCCAGTCTTCAGCTCCAAGCTGTGCACGTCGTGCCAACGAGCATCACGATTGTTCAAGCCGACGAGGATTCGATCTTTGATGAGCGGAGAGACATTGATGATTTGGACGCGGGTGTTTTGGAAAGGCGTCAAAGTGCGTTCGACTCCGCTCGCAATGTCGATGCCGTACAACAGAAAATTCTCATCGCCACCCTTATCCTGTACGTACATCACCATGCTGCTGTCTGGCGACCAGAACGACTGTCGGATCGGACGGTCTTTTGAGGCTGTCAGCGGCTTCGCCGCAGCGAGATCAGCAACAGGAGCAACCCAGATATTCATGACGCCATCGCGCGGGGCTAGCCACGAGAGCCACTCGCCATTCGGCGAGAGCGAGGCGCCGGAGCGGCTCGGGTTACCAAAGAGTTTGGTGCGCTCGATCAGCGGCGCGGCGGCTGCAGCGGCGCTCGCAACAGAAGCGGTTGAATACAGCGACGTGCTCACTAGGACTCCAACAAGCAAGGATTGAAAGGCTTTCATGGGTGTTCCTTAGACCATAACATCTAGGTGTTATATATAAATATAACACCATAACAGTGTCAAGTTCCTAAGTTGCCATACCCGGCCCATCATCGCCACGGCGTTTTGCGTGCTAACGTCGCGCCCCATGAAAACCAAGAAAGAAATTGTCGACAACTGGCTGCCCCGCTATACGGGCTCTGCGCTCGAGGACTTCGGGCAACACATTCTGCTCACGAACTTCGGGCACTACCTCGAGTTGTTTTCGAGGATGACCGGCGCGGAGATCCGCGGCACCAATCGCCCGATGCCGAATGCGACCGCCGACGGTATCACCATGATCAACTTCGGGATGGGTAGCGCCAATGCGGCCACCGTCATGGATCTGCTCTCGGCCATCTCGCCGAAGTCGGTGCTGCTGCTCGGTAAGTGCGGTGGCCTGAAACGAAAAAATCAAATCGGGGATCTTGTTCTGCCGATCGCCGCCATTCGCGGCGAAGGCACCTCGAACGATTATTTGTTACCCGAGGTTCCCGCGTTACCGGCGTTCAGCTTGCAGCGCGCCGTATCGACGATGATTCGCGATCTCGACTGCGACTACTGGACCGGCACGGTTTACACCACTAACCGCCGCGTTTGGGAGCATGACGACGAGTTCAAGGAATACCTGCGCAAAACTCGCTGCATGGCGATCGATATGGAGACCGCCACGATCTTTGCGGCAGGCTTTGCCAACTCGATTCCGTCTGGAGCGCTACTGCTCGTCAGCGATCAGCCGATGGTTCCGGAAGGCGTCAAAACCGAAGCCTCAGATCGGGTAGTCACCGACGTATTTGTCGAGCGACACATCCGCATCGGCATCGAAGCGCTACGCTTGATCCGCCGTCACGGCAAAAGCGTCAAGCACCTGCGCTTCGACGAATAGTCGATCGGGATCAGCGAAAAGCCTTCGACCAGAAGGCTTTCATGTCTTCCCAAGACTGACGATCGGTCTTCTCGTCGTAGGCGAGAGGCAGGTTGTATTTCTTCCCTTTCTCCGTCGCTTCCGGGTTCGTGAAGCCGTGCTTCGCGCCCGGATACGAATTGAACGTGTAATCCACACCGAGCTCTTCCATTTCCTTGCGGAAATTCGCCTGATCTTCCGCAGGCACCATGCCATCGGCCTCGCCGTGACAAATCAGAACCGATGCCTTGAAGTCGCCCTTCTTCGCCTCGTGCGCGCGGGTGAGTGCGCCGTGGAAACTCGCTACGCCCTTGAGCGGGATACCGAGCCGCCCCATGTGCAGAGACAACGCACCGCCTAGGCAATACCCCATCGCACCGATGCGCTCGGGGTCAACGAGCGGATGCGCGCGAAGCTGATCATAAGCGGCTTGCAAGCGCGCATTCAGGGACGGGATGTCGGCAAACAATCCGCCCATCAACTGGCCCGCTTCGGTCGAGTCAGCGGCTTCGCGTCCATCGCCGTAGACGTCGGTTGCCATCGCCACGAAGCCGAGGCCTGCGAGCTCGCGAGCGCGGCGCCGCAGATAGTCGTTGAGTCCCCACCACTCTGGCAGGACGATGATGCCAGGCCGCTTGCCTGAACGCGCCGGGTCGGAAGCGACATAGCTTGCGAACTCTTTGCCACCAGCGTTGTAACGCAGAACTTCGGTATGGGCGAGATCAGGCATGGCTCGAGGAATCCTTGGAATCGGCTGAAAGAACCGGGGCGGAACTTTCGCAATTGCCAGCCGCCGACGCAAGTCCTGAATGCGCTCGACTGTCATAATTGCACCATGTCAGAGCAATCCACTCCGCCGCCACGTCGAACCATCCGCAGCTTCGTACTTCGCGCAGGCCGAATGACCGAGGCGCAGCGTCGCGCACTCGAACTCGATTGGCCGACTTTCGGTATCGACATCAACTCCGAACGAGAGGACGAACTTGCGCTGTCGGATATCTTTGGGCGGCCCGCCGACAAGGTGGTCGAAATCGGTTTTGGTAATGGCGATAACCTGGTGGAGTATGCGCGGCAGTCGCCCGATCGAGATTTCATTGGCATCGAAGTACACCGAGCCGGTGTTGGACACGCATTGCTACAGGCCAAAGAACTCGACCTGAGCAATCTCAAGGTCATTTGCCACGACGCAGTCGAGGTGCTGGAGAAGCGACTGGCCGATTCGACTTTGTCGGAAGTCTTAATCCTTTTCCCAGATCCCTGGCACAAGAAGCGCCATCACAAACGCCGGCTGATCCAGCCGTCCTTCGTCGAACTGCTAGCGCGAAAGATCAAGCCGGGTGGATTGCTGCAATTAGCGACAGACTGGGAGCCCTACGCCATGCAAATGCTCGAAGTGATCGGCGAGAACTCGTCGTTCTCTAATCGTAGTGAGGAGCAAGGCGGTCACGATGGGTTCGTGCCACGACCCGTATGGCGCGCTCTAACTCGCTTCGAGAAGCGAGGTCAGAGACTCGGACATGGCGTGTGGGATCTCTCGTTCCGACGAATCTAACGTCAAAGCGCGATGCCAAAACTCGCACGAATCCCATCGACGATGAACTGAACCGCCAGAGCGCCCAAAATCACGCCCAAAAGTCGATTGACGACGTTGGTCCCTGTTGCGCCGAGCAAGCGCATCAGCGGCCCTGCTGCCAACATCATTCCCAAAGAAATTGCCAAAACAAGCAACGCCGCCGCAGACAGCGCGGCAAACAATACCGGCTGATCGATCACGGACACAGGGCCAAACCACAACAAGATGGTGGTCAATGCACCCGGGCCTGACATGAACGGGAAAGCCAACGGAAAGACCGAGATGTCGGCACGGCGGCGACTCTCGGCCTGCTCGTCAGTCGAGGTTCGCGTCCCCGACTCACGTGCAAACACCATCTCGAGCGCAACAAGAAACAACAACAAGCCACCGAAAATACGGAACGAATCGATACTGATTCCCATGGCGCTCAAAAATGCAGCGCCACTCAACGCAAAGCCCAGGATGATCAAGCCCGCCACGATGACTGACTTGATCGCCATGCGACGACGATACTGCGCGCTCGCCCCCTCGGTCAGACTCGCAAACACCGGAACGAGCGAAATCGGTTCGACCACGAGGAAGAACACGACGAAAAATTTGAGGAAGGATTCAATCATGATGAACGGCGTGCATTGTCGCCGTTCGGCGATGACTCGGCCAGTCTGATTTCATCATCCACCACGATGATCGGAATCGACTGCAAACTCCGTCCAACGCAGGGGCCTGCCACGCACAACCCGGACTCGGGGGCGAACAGCGCACCGTGTGACGAGCATTGAATCCACTGACCATCTGCGGTGAGAAAACGCCCGGGCAATAGGTCTAGCGGATGACGTGCATGCGGACAGCGGTTGACCCAGGCGCGAAAACCACTGCCATCGGGAAGTCGCGTGACAAATCCGCGTAAAGGCCAGTCCCCTTCCCCGACTTGGAATCCGACACTGCCCGTCACCTCAAGATCGACGAGGCGGCAGAGACGCTGCGTCATGGCCGACTCCGTCCGGCACTACCTAAGGATTCTTCTACGAGTCCACGACGCATCATGAACAGGAACAGCAACACCCCTGGTAGCGCCGCAAGTGTCGTGAGCAGATAGAAGTCGACATAACCCATCGATTCGATCAAAGAGCCGGCCGTCGTCCCGGTCAATACTCGTCCGATAACGCTTGCGGCTGCCGAAATGAGTGCGTACTGCGCAGCGGTGAATCGCAAATTACACAGCGCCGAAAAATACGCGACGACAACGACGCCGCCGTAGCCACTCGCAAAATTCTCGAAACCGATTGCCGCGGCAAGCCCCAAGTTGCTGTGCCCCGCAGCAGCTAAGCCCGCGAAGGACAAATTGGATACGGCCATCAAGACGAGCGCCAATAGCACCGAGCGCTGTAAACCCCAGCGCCCGAAGATCAATCCGCCAACAAAAATGCCTATCAGAAAAGCCCAAAAACCAACGCCCACGTCATAAACGGCAATTTCGTCGTTGGTATAGCCGAGGTCGTCGAACAACAGGCGGAATGTCAGGTTAGCCAAGGTGTCGCCCACTTTGTGCACCAACACGAAGGCAAGCACGAGGCCCGCGCCGGGTCGCTGCAAGAACTCTCGGAATGGCCCCTCTATGGCACGCCAAGCGGAGCCAAAACCACGCCGCTCCGATATGACTTCACGTCGTGTCGGCTCACCGATCACCAACGCCGTCAGCATGGCAGGCAACGCAAAAGCAGCGCACACCATATACGCGGCCGACCAGCCCTCGCGCGCCGCGACGAGCAGAGCCACTGCACCGGCTGCAGCAGAACCGATACGCCAACCGTACTGCGACATCCCTGCGCCGATACCAAGCTGATGTGGTTGCAAAGTCTCGATGCGATACGCATCGATGACGATGTCGTACGTAGCGCCAGCCAAACCGAGTAAAACGGCGGCGATGATCGTCGCCTGCAGACTGGCTGTCGGGTCGACAAACGCTAAGTTAAAAGTGGCAGCAATGACGAGAGCCCCGGAGAAAATCATCCAAGAAACCCGTTGCCCGAAATGCCCGATCAGCGGCAGGCGGACACCATCAACCACCCACGCCCATAATGGCTTCAGGTTATAGACCAGAAAAGCCAGCGCAAAAGCCGTGATCGCGCGCTTGTCGATGCCATCCTGCGCGAGCCGCGTGGTCAAGGTCGCGCCGATCATCGCGTAGGGAAACCCCGAGGAAATGCCGACAAAAAATGCGGCCAATGATTCGCGGGCGAGATACGGCTTGATCACAGTTGATAGTCGAGCGTCAGCGGCGCGTGATCCGAGAACCGTTCAGACTTATAGATCGAAGCGGCCTTAGCTGTACCGGCTAAACGTGGGCTCACGATTTGATAATCGATACGCCACCCCACGTTCTTAGCCCAAGCCTGTCCCCGATTGGACCACCAGGTGTATTCGTTTGGCTGGTCGTTGACCTCACGGAAAGCATCGACGAACCCGGTCGACCCGAATAATTCGTCGAGCCAAGCGCGCTCCTCAGGCAAAAAACCCGAGTTTTTCTGATTCGACTTCCAGTTACGCAAATCGATCTCGCGATGGGCGATATTCCAATCGCCGCAAAGGATGGTGTCCTGTTTGCGGCGCTTAAGCTTGCGCAAATGAGGCATGAAAGCATCGAGGAAACGAAACTTGGAGGCCTGACGCTCGGGACCCGAGGAACCTGAGGGCAGATATAAGGAAACCACCGCCAGTTGGCCGAAGCGCGCTTCCAGATAGCGACCCTCACGATCGAACTCCGGTACGCCGAAGCCGCGAATCACCTCATCCGGCTTGGCTTTGCAATACAGTGCGACTCCCGAGTAGCCGGGTCGCTCGGCATCGAAGAAGTAGCGGTGATAGCCGTCTAAATCGACATCATGTCCGGCCAGTTGATGCTCATGCGCTTTGGTCTCTTGCAAGCAGATGACGTCAGCACCCTGCTGACGCAACCAGGCGAAAGCGCCTTTGCTCGCAGCGGAACGGATTCCATTGGCATTCAGAGTGATGACGCGCACGGCGGTATGATAGCGACATGCAGCCTTATCAACGCAGATTCATCGACCTGGCCCTCGCCCGAACCGCTCTGCGCTTCGGAAAATTCACCCTGAAATCGGGTCGCGAGAGCCCCTACTTCTTCAACGCAGGCTTGTTCAACGACGGCGAAGCTTTAGCGATTCTGGGGCAGTGTTATGCCGCTGCCTTAGTTCAGTCTGGCGTGAGCTACGACATGCTCTTCGGCCCAGCGTACAAAGGCATTCCGCTCGTTGCATCGACCGCCGTCGCGCTGGCAGAGCACCATGGTGTCCGCGCACCCTGGGCGTTCAATCGCAAAGAAGCCAAAGATCATGGTGAGGGCGGTTTGATCGTGGGTCAGCCACTCGCAGGGCGAGTGGTGATCGTCGATGATGTGATTACAGCCGGCACCGCGATTCGCGAGTCTGTCGATCTGATCAAAAAATCGGGTGCCGAGCCGGTTGCGGTATTGCTCGCACTGGATCGACAGGAGCGCGGTGCGGGTGATCACTCTGCCGTGCAGGAAGTCGAACAGCAATTCGGTTTGCGTTGCGTCAGCTTGCTGACCTTGGCTGATCTCATCGCGAGCGACCTACCTGTCGAGCAACGCGCTGCGCTCGAGGCATATCGAGCTCAATACGGAATCCAATCCTCATGAAACTCGACGACACGTCATTACTGAAGCAAGACGCCTGGATCGCGGGTCGCTGGAGCACCGCTGCTGACGGACGCCGTATCGCCATTCACAATCCTGCTAATGGCAGCGTCGTCGGTGAAGTCCCGATGATGGGGGCCGCCGAAACCAAACTTGCGATCGAAGCGGCAGCCGAAGCCTTGCCGATGTGGTCACGGAGAACCGCCAAAGAACGCGCCGTCATTCTGCGTCGCTTCGCCGACTTGATGATTGCCAATACGAACGACTTGGCCATCATCATGACGGCGGAACAAGGCAAGCCTTTGGCCGAATCCAAAGGTGAAATCGCCTATGCAGCCTCCTTCATCGAATGGTTCGCTGAAGAAGGCAAACGTATCTACGGTGATGTCATCCCGACTTTCCGTAGCGATTCTCGCGTCATGGTGCTACGACAACCGGTCGGTGTTGCGGCAGCGATCACGCCCTGGAATTTTCCAGCGGCAATGATCACCCGCAAGCTTGGCCCGGCGCTGGCCGCCGGCTGCACGTTCGTTTGCAAGCCCGCGCCGCAGACACCCTTTTCGGCGCTCGCCTTGGCTGAACTCGCGCAGCGCGCGGGTGTGCCAGCTGGCGTATTCAACGTCGTCACGGGCGATGCCGAAAAAATTGGCGGTGAACTGACGCGCAATCCACTGGTTCGCAAGCTGAGCTTCACCGGTTCAACTGCCGTTGGTAAAAAGCTAATCGCGCAGTGTGCCGACACCGTAAAGAAGGTATCGATGGAATTAGGCGGTAACGCACCCTTCATCGTCTTCGACGACGCTGATCTTGATGCGGCCGTTCAAGGTGCAATGGCGAGCAAATACCGCAACACGGGGCAAACCTGCGTCTGCGCCAATCGCCTCTATGTGCAAAGCGGCGTCTATGAGGCGTTCGCTACCAAGTTGGCACAGGCGGTATCCACCCTTCGTGTTGGCGATGGCTTACAAGGACCCACTGATCAGGGCCCACTGATCGATCAGCGTGCTGTTGCAAAAGTTCAGGCGCATATCGCTGATGCTCTCGAGCACGGCGCGCGTATCGCTTGTGGCGGCAAACCGCACGCGCTTGGCGGTACTTTCTTTGAGCCAACTATCCTTCTCGATGTCACCCCGCAGATGCGAGTCGCGCGGGAAGAAACCTTTGGGCCAGTCGCCCCACTGTTTCGTTTCGAAACGGAAGCCGATGCGATCCGGATGGCTAACGATACGGAGTTCGGTCTGGCCGCCTACTTCTACACCCGAGATCTCGCGCGTAGCTGGCGTGTCCAAGAAGCACTCGAGTACGGACTAGTCGGTGTCAACACCGGCCTCATGTCGACGGAAGTCGCTCCTTTCGGTGGCATGAAAGAATCGGGTCTCGGGCGCGAAGGTTCGCGCTACGGGATCGATGAATACACTGAGATGAAGTACGTCTGTGTGGGCGGCCTCACGACGTGACTGACTCCCAAAACGAACCCGCGTCGGCCAAAGCCGATCGCGGGCTGTTGGCGCTCCTTGCCGCATCGAGTGCGCTTGGACCGATTTCGACGCTGCTTTTGATCCCGGCGTTGCCAGCGATCCGCGACGAGTTCGGCGCGACGACCGCTGCGACACAAGCGATCATCAGCGTTTTTCTATTCACGTTTGCAGCGGGAATTCCGCTCGCAGGACCACTATCAGATCGGTACGGTCGTCGACCCCTGATCATTGGTGGTCTAGTGTTTTTCTTTGCTGGGTCCATCCTCGCTACCTTTGCACCCACATTAGAGCTACTCGTATTTGCGCGAGCGGTACAAGCGGTCGGCTGTGCGGCCAATACCACCGTTGCCCGCGCCGTCCTTGGCGATATCTATAACGACTGGCGTCTAGCGCGTGGCCTAGCGCACCTGACTCTCGTGATGATGATGGGTACAGCGATTTCGCCTTACCTCGGCGGCCTCATCACCGAGTCTGCCGGCTGGCATGCGCCATTTGTGTTGCTGCTACTTCTTTCCATTGTCATCGGGCTTTCCGCGTGGCGCTGGCTACCGGAGACACGCGTCTTTCGTGAAAGCTCTTTGACTCTGGCGGAAGTCGGGCGAGCGTCAGCCAAGTTATTGCGTAAACGTACATTCCTCGAATGCGCCGTTGATGCGGGCGTGATCTATGCGTTGTATCTCGGCTTTATCACGCTGGCTCCTTATGTGATGAGCGACATGCTCGGAAAGCCAGCGACGGACTTTGGTCTCTACGTGTTTTTTCTATCGTCAGGTTACTTTCTCGGCAATCTCTATGTGTCACGTCTGCGTGGGCATGCGAGCATGGAGCGTGTTGCCCGCTTTGGCATTTTGCTGCAGGCGGGAGCCGCCTGCCTCGCCTTCGGATTTGTAGCCGTCGGGCTCACTCACCCCCTCTATTGGTTCTTGCCGATGTTCCCCTTGGCACTGGCGCAAGGCCTGGCGTTACCGCATATCACAGCGACAGCCGTTCGATTGGCGCCTGGATATGCTGGTGCGGCCTCTGGCCTGATAGGCTTCTCGCAACAAGCGATGGCTGCGCTCGCGGTCCAAGCCGTCGGCTTCATGCCAACCGACACGCCCGTACCGATGCTCGCGTTTTGTGCTGCGTTATCGCTGATATCTTTAGTAATGTCCTTCATGCTCGACAAAGACATGCGGGCGCCTGAAAACCGAAACTGAGGAGATGCCGTGACATGTTCCAAGCCTCTCGACTGGGCCTCATCGCCCTAACACTGCTGTTGACCCCCATAACCATGATGGCTGCTGAAACAATGTCAACACCACGCGCTGCGCAAAAACCCCACGTCGTGAAGTCCCCTTTCGGGGAAAGGCAAGACCCTTGGTATTGGTTGCGCGACGATGAGCGAAAAAATCCCGAGATGCTGGCTTATCTGAAAGCCGAGAACGACTACCTTGCCGCTGCCATGGCGCCGCACCGCCCACTCGAGCAGGAAATTTACGACGAAATCATTGGTCGCCTGAAACAGGACGATGCGACTGTGCCGCAGCGCCGTAACGGCTATTGGTATTACTCCCGTTATGAGACCGGAAAGCAGTACCCCATTTATGCCCGAAAGAAAGGCTCGCTCGAAGCAGCGGAAGAAATCATCGTCGATGGTAATGAACGCGCTGCAGGTCGCGAGTTCTACCAACTCGCGGAGCTTGAAGTCAGCGTCGACGGACGCTGGGCTGCCATTGCAGAAGATTTCGTCGGCCGTCGCCAATATGAAGTTCGTATCAAGGACCTGCAGTCGGGCGAGTTTTTATCTGATGTCTTAACCAATGTAGAAGCTAATCTGGCATGGGCGAACGATAACAGCACGCTGCTTTATATCCGCAAAGACCCCCAGACGTTGCTGGGTAATGCTGTCTACAAACACCAACGCGGCACCGAGATGACGTCGGACTCGCTGGTTTATCAACAAGAAGACGACAGCTTCTACATGGGTATCGGTAAATCAAAGACCGATCGATACCTCTTCATCGTGTCGCAAAGCACTGTTTCTTCGGAATATCGATATGCCGATGCAAACGATGCTGCGCTGTCGTTCCAGGTTGCCTTACCCCGTGAGCGCGATCATGAATATCAGCTGGAGGATATCGGTGATCGCTTCATCATTAGGACTAACTGGCAGGCAAAGAACTTTCGTATCGTGGAAGTGCCCATTTCTAAAGTAGGCGATCGCAATAGCTGGCGCGATGTGATTGCGCACCGAACCGACGCCTTCGTCGACAGTTTCGAAGCCTTCGACGGCTTCTTGGCCGTATCTGAGCGCTCTGGCGGCCTTCAAAATCTACGCGTTCATTCATGGGCTACCGGCAAGTCCTTTTTGATGGATGCAGCCGATCCGGCTTATACGATGTATCTCGGTAACAACACCGAGTCGAATACGACGTTGCTGAGATATATCTATACCTCGCCGACGACGCCCTCGACGACCTACGACTACGATGTCGCCACCGGACAAAAGAAGGAACTCAAGCGCGAGCCGGTGCTTGGCGGATTCGATAGTGCTCATTATGTAGCCGAGTATCGATGGGCTACCGCGCGTGATGGCGCCAGGATCCCGGTGACCTTGCTTTATCGTAAGGGAACGCCTCTCGATGGCACTGCGCCGCTATATCAATACGCTTACGGTTCGTATGGCTCGTCAACGGATCCGACGTTCCGATCAACTATTTTGTCGCTCGTCGATCGCGGGTTTGTTTATACGATCGCGCATATCCGTGGCGGTCAGGAGATGGGACGTCACTGGTATGAAGACGGCAAGCTACAGAAAAAGAAGAACACCTTTACTGATTTCATCGACGTCACCCGCTTCCTCGTCGCTAATAAAATTGCTGACCCCAAGCGTGTGTTCGGCATGGGCGGCAGCGCAGGTGGACTGCTAATGGGCGCCGTCGCCAACATGGCACCGTCGGACTACAAAGCTTTGGTTGCACATGTGCCCTTCGTCGATGTGGTGACAACCATGCTCGATGAGAGCATTCCGCTCACCACCAACGAGTTCGACGAATGGGGCAATCCCGCCGCCTCGAAAGAGGCGCATGACTACATGCTCTCTTACTCACCTTATGATCAAGTCGAAGCTAAAGACTATCCTGCGATGTTAGTCACCAGTGGTCTCTGGGACAGCCAAGTCCAGTACTTTGAGCCGACGAAGTGGGTTGCGAAGTTGCGCGCAATGAAGACGGATCAAAACCCACTGCTACTGAGAACTAACATGGAAGCGGGTCACGGCGGAAAATCCGGCCGCTTCGAACGATATCGAGAGATTGCTGAAGAGTACGCTTTCATTCTGTGGCAGGCAGGTCTTTCGAAACCATGAGTGAGGCGGGGTTATCGCTCGGACACTTTCACGAGATCAGTGTCTCGACTGAAAACCTCGCCGACTCGCTGCAGTTCTATGAGCTGATGGGTTTCGTCGAAAACCGAGTCGAGCCGATCTGGCCTCATCCCTATGCGGTCGTGAGTCTGGGTAGGCTGGTCGTGGGTCTACACGAATATCGCTTCCCGTCGCCGTCGATCACTTGCGTTCATGACGACATCGGGGCGGCGCTAGGGGCATATCAAGAGGCTGGCGCTATCATCGCCTTCGCAAAGACCGAACCGGGGTGTTTCAAGGAATTTGGCTTTCGAGACCCCGCCGGACATATGGTCACCTTGCTCGAGCGGTCGACTCACCTTGGCAATGCCATCGACCCAAGTGGCATCAGTCGAACCCTAGGCCGGTTCGCCGGCTTCAGTCTGCCCTCGGCTGCGCCCGAGATCTCGACGGGGTTCTGGCAAGCCCTTGGTGCGCGGCCTCTTGTGGGCCAGCCTATCGATTCACGAATCTGGCCGGTGACCATGCTCGATGCCGCGGGGTTGATCATCGGCATTCATGACGAGTCTTGGCTAGAGAAACCGGCCTTGGTTTTCCATCGCCCGGGCGTGTCCGAACGAACCGTCTTTGAATCCCCGGAGGGCGCACGCCTCATCGTGATCGGCTAACCGCGATCGTCTGATCGTCGCGACGTCAGGCTCGGGTCAGACGACGTCGAAGACCGTTGACCAGCCGCTGCAAGGCAAGTGGATGCTGCATCAAAAATAACGACGGCTCGACAAGTTCGAGCTCCATCAAAACCGGCTGACCGTCTAGGCCTGGAGCAACATCAACACGCGCGTAAAGCAGTCGATCAGCGATGTTCTCAAGCGCCGCTCGCCCTACAGCGAGTTCAGCTTCTGAAATCGGCAGTGCTTCCGAGACACTCTCCGCTCCATCGGCGAATCGAGGCGACTTGCGCACGGCGTGAGTAAATTCGCCGTCGATCCACACGAGCGCCCGCTCACCATGCCCCTCGACGGATGCGAGATAGGGCTGGATCAACACATCCCGCTCCGCACACAACATGGAAAAACGCTCGTTGGAAGCGGTGTCGCCGATCAGCACTCGATGCGTTTCAAAAGACCCAGCACCCACTGCAGGTTTAATAACCACATCGGTCCAAGCTGATCCCGAGGTGATCTCAGTCAAAGTTCGCATATCACCGCGACGAGCCAAAATCGTCGGCGTTACTGGAATCCCGCGCGCTTGCAGATCGAGCAAATATTGCTTATGCACATTTTGCTGAATCACATCGATCGGATTCCACAGTGGTGCGCGAATTGATGCGGCCGCAGCCCAACGCAAAAAACCCTCGACCTGATGAATATAGTCCCAGGTCGAGCGAATGATCGTGGGCGTCGAATCGACGACGTCGATGTCTTCTTGCCACGGCACCATACGAGCGTCGATACCAGCGTCGCGCAAGGCATCGAGCAATAGAGGCTCATCTACATCGGGCTCGGGCAGAGGCCGACAAGTCGCAATCTTGAGGGGAATCATGGGCGGGTCGTGTTTCTGCGTAGCAACATCAAGCCGAAAATCATGACGCCAAGATTAACCGTTCCAATCAGGAAAAACGGCGCGCTACGATCAATCAGGTCGTACAGCCATCCACCGACGGCCGTCGTGAAGAGGATGCCAAAAGACGCGAATATGCCGGCCAGCCCGAATACGGCGCCACGGACATCGCGCGGCGCTTCTTGGCCTAACACCGTTTGGCTGGCAATGATGGCGCAAATCTGACCCATGCCGAGCATGATGGCGACCACGACGATCCAATCACTAGCAGGATCACCCACAAAACCACCCGCGATATAACCTGCACCGGCGATCAACATCGCGACGACGCCTGCTGTAATTCGATTGAGCCGATCAAGCAGCAGACCGAAAAACACGGCAAACACCAGCGCTGAGACATTTGCTATCACGAAAGGTCGTGTCGCGGCGGCCACAGCTTCACCAACGGTTTGGCCATTAGCAATCGCCGTTTGCTGCAATCGAGCACTGAAAAATGTGCCGATGACGATGCGATCGGCGAAAGAGACGAACTGCAGCAAATAAGCAAACCAGATCCTCGGATTCGCACGAGCAGCGGTGAGCCCGGATCGCAGCAAAGTGATGAGCGGCTCACGCTCACCAATCGCGCTCGGCGTGCCTCGACGTAAGCCAATCCAGCAGACCAAAGCTGACAATAGACACAGGGTGGCCGCAAGCCCCAGCGTCACCTGCCCTGCGGTGCTCGCATCCATCCCGCCCTCGGATAATCGCTGCGGAAACTTACCGAGCACCAATACGGCGAGCGTTGCGCCTAACCCTTGACAGAATCCGGTGATACCGACGAATAACCCTCGCGATTCTTCTTTCGGCGTATCAGCGAGGACGGTCGCCATCATGCAGCCAACGGCGGCGACACCAACGGCGAAGAACAGTGAACAAGCTAGAAGTTGCGGCATCGTCCTCGCCAGTGGATACAAGAAAAAGCCGGCGGCTAGCCAAAGAAATCCTAACGTGTAGACAGGCCGACGTCCGATCTTGTCCGATAAGGCACCGATCGGCGCAACGAGCAATAGAGAGAGCAATTCATTACTGAAACCCAGCAGCCCAAGCACCCGCCCCTGCTCATCACTCGGCACCTTCAGATTGGCGTTGAGAAGATAAGGTTGAATGAAGCTAATGAACGCCAGCATGCCAACTGTGATCATCGCGGCAAGCAAGTAAGATCGAGCGTTCCAAACGCTGTACCCCGGCGCGAGAGTCACCGGGCCGAGGCGCTGAGCGAGCGACTCGTTACTCACGCTCGGCGAGCACCCGTCAGCCGACTGATGACAACGATAGCTACCGTAGATAGTACAAATCCCGGCACGAGCTCATAGAGCTCGAAGATACCGCCGAGCGACACGAGCTGCTTCCACAACACCACCGTCGCACCACCCACAAGGATGCCGGCAAAGGCGCCCGCTCGAGTCATTGCTTTCCAATACAACGAAAGAATAACGACCGGTCCGAAGGCCGCACCAAAGCCTGCCCAAGCCCATGCCACCAAAGATAAAACGGTATTTTCGGGATTTCGCGCAAGCCACATCGCGAGAACTGCGATCAGGAGCACAGCAACACGCCCGATCCAGAGTAACTCGTGCCGTGAAGCATCACGACGCCACAGGCTTCGATAAAGGTCATTTGCCAGCGCTGACGAAGCCACCAACAATTGCGCAGACGCGGTGCTCATGATGGCCGCCATCACACCCGCAAGACAGATTCCGGCAAAAACGGGGGGTAGAAATGCCGTCGACATCTCGATGAAGACTTTCTCTGTGTCGGGTCCGCTCAACGCGGTTGGCAAAACCAATCTTGCAGTCAACCCAACAACGACCGCAGCAACCAGTACGGTAACAACCCATACCATTGCCACACGTCTTGCGACCGTGATGTGCTCGACCGAGCGGGCCGCCATGAATCGAGCCAGTATATGAGGTTGCCCAAAGTATCCGAGGCCCCATGCGAGTAGCGACGCGATACCGATCCACCCGAGCTCTGCGCCGCCATCGGCAATAAACGGATCTAATAATTGCGCATCGAGCGCCTCGAGACGCGTAAATGTGGCGTCGAGTCCACCTGCCATCGAGACGCCGAAAATCGCCACCAGAATCAGTGTAAAAAACATCAACGTACCCTGCAGTACGTCGGACCAACTGACGGCGAGAAAACCACCAAAAAAGGTATACGCCAGCATAACGGCCGTCCCCCACAACATCGCTTCAAAATAAGCGATGCCGAAGAGCGCCTCAAACAGCTTTCCAGCGGCAACGAAACCCGAACTGGTATAGAACACGAAGAAGAGCAAAATGACGATAGCAGACACGGCGCGCAGACCACGGCTACGATCCGCAAATCGGTATTCGAGATAATCAGGCAGCGTCAAAGCGTTACCAAAACGCTCAGTCGCGTCGCGCAACGCCGCCGCGATGAACCTCCAATTAAGCCACGTTCCCGCCAGCAGCCCGAGCAGCAACCAAATCGAATCGAAGCCCGAAGCATAGGCGAGCCCCGGCAAACCCATTAACAACCAGCCACTCATGTCGGTGGCTTGTGCGCTCAATGCTGTCACCCAGCCGCCGAGACTGCGGCCGCCCAAAATGAAATCGTCTAAACTTCGCGTACGCCGCCACGCGATGCCACCAAGCACGAGACACGCGGCCATATATAACGCCATGGCCAACATCGTTACCGCTGAATCTTTCACGGTAGTCTCTCCAGAAAATGGTCGATGGCATTACGGCTCGCAGCCTCATCCAGCGTGGGCGCATGGCCCCGATTGGCGATCTCAACAACCGCTATCGTCGGATGGTGAAGCTGCATTTGCGAAACAGTCGTCGCTGCCAATAAATCCGACAACTCTCCACGAATCGTCAATATCGGCAGCCTCTGCAAAGCTTTGAAAGCCTGCCAGAAGTCCGGTGCGGGCTCTGCACTCTCACGCAGAGCAGTACCGATCTCGGGATCCATGTCTCTTATAATCACGCCATCTTCGCGCTGGCGATACACTTTTTTAGCAAAGCCCAACCAGTCTTCCATCGTGAAGTCCGGCATCACGGCGGCGTGCCCTTCCCTCGCAGCCAACGCCGCTTCATTCCAGCTTTTGACCGGCTCAGATTGACCTACTGAGTTGGCAATACGACTCAATCCTCGCGGATCGAGATCAGGACCGATATCGTTGAGGACGAGACCAGCCAACCGCTCTGGATGCGTTGCGCCGAAGAACATACCGACGAGCCCACCGAGCGACGTTCCGACAATGATGACTTGCGGAATCTTTAGCGCATCAAGGACTGCGAGGATGTCTGAGACGTATACATCCAAGCGGTATCGATGCCAGTCAGGATCATGCTCCGAGAGCCCACGCCCTCGAAAATCGAGCGCAAGCACTCGGCGCTGAACTGATAGATGCAACGCCAATTCGTGAAAGTCGCGGCCGTTACGAGTAAGGCCGGGGAGGCACAGAACCGGCAATCGTGATCCTGCACTTGAGTAATCGCGGCAGTACAGCGTCAGCCCGTCGGTAACGACGATTCGATGATCACGAGCGACGACGTCAGTCACTTGGCAAAAAGTCGTGACGGATCCTTGAACGCTTTGAACTCGAGCGCATTGCCTGATGGGTCGTACAAGAAAAATGTGGCTTGCTCACCCACCTCGCCCGCAAAACGGATACCAGGCTCAATCACGAATTCGACTCCGGCTTGGGTAAGACGGGCCGAGAGTGCCTGCCACTGATCCCACGACAGCACGACTCCAAAGTGCGGTACCGGCACGTCTTTACCGTCGACCTTGTTGGTATGTGCCGACTTCGAGAATGCCTGCTTCGCGGGATCGTGATGGGCGACTAACTGATGCCCGAAAAAATCGAAGTCAACCCATTCGACGTCAGATCTGCCCTCAGCGCAACCAAATAAACCACCATAGAAACCACGGGCCGCTTCAATGTCATGAACGGGTACGGCCAAATGAAAAGGCGACAGCATCAGGTTCTCCGCTTAAGAATGCGAGGTAACAGTTTTTGAAAGCGCTGTGGCATGGCTCGCTTCAGACGCCATAACCATTGATAGCGACTCGGATAAACAAAATGAGTTGACCCGCGAGCCGCTGCCCAAAGCATTTCTTCGGCAACCTGCTCCGCCGCGAGATTCGACGTATCGATCAAGCGGCGGGCGGCTTGCAGCGTACGCTCAGGGCCGCGAGCCGAGTCCATTAGTCGAGTTTGGAAAAACCCTGGCATGGCTGCCACGACATGAACACCGTACTCGGCGTACTCCTGCATGAGCGATTCGCTGAGCGCGACTACCGCCGCCTTAGACGTATTGTAAATCGACATTTGCGTACCGGTGCAAAAGCTCGCGGCACTCGCAATATTAATGATGATGCCACCCTGCCCGCGCGCCATTCTCTGAATGACGGCTCGACTGGCGTTGACGACTCCTAGCAAATTGATATCGAGAACCCAACGCCAATCATCGGTCGTCGTGGCATGAAAGGGCCCGGCAGCAGCGACTCCGGCACAGTGTATGGCGAGATCAATTCCCCCCGCTTGCCCGCACACAGCACTGACAACAGAATCGATTGCATCGGCATCGCGCACGTCGCAGACGTACGAGGCGACACTGGCTCCATCACGCGTGAAACTTTGGGTAACGAGTTCGAGCCTAACACTGTCAGCATCCGTCAAAAAAAGCTGCCAACCCTCACGAGCCAGAATCTCTGCACAGGAGAGACCAAGTCCACTGGCAGCGCCGGTGATGAAAGCGCGCTTTCGCGGGAATCGCTGCGAGAGATTGTGCATAGCCGAGGTCATGACGCTAGGTTACTACCATTGACCGCGCGACGCAGCGACTCACGCAACTCAGTCGCAGCCGCAGCAATTTCGTCTCGCCGTCCATCAGAGAGCCGTCTGAGATTGCGCACTTGCATCACCATACGAGGATTACGCGACAGCTCGTCCTCATGGCGGATCAGAAAGTCCCAATAGAGCGTGGTGAACGGGCAAGCGGCCTCTCCGGTGGCCTCAGCAGGCTGATAGCGACATTGACGGCAATAGTTACTCATCTTGTCGATATAGCGCCCCGAGGCGATATAGGGTTTCGAGGCCATCACGCCACCGTCGGCGTACTGCGACATGCCTAGTGTGTTAGGTAATTCGACCCACTCCACCGCATCGACGTAGACCGCCAGATACCACGCGTGAACCTCTTTCGGGTCAACCCCTAACAGCAGAGAAAAAAGCCCGGTCACCATTAATCGCTGGATGTGATGGGCATAACCGAGCTCGAGAGTCTGTCCGATCGATTCGGAGAGACAATGCATATCGGTATCGGCTGTCCAAAAAAATCTGGGTAGCGGCTCACTCGCTCGCATCCCATTTCGCTCAAGGTACCCCGGCATCAGGTGCCAATACACACCGCGTACATACTCTCGCCAACCGAGGATCTGACGAATGAAGCCCTCGGTCGCCGCCAATGGCGCCCGCTCTGATCGATAAGCGAATTCTGCGGCTTTGATCACCTCGAGAGGATTGAGTAATTTCAAATTGAGCGCCGCGGAAATACGCGAGTGATAGAGCCAAGGTTCACGGGTCCACATCGCATCTTGATAATCGCCGAACCTGACGAGTCTTTGGTCAATAAAATCTTTTAAGGCGATCAGCGCATCACGACGAGTGACCGGCCAATCGAAATGATCGAGTTGACCAACGTGATTCGGAAATACTCTCTTTATCTCGTCGATCACTTCCAACGTTACCGAGTCCGGCAAGAAGCGCGCGGGTGGAGGAAGGCCCATGGGACCGGCTTTTCCAAAACTGCCGCGATTCTCGGCATCGTAATTCCACTCACCTCCCTCTGGTCTCCCATCGTCATCAAGCAGCACGTGATGCTTTCTTCGCATCTCACGATAAAAGAACTCCATGCGAAGTTGCTTTCGACCTCGTGCGTGCGCGGCAAACTCGAGATGCGAGCACAAAAAATGATGATCAACTCGCTCATCCAGTGGCACTTGTTGCTCAGCTAACGCTGCCCTCAAGTTTTCTCGAATTGACCATTCACCCGGCTCGGCCATCACGACTTTCTTTGGCTGATGGCGATGCATCGCGCTCGTCAACGCAGCGGCTAACGAGGTCTCACCATGAGACAGCTCTCGGTAGTCGACTTCGAATCCCTCGCTCCGCAAAGCGTCTCGAAAGTGCCTCATAGCCGAGAGAAAAATGGCGATCCGAGGCAGGCTCACCGGGACTTTAAGGGACTCTTCGGCGACCTCCGCCATGAAAATGACATCAGTCCTGGGATCAAACTCCCTGAAAACAGCGGACTGTCGGTCGAGCTGGTCGCCCAAAATGACGACTAGATGACGAACTGGGCGATGAATCGATTGCTTAGGCATCCCGACATCTTAAGATGTCGGACATGAGCTGGGATATCGAAACGCCACGCCTCACGCTACGCGAGTTCGTCGAAGACGATGCGCCCATGGTGCTCGAATTACTCAACGAACCGTCTTTCTACGAATTCATCGGCGATCGCGGAGTCAGAACTCTTGAGGATGCTCGTCGTTACCTTCGCGAAGGACCTATCGCGAGCTATACCGAGCATGGACACGGCCTGCTGTGGATGGGATTAAGACGCGACAACGCCAAACCCGTACCGATAGGTATGTGTGGCCTCGTTCAGCGAGCGTCGTTACCGAGCCCGGATATCGGCTTCGCGGTATTGCCAGCCTATTGGGGGTCAGGCTACACCACCGAAGGAGCTGTAGCGGTCTTGATAAGAGGACAACAAGAAATCGGATTGACTGACATATATGGCATCACCCTAGCCCATAATTTACGCTCGATCCGTGTCTTGGAAAAACTTGGACTGCGTTTCGTCGAGGAGAAATCGTTGACCCACGACGCGCCACCAGTACGTATTTTCCGCGGTATCGTGGCGTGACTCACGCCACTGGGTCAGGTGCCACGCTAGAATGAGCGCATGAAAACCTCCTCCCGATATCACAGCGTATCAATCGCACTGCATTGGTTCATGCTGGTGCTAATTGCGACTGTTTATTGTTTGATGGAGTTTCGCGATATCTATCCGCGTGGTAGCGAGCCTCGCGAGATGATGAAGACGTGGCACTACATGCTCGGTCTGAGTGTGTTTGCTCTGGTGCTCATACGATTGGCGCTTCGCACCGCCTTTACGGCGCCTCCTATTTCACCCACCCCACCCGCTTGGCAAACGGGACTCTCACATGCACTGCATGCGGCTCTGTATCTCCTGATGATTGGTATGCCGCTTGGTGGCTGGCTTCTGCTGAGCGCAGAGGGCTCGAGCATTCCGTTCTTTGGTGTGGCATTGCCACCGCTGGTGGCTCCGAACGAAGTGCTGGCAGAGACGATCGAGGAAATCCATGAGACTGGTTCTAAAGTTGGCTACGCTTTGATAGCCATACACACACTCGCCGGTCTGGCACACCATTATGTCGTTCGGGATAACGCGCTACAGCGTATGTCGCCGTTCCCGTCGGAGAAAAATTTGTGATCGAAAAAAACCTTGAGAAGCTGATTTTTGCTTGCCGTTGGCTGCTGGCGCCGCTCTATCTTGGTTTGTCACTCGCGCTGATTGCGCTTGGCGTTAAATTCTTCCAAGAAGCACTACACGTGATTTTGGAAGTCGGATCGATGCCCGAAGATCAGCTCGTACTGATCGTACTGACGTTAATTGATATCGTTCTGGTCGGAAGTTTGATCGTGATGGTGATGTTCTCGGGTTACGAGAACTTCGTGTCACGATTAGATGTTGCGCAAGGAGGCGAAAAACTAGGCTGGTTAGGCAAGCTCGATGCAGGGACTTTGAAGCTAAAAGTGGCGGCATCGATCGTGGCAATCTCGTCCATCCACCTGCTGAAGGTGTTCATGGATGCCAAGACCATTCCGAACGACAAAATCTTCTGGTACGTCATGCTGCACCTGACCTTCGTCGTTTCAGCGCTGCTGCTTGGCGTGTTGGATCGAATGTCTTTCGCGGGACATCGAGATCACACTGAGACGAAGTAATCGCACTCGCTGATACTCTGTGTGGCGATCTTGAGAGTTAGGGTGTTCGTGGCTGAGCTCTGACCCAGATCGCATAAACCAACAACACCACATTAGCGCCGGCCATGATGATGAAAGGCGCGCCTGGGCGCCACGCATCGAACGCGATGCCACCGATTTTGGAAATTGCCAAAATACCGAGGGCGCCAAAAAAACCCACCATACCGATAACCGCACCGCGAATGGCACCCGGTGCTTCCTGAGCAATCAACACCTGTGAGGCGAGAATCCCACTCGCCTGACCGATACCGAGTAATGCGGCTGCGCCAAAAGCAGCAGCCCCCACAGCAGGATCTGGCGTCAGTCCCATCCAGCCGTAGCCGCCCACTGAAAGAACGGTCGCCATGATGACCAAGGTGACGCGATCCACCTTGTCGGCAAGCCAACCAAAAAATGGCGCCCACAGCATCGCACTACCTTGAACGATTCCAAACAGAGCGCCTTGTCTCGAGGTTGCCTCGGCAGCCGTCGCACCATCGGCCAATGCGGCAGACTGAACCCAAAGTGAGAGAAATAAGGCTACGATGACGAGATCGGCACGCGCGGCAAATGAGGCCGCATAGGCCAAGGCGATCCGCGGACGCTTGCCGGCATTGAGTCCTTGGCGCAGTAATGCCAACAAGGGCAAACGCTCTGTCACCTGCTCTGGTCGACCCGGCTTCAGACCCAGCATGATCAGTGCACTGATGACGCAAACAGCCGCGATAGTCAGGTAGGCAAAGCGTCCTGCCTCCGTCTCGGTTGCTCCAAAGCCTTGGTATAACGATGGCAGCCGAGTGAGTACGGCAAAGAACAGTAAAGCACCGACGGCATTTAAGAAGAAAGAGATTCCCGTTAATTTGCCGCGATCGGCATCGATGGGATAATCGGCGAGCACCGTCGCCAACATGCCACCCAGTGCTGCGATACCGACCGCATAGATCAATCGATAGATGAGCAGTTGCCCCACATCATCTGCAAAGGGATACGCGGCATAGGCAAGACCGGTGATCAAAAATCCAACGATGTAAACAAGGCGCCGTCCGACACGATCTGACCATGCGCCAAATAGACCAACAAACATCAGGGTGACTATTTCTTGCCAAAATTGCAGATCACCCGAGACAACACCTCTCTCGTTAGGTGGTACGCCAATGTTGACTTCGAGTAGATAGGGTTGCAGTGCCGTGGCGTAAGTGAAGATGCCGATACTGACGAAGGCAGCCCAAAGATAAGCCGCGACGTGCCCACGAGTGACTCCGGGCATCAAGCGCACGGGTCCGAACTTATTCATGAATCGTCCTCAGCCGAATAAAATGGATTGGGGATATCGGGCATGCAGTTGCTTGTCGATACCATGCCAGCGCCCCGTCGGCAATATCACGAAGGGCAAGAAGATCAAGCTCAACACGATTAGTGAAGCGTCGTAATAACCACCGATGGCAAAGGCGAACATCATTGCCATCGCGCCCGTGGCAGCGCCTCGCGTCATACACCCGAACAATAAGCCTGCAGCGATGAGTGTTTCGCCCCAGCATACGAGCCATGCCAACGGCACGTAATGCGGGATACCGATATTTTCGATAAACCACGCGCCGAACGACTCAGGATCGATTTCTTCGATGCGCTGCAGGAAAACACCCTTCAAATAATCACTCGTGATGTAGCCCTGCTTCCATTTATTGACAGCCGCACCGGCAAAAAATATCGCGAGGAGATATCGCAAACCCAATAGTGCCGCCCTCATGGTGCTCCCCCGGTCGGCAGCGGTTTATTCAAGAGCGAGCGTAGCCATCGATAACCGTCACGACGCATCATCGCGCGACAATGACCGGCCGACTCACCAGCGACGATCCAGCTGCCATTGCGCATGTCGATCGTTGAATCTGGCAACATGATGAGCCCGGTGACCATATCGACTTTGGCCACGGAGTCGGACACGAGAACACGAGGCGCGCCATTGTCTTCTACGTATATTGACAATGGCCTACGATCGCTGGTCTTTTGATACGCCCATTGGATCAAATAATCCCAAATTGTAGCGATTTGGGCGAAGAAGGATTTTTCGCGTAAGCGGTAAAGCGTGAAGCCGGCGCTGGCGGACTGCCCAGTGGCAGTACACTGCAGGAAGTCATCACACGTCGTGCACAGAAGATTGATCTTCAGTTGCAGCTGCTCAGCCGAGATCGGCTGTGGCCTCGGTGCGCAACCAAGCGACAACAGCAACGTCAAAACCAAAAAGGCCGTCATCCTGAACTTTCTGACTGCACTTTCCATGGCGTCATTGCGCGCATGGCGGTTTATCAAGTCAACGTAGAGAGAGCGCGGCGTGTACCTTGCGGACCGCCGCGCAGCCAACCTTAACGCATCGTGACAAATTCTTCGGCGCTGGTGGGATGGATGGCAACCGTATCATCAAAATCACGCTTGGTAGCACCCATCCGGATCGCGACCGCAAATCCCTGCAGCATCTCGTCTGCCCCAGCGCCGATAACGTGACACCCCATAATCCGCTCGTCTGCACCGACGGTGACGAGTTTCATCTCGGCTCGCGGCTTACGCGGTGTCAGCGCGTGGTACATGGGTACGAAACCGGAGGTATACACCTTGACGTCGTGCGCGCCATAGCGATCGATGGCTTCGTTTTCGCTAAGGCCGACGGTGCCGATAGGCGGATGGCTAAACACGACTGTCGGAATGTTGCTGTAATCGAGATGACGTCCCTCCATCCCGCCCCAAAGACGGTCGGCCAGACGTCGTCCCGCGGCAATCGCAACGGGAGTCAACTGAGCCTGCCCAGTCACGTCTCCTATCGCAAAGACGTCTTTGACGGGCGTTTCTTGATAGCGATCAACGGGAATGAAACCCCGACTATCCAAACGAATACCTGCTCGATCAAGTGCGAGACTCTCGACCATCGGTTCGCGTCCGATGGCCCAAATCACCGTATCGAAGGGCCCCGACTGGCGACCATCATCGAAAAGCAAACGAAGCGAGCCATCGACATCGCGTTCGAGCGCCCGCGGAGCGGCATGATCGATGAGAGCAAGACCATCATCGCGCATGATTTTCATCAGCGCATCCGACAACATCGAATCAAAGTGTCGAAGAACACGATCGCGACGAAATGCCAGAGTGACCTTGCTGCCTAGCGAGTGCAGTACCCCCGCCAGTTCGACGGCAATATAGCCACTACCCACGACAGCAGTACGCGCAGGCAGACTCTCTAGTTCGAAGAAGCCGTCAGAGTTGATCCCAAACTCGCTACCAGGAATCGCCGGCATCATCGGACGACCGCCGGTGGCAATCACAACTCGCGATGCTTCGAACACATCCTCACCGATCCTCACTTCGTTCGATGATATGAAGGAGGCGGACCCTCGAATCAACTGAACATTCTTAGCAGCGAGGTTTCGCTCGTAAATCCCGTTGAGTCTCGCGATATAGGCATCACGGGCGTGACGCAGCGCAGACCAATCGTGACCTCGATACTCGAGATCGAATCCGTAATGAGGTGCATCAGCCGCCGCTTCCGCTATATGCGCGGCATTCCACATCACCTTCTTGGGTACGCAGCCGACATTGACACAGGTGCCACCCAAACGCGCTGACTCGGCCAGTAGCACCTTGGCGCCATACTGGGTGGCGCGTTGTGCGCAGGCCAAGCCCCCACTACCGCCGCCGATGACGATTAAGTCGAATTTTTCTCTGCTCATGGTCGCTATCGTACACAGGTCGTTTAACCTAAGCAGATGCCTAATCTCACCATTGCCACCTGGAACGTCAACTCGCTGCGAGTTCGATTACCGCAACTCGCCACATGGGTCGCCGATAGCAAGCCGGACATCATTGCCCTGCAAGAAACCAAGCTTCCAGATTCAGACTTTCCGTTGGCGGACATCGAGGCGCTGGGCTATCAATGCGCTTACAGCGGTCAGCGAACCTATAACGGAGTCGCCGTACTGTCGCGTGCGCCTATCGAAGTTATTGCCACCGGCATTCCAGGTTTCGATGACGAACAAAAGCGGGTGCTCGCCGTTCGCACAGCTGGGATGGTTGTCGTTGATCTATACGTGCCCAATGGGAAAGAGCCGGGCTCTGATAAGTACGCTTATAAGCTGCGCTGGCTCGAGGCACTGCAACAATGGCTCGAGTCACTCCTGAGAGTAGAAAACAATCTGGTGGTCTTGGGAGACTTCAACATCGCACCAGAAGATCGCGATGTACACGATCCAGCCGCGTGGGTCGGGCACGTCCATGTCAGCGAACCCGAACGCGACGCGTATCGTCGATTGCTGCAAGCGGGATTGGTCGATGTCTTTCGTCAGTTCGATCAGCCAGAGAAATCGTATAGTTGGTGGGATTACCGAGCAGCAGGCTTTCGTCGTAACGCTGGGCTACGCATCGATTTGATTTTGGCTTCGAACGCATTAGCACCGCTGTGTATCGCTGCGCGTATCGATAAAGAACCGCGTCGTGCCGAAAGGCCTTCAGATCACACGCCCGTGTTAGCTGAGTTCAAAATCTAACGTCGTTTATCTGAGATCAGGAGCATCTATATCGTCAACATAACGCGAATGTAAGGAGTCGACATTCGCAATCAACCACTCGACCCCATCGATATCAGCGGCTCGCCATGCGTCGCATAGCACAGATGGCGTCAGTGCTTGCAAGGCTAACATCGAAACCGGCGCGTAACTCAGGTGCCAAGGCTCAGGACTGACCCCAGCGCGCTCGGTGACATAGGGTCGAAAAAATCCGAAGCGCGCCATGTTCTCCGACAGCCACGCATGCAGTCGCGCATGTGGCCCATTGTCGCGATAAGCCTCAGGCACGAGCTCGACCACCGTGTCTGCCGATAGAGCGGCTCGATCAATCACGTCGATGTCGCTACCCCAATGATGACGACTCGCACCAGGCATCGCAGACCACCACAAGATCGCCTCAATACGATCGGCGACTGGCCAATTTGTGATATCGAGCGCCCGACCTTGCCGATCGAGCACGGGCCGTTCTCCTCGATACTTACCGTTCCAGATGGATTTCTGTCTGTCGAAGTCCCGAAAAGAGGAAACAGCGACTAAGTCATGTCCTTCTGCCCGAGCCGCGCTGCGCAGATCGAGATAAGGCTGCACCGCCTCGCGATGCAGTACGCAACTCCCCTGTTCGAGTTCGATCACATGAGAACGCACTCGCCCAATCAATTCATCGACTGTCATGAGTTACGCGTCTGTGCGAGTACGGAATCGAATGCACGCTCGAAAACAGCGACAGGTTGCGCGCCTGAAAAACCGGTGCATCGATCGAGAATGAAGGTCGGTACGCCAGACACATTCCAGCGAGCGGCTAGCGTTTCGAGCGCCTGCACTTCTGCATGCAAAGTTGCATCGTCAAGCATGGGCGTGACGACCAAACTATCGAGACCGAGTCTTTCGGCTAACTCCGCGAGACAGTGAGGATCGCCAATATCCAAACCCTCGCTGAAGTACGCCTCGAACAAAAGCCGCGCGGCGCGGGTCTGTAGAGCAGGACTTTCGCGACGAATGTAGGCCAACAAGACGTGCGCCCGCCGAGTATTCGGCATACGTTGAATGCCATTGAAATCGAATCGAATGCCTTCCTGCTCGCCGATCTCCTGTAGTTGCCGCTGGGCATCGGCAAATCGGTTCACGTCGCCGAAACGCTCGCGCAGATAGTCCGCACGCGGCCGACCTTCCGTCGGCATGGTGGGATTCAACTCGAAAGGCAGCCAGATGACCTCTGCTGCCATCTCGGGTCGCCTGGCCAATGCCGCCGCAAGACGACTTTGCCCGACGAAACACCAAGGACAGACGATGTCGGAGAAAATTTCGATTCGCACAACGACGAGCATACACAAGCGCTCGCGTAGAATCGCGCCCGTGATTCACTTGCGAAACATCAGGCTTCGGCGCGGTCCCGAGCCTCTCCTCGACTCCGCTACGGCCAGCATTCTGCGCGGTGAGAAAGTCGGTATCGTCGGCCGCAACGGTAGCGGTAAATCGTCCTTGCTCGCGCTGATCAAGGGTGAGCTGACCCCGGATCGGGGTGATCTAGAGATCCCGGGCGGCTTAACCTTCGCGTCGGTCATCCAAGAGTTACCCGATTCGGATCGCGCCGTGATCGAACATGTCATCGACGGCGATATCGCCTTGCGTCGATGTGAGCAGATTCTCGCCGAGGCAGAGCGTCGCGAAGACGGTATTCAGCATGCTCAAGCCTTGGCGGATTTCGATCAACTTGGCGGATACACAGCACGTAGTCGAGCCGCCGCTCTGCTGGACGGACTCGGATTCGATCCGAAACGTATCGATCAGTCGATCAAAGAATTTTCAGGCGGACTGCGTATGCGCGCCAATCTCGCCAAGGCACTGATGTGCCCATCCGATGTTTTGCTACTCGACGAGCCGACCAACCACTTGGACCTCGATGCCGTGCTCTGGCTGGAACGCTGGCTGCAGAGTTATCCGGGTACGCTCATGCTTGTGTCGCACGATCGTGACTTCTTGGATGCCGTAATCAACCGCGTACTGCATGTCAGCTTAGGCTCACTCACGGCTTACAGCGGTAACTTCTCGGAGTTCGAGACACAACGCGCCGCACGACTCGCACAGCAGCAAGCGCAGAACGAGAAAATCCGGCGAGAAGCCGACCATGTTCGCAGCTTCGTCGAGCGCTTTCGTGCAAAAGCGAGTAAGGCAAGACAAGCGCAAAGTCGCTTGAAATGGCTGGAAAGACTGCCGACGCTAGTGACCCAGCGAGTTGAACACACCTTTGACTGGCAGTTTCTCGAGCCACGCAAGCTACCCGTACCGCTCGTATCACTCGATCGCATCACGGCTGGTTATGGTGATCAGATCATCATCGACGACTTTTCACTCTCGATCCCACCAGGTGCACGTATCGGTATTCTGGGACGTAATGGCGCTGGTAAATCCACGCTAATCAAGAGTATCGCCGGGCAACTGGCGCCGCTTAGCGGCACGATCACGTCAGCACCGGATCTGGAGGTCGGGTTTTTCGCGCAATTAGAAGTCGATCAGCTCGATGCATCGAGTACAGCGATATTAGAGCTCACGCGTCGCGGTGGTGCCGTCGTCGCACAATGGCCTGAACAGCAAAAGCGTGACCACTTGGGATCTTTCGGATTTCAAGGCGATCGAGTCTTCGAGTCGGTCAAGCATTTCTCGGGTGGCGAACGTGCTCGATTGTCGCTCGCGATTCTCGTCGCGCGACGACCAAATTTATTGTTGCTGGACGAGCCAACTAACCATCTCGATCTCGAGATGCGCGATTCGCTTTTACTCGCGCTGCAAGAGTTCTCCGGTGCGGTCATCCTCGTATCGCACGATCGAGGATTGCTCGGCAGCGTCTGCGACGAGTTTTGGCTGGTTCGCGATGGCGCTGCGACGCGCTTTGACGGCGATCTACAAGACTACGCGCAGTCGCTGGCTCGTGACGTGCGATCAGGAGCCTCAAGCTCGACGCGACGCAGCGAAGACGTCGTCGATCGCCGCGAACAACGTCGCCGTGATGCTGCCGCTCGCCAGCAGTTGGCGTCTCTGCGTACCGACCTCAAAGCCGTCGAGAAGGAACTAGAGCGGCTTTCTGCACAGCGACGTGAACTGGAGCAGCAAATAATCAATGCAGCGTCGTCCAACGCAAGTGATCCCGCGATGCGGTCGGTACCGCAACGCCTAGGCGTGCTGGTCAAACAGATTGAAAAGCTGGAAGAGCGTTGGCTCGAGCTCGGCGCGGAGCTCGAAGCCGCTACATCGCCAGGCTGATTCCTCGCTGCCGGCTGCCGCGGCCGTCCCCGAAAAAGAAAAGGGCGGATCTTTAGATCCGCCCAAACGGGGGTCACTCGTCAGAAGGGACGGTTGACGTACGATAGTTTAGCGGCGCCTAGAGGCATGTCAAGCATTTGTCCGGTACAAATACTGGACAAACCTGAACAGGCCTCGGGGAAGGGACAGGACGACGCCGAAAACGTGAGGGATATTAAGGGGTTATTGTTGCAGGGCCGTGACCGCTGACAACTCTTTCGAGAGCCCCTCAAGCGCCAAATGGGTCGCCAAACCAAAGGCCGAGACGATGGCCGTGCGCCGGTTTTCCGCCGCTGCAGCCTCACCAGAAACGCGCCAAGTACCGAGTGGAAGACGGTCGCGTCGGCGAATCAGACTCACATCGAGATCCACCCGAGCGGTCGGCTGGGCGGCGCGGTCACCATCGGTCGAGTACTCGGCGTCGAAACGTCTGACGATGACTCGCAAAGCGTAGGGCGCAGCGAGCGCGGCTGCGTTGGCATGGGCGTCGAATCCGGCTGCGCGTAACTGATCTACCGCCGCGACCTCGATTAGGCTGGGAATCGAGCCTACCCAGCGCGCATCGGCGAGAATGTCCACCCGCCCATCAGGGTAAGTCACGAGGATATGTCGCGTGTCGTAGCCCGGCGCCGCCTCTACCCGCATCAGTTGGATGGGCGCGCTCAAGGATGTCGTGGTGGCAAGCTTGGCTCGATCGCTCGTTGTCTTGAGGGTGTACTCCTCTGCCAAAGAGCGTTCACTGTCAAATGTCGAGGCGCACCCACCAAGTAGAAAAATCAAAGAAATAGCGGCAGCCTTCATCGTGGCACCTCGATCCCGCGTGGTTTCTTTTCATATAACAAACTAGATGGCTCTTCTCGCAGTTCGCGAGTGAGCTCCTTTACCTCTTCGGCGGTCGCGCGTGTTTCACGCAACAGGCTCTCAAACTCCGGCAGCCCTTGCTGCGCAAACTGGGTTATCCCGCCTGCACTCTCGGTGAGCAAGGTATCAACTTTAGTGGTTGCCGAGAGCAGATTATCAGAGGCTTTTGATAGCTTACTGACACTCTGTGACACCAGAGGTGCACTTTGCTCCGACATCTGCCGCAGCGCTGCAGCGGCCGCCGTCAAGTCACGAGACATCGTGCGCAGCTCGCGCGCCAAGGCTTGCGCTTCGCTCACCGTATCCGGTAACAAGCGACTCGCGCGCTCGAGATTCACGATCGTGCTCGACAACGCATCTAGGTTGTCGTCCGATAGCAAACGACTGGCGCGTTGCGCCACTTCCGATGCACGCCCCATGACCTCAGGCACACCGGAGAGAAATACGTCGAATCCTGATCTAACCGAACGAATGACGGGATAAGACTCACTCGCCACAATCGGCGTCAATTTCTTGGTTCCTGCATTACCGAGCAGATCGATGTACAGCAAGCCCGTTACGCCCAGCAGCGATAACTCCGCTACCGTTTTGTCAGAAATCGGTGCGGCCGAGTCGATATCGACAATCACCTGTACCCGAGCTGCCGAGCGACGATCGATATTCAAATCGATAACGCGCCCGATATCGACTCCCAGATAGCGCACGGTGCTTCCGACATTAAGCCCACTGACCGAGCCTTCGAAGTAAACCTCATAGCGCTCATAAGAACGGGCATTGCGACCATCGGAATACCAATAGACAAACGCAATCGCCATGCCGATAGCCAACAGCACGAATGCGCCCACGGCGGTGTAGTTTGCTTCACGCTCCACGAGATGCTCCGAAACGACTGGCTCTAGCGCCGTGGAAGTACTCCCGAATCCAAGGATGCGGGTTATCGACGATTTCCTCGAGTGTGCCCGAGATCAGCTTGCGATCGACGATGACGCCGACACGATTACAGGTTCGGAATATGGTGTCCAGATCGTGCGTGATCATGACCACAGTCAACCCGAGCTCCCGCTGCAAGCTCACCAATAACTCATCGAAAGCCGCCGCACTGATCGGATCGAGCCCCGAGGTCGGCTCATCGAGAAATAAGAGCTTAGGATCGAGGGCGAGCGCGCGAGCCAGTGCCGCACGCTTGATCATGCCACCGGAGAGCTGCGAAGGATATTTGTAGGCTGCTTCCGTGGGCAGACCAACCAGTAAGACCTTAAGTAATGCCAATTCCTCGAGCGCACGATCAGAAAGATCGAGATGCTCCAGCATAGGCAGTTGTACGTTCTGCAGGACGGTTAATGAACTAAAAAGTGCGCCCGCCTGAAACGTCACCCCATAAGTCATTTTGAGCTCGCGTAACTGTGAATCCGCGAGCGTGGTGATATCGACGCCGGAGAGCGCCACTCGCCCTCGTTGCGGGCGTCGTAGACCCAAGATCGTATTGAGCAAAACGCTTTTGCCTGATCCGGAACCCCCGACGATACCGAAAATCTCGCCGCGCTCCACTTGCATACAAAGGCCGTCGTGCACGGTCTGAGCGCCAAAGCGATTGACGATATCACTCACCACGATCACCGGATCCGCACTCATATGCCGATCTCCATGAAGAGAACGGCAAACAGGGCGTCGGCCAGAATCACCATGAAGATCGCCTGAACCACCGCCACTGTCGTCAATCGACCAAGCTCGCGCGAGGATCCGCGAACTTGCATACCGCGATAGGTGCCTGCTGCCGCGATGAGCACGGCAAATACCGGCGCCTTGATGATGCCCACCCAGAAGGTCCACGCCGCAATCGACTCATCGACTCTTTGAAAATATTGAACGAATGGCATATCGAGCAGCCAGTGACACAGCAAGGCACCGCCCGCCACGCCCACCGCGTCAGCAATGACCGTTAATAGCGGTAGCGCAATGACCAGACCAATCCATCGCGGTAAAACGAGAACTTCTATGGGCTCGACTCCGGTCGCTTTCAGCGCATCGATCTCTTGATTGAGCTTCATCGCGCCGATCTCGGCAGCGAAGGCGCTACCTGAGCGTCCGGCGACGATGATGGCAGTCAGTAACACACCAAGTTCGCGCAAAACACCCACCGTTACCAAGTCGACAACAAAAATATCTGCACCGAACTGCTGCAGTTGCTGCGCACCCATGTAGGCGATGATGATGGCGATCAAAAACGCGATCAGAGCGACGATCGGAATGGCGGTGAGTCCGGTGTCGTATACGTGTCGCGCAATCGAAATCGGGCGCCAAACCCGCGGATCCTTCAGCGCGCCCAGAAATCGGAGCACCGTCACACCGAGAAACGCCAATCCGTCGAGCCAGCCTGAAAATCGATCTGAAGCGTGACGACCCAGATTTTCGACCACTGAACGAGAACCGCGTCTAACCGAAATCTGCGCCGAACCCTCTTTGCGGAGCGTTTGCGCAACCAGCCGCAACATTGGCGGTTCCGGTGAGGCCAACTCGACAGTACGGTCGACTGCGAGCCGCGCTCGCAGATCATGAATCAACCAAGCGCCGGACAGGTCGAGCGATTCGATCGCCGATAAATCGAGATGAACAATAACGACATCATCGAGCGTTAACGCCTTCAGCGAGCGCTCGATGTCACCGACCTGCTGAATCGTCCAGTCGCCCAATAGCGATAGCCGAAGCGCCTCCTGTTGACGCTCGGCTCGATATGACATCAGGGCAGTTTCTTGTGCGCCCCGTCGCATAAAGGGGCGTTCGCAGTGTGCTTGCAGCCGCAGAACCAAACCTTGGTGGAGGACGTCGCATCATATTTCACTGGAGTGAAATCGGTCCCTTTATGAGACCCGTCACAAAATGGCTGCTTGGCTGACTTGCCACAACTGCACCACCAATACGTCTTGCCTGCCTCTACATCGACTGCGATGGGAGTGCGACTCGCTACAACGGGGTCAGACATGGCGTACCTGCTTTACACGGTTAAACTCTGTTTAGAGTCTAACGCGAGGAACATGATGACTACCACCATCGGCACTCCCGGTTCGCGCGGCGCCACGCGCTTGATGCTGCTCGGCTCGGGTGAACTGGGCAAAGAGGTCGCCATCGAAGCACAGCGTCTCGGTATTGAAGTCATCGCCGTCGATCGCTACGCCAACGCGCCCGCCATGCAGGTCGCACACCGAGCCCATGTCATTCGCATGCTCGATGCAGAAGCTTTGCGCGATATCGTTTTGCGCGAACGTCCGGATTTCATCGTCCCGGAGATCGAAGCCATCGCAACCGACGAGTTGCTCCGGCTCGAAGCCGAGGGCTTTCACATCGTTCCGACAGCGAAAGCCGCCAAACTCACCATGGATCGAGAGGGCATCCGACGTCTTGCCGCCGAGCAACTGGGGTTGCCGACCTCGCGCTATCGATTCGCCTCCACTCTCGAAGAGTATCTCGAAGCCCTGGACGAGATTGGTACGCCCTGTGTGGTGAAACCTGTCATGTCGAGTTCGGGCAAGGGGCAAAGCGTGGTCAAAGCGAGGGCAGCAGCTCAGGAAGCCTGGCGCTACGCCCAAGAAGGTGGCCGAGCGGGTGCGGGTCGCGTGATCGTCGAAGGTTTCGTCGAGTTCGACTATGAAATCACCCTACTCACGGTAAGGCATGCGAGCGGAACATCTTTTTGCGATCCGATCGGTCACTTGCAGATCAGTGGTGATTACCGAGAGTCATGGCAGCCCCACCCCATGAGCGCCGCGGCGCTGGCGCGTAGTCGTGACATTGCGCTGCGAATCACCGATGCACTCGGTGGACGGGGGCTGTTCGGAGTCGAGCTCTTCGTAAAGGGCGACGAGGTGTGGTTCAGTGAAGTATCACCGCGACCTCACGATACAGGGCTCGTCACCCTGATCTCTCAGGATTTATCCGAGTTCGCCTTGCACCTTCGAGCGATCCTCGGTTTACCGATACCCCACATCCGCGCACTCGGCCCCTCCGCTTCAACTGCCATCCTTATCGAAGCCGACACAGCCGATTTGCGATTCTCGAATCTTCAAGCGGCGCTGACCGAGCCGGACACCACGTTACGTTTGTTCGGCAAGCCCGAGGTACGCGGTCAAAGACGGATGGGGGTGGCCTTAGCGCGCGGCGATAATCTCGACGAGGCCCGTCGCCGCAGTCGTGACGTCGCAGCCGTCGTCACCGCTGGCGCCCAAATCATCGATTAAGGCGATCCGTTCACGCGTCGTC
>JBMTZD010000014.1:0-40857 GCA_049455235.1 Steroidobacteraceae bacterium
TCCCACTCGATCGTCGCGGGCGGCTTACCGCTGATGTCGTACACCACTCGGCTGATGCCTTTGACTTCGTTCACGATGCGACGCGAGCAGACATCGAGCAGCTCGTAAGGTAAGTGCGCCCAGTGCGCTGTCATGAAGTCGATCGTTTCGACAGCGCGCAGCGCAATCACCGGATCGTGTCGTCGACCATCACCGGTCACACCGACGCTCTTGACTGGCAAAAACACGGCAAAAGCCTGACTCGTCTTGTCGTACCAACCGGCTTTACGCAGCTCTTCGATGAAGATGTGATCAGCAAGCTGCAAAGTGTCAGCCGCTTCACGCGTCACTTCACCCAAAATGCGTACACCGAGTCCGGGACCCGGGAATGGATGTCTGTAGACCATCTCAGCCGGCAGACCGAGTTCGACGCCGATACGACGCACTTCATCCTTGAACAGCTCGCGTAAGGGTTCGACGAGCTTCAACTTCATGTGCGCCGGCAGTCCACCAACGTTGTGATGGCTCTTGATGACGTGCGCCTTACCGGTTTTGCTACCTGCTGACTCGATGACGTCGGGGTAAATCGTACCTTGCGCCAAGAACTCGACGCGATCACCTGCCGTACTGCCATCGCCATCACCGGCCAACTTCTTGGCCTCTTCGTCGAATACTTCGACGAACAAGCGGCCGATGATCTTCCGCTTAGCTTCGGGATCCGAAACGCCTTTGAGCTCGCCGAAAAAACGCTCGGCGGCATTCACCCGGATCACTCGAACACCGAGATTACGGGCGAAGATATCCATCACTGCATCGCCTTCGCGATATCGCAACAAGCCGTGATCGACGAATACGCAAACCAACTGATCGCCGATGGCCTTGTGAAGTAGTGCTGCAACCACCGATGAGTCGACACCGCCCGAAAGCCCCAGCAGCACTCGACCCTTGCCGACTTGCGCACGAACCCGAGCGATCGCATCTTCAATGATATTGCCGGCGTTCCAGCTCGCTTCGCAGCTACAAATTTCGCGCAAGAAACGCTGGTAGATCCGCGTGCCTTGCTTCGTATGAGTCACTTCTGGGTGGAACTGCAGAGCGTAGTAGCGACGCGACTCATCGGCCATGCCGGCGATCGGCACATCACCTGTGGAGGCGATGGCTTTAAATCCTTCAGGTAAAGCGACGACCTGATCACCGTGACTCATCCACACGTCGAGCAGACCGTGACCTTCGGCGTTCACGCGGTCTTCGATATCGCGTAGCAATGCCGAATGACCGCGCGCGCGGATTTCAGCATAACCAAATTCATGAACGGCGCCCGGCTCGACTCGACCGCCGAGCTGCGCAGCCATGGTTTGCATGCCGTAGCAAATACCGAGCACCGGTACGCCAAGCTGAAATACCGCCGCCGGCGCTGCGGGCGAACCAGCAACGGTCACCGACTCAGGACCGCCCGAGAGGATGATGCCTTTAGGGCCGAATTCGCGAACAGCGTCGTCACCGGCATCCCAAGGATGGATCTCGCAATACACACCGAGCTCGCGTACGCGCCGCGCGATGAGCTGCGTGTACTGCGAACCGAAATCGAGAATGAGGATTCGGTCGGCGTGGATGTCGGTCATGAAATGCGGTAGTTCGGTGCTTCTTTGGTGATCGTGACGTCGTGAACGTGCGACTCGCGCACACCCGCTGTCGTGATACGCACGAACGAAGGTCGAGTGCGCATCTGCTCGATGGAGTGACTGCCGGTATAGCCCATCGCCGCTCGTAAGCCACCCGCAAGCTGGTGCAGGATGTTGAGGATGCTGCCTTTGTAGGGCACGCGGCCTTCGATGCCCTCAGGGACGAGTTTCTCGAGTTCGGTGGTGGTGTCTTGGAAGTATCGATCACTCGAGCCGTGGCGCTCCGCCATCGCGCCCAGCGAACCCATGCCGCGATAGCTCTTGTAGCTCGCGCCGTGAAAGAGTTCGACATCACCTGGCGATTCTTCGGTGCCCGCAAAGAGGCCGCCGATCATCACCGCGTGCGCGCCTGCAGCCAACGCTTTGGCAACGTCGCCCGAATACCGAATGCCACCGTCGGCAATCAACGGCACGCCGGTGCCTTCGAGGCCAGCGGCGACGTTAGCTACGGCCGTAATCTGCGGCACGCCAACACCCGCGACGATACGCGTTGTGCAAATCGACCCGGGGCCAATGCCCACTTTGACGCCATCGGCACCCGCGGCCACCAACGCCTTGGCTGCCTCGGCTGTCACGATGTTACCGCCGATGACTTGCAAATCGCCCCAGCGCGACTTGATCTTCTCGACCATCTGAATCACACCGCGCGAGTGGCCATGCGACGTGTCGACGATGACCGCATCGACGCCGGCCTCACGCAACGCCGCAACGCGATCCAAAGTGTCAGGCGAAGTTCCGACTGCAGCACCAGCGCGTAAACGCCCACTCTCGTCTTTACAGGCGCGCGGTCTTTCAGTGGCCTTTTGAATATCTTTGACCGTAATTAAACCGCGCAGCTCATGATTGTCACCGACAACGAGCACCTTCTCGATGCGATGCTTGTGGAAGAGCTGAAGCACATCTTCACGCGGCGCGTTCTCGCGGACGGTAACTAAACGATCTTGCGGGGTCATCACCGAAGAGACCGGCGCATCGAGGTGCGTTTCGAAGCGAAGATCGCGACTCGTCACGATACCGACGACTTGCTTACCCCGCACGACAGGCATACCCGAGATACCGTTGGATCGCGTGAGCTCCAACACCTCGCGAATCGTCGTCTCGGGCGTAACCGTGATGGGGTCGGCGACGACACCGCTTTCGAACTTTTTCACCCGCGCCACTTCGAGCGCCTGAGCCTCGATCGTCATGCTCTTGTGGATGATGCCGATGCCACCCTCTTGCGCGATGGCGATGGCCAGACGAGCCTCAGTGACGGTATCCATCGCTGCCGAGACGATCGGCAGATTCAAGCGAATCTTGCGAGTCAGTTGCGTGGAGAGGTCAACTTCGCGCGGCAGCACTTCCGAGTACGCCGGGACCAGTAGCACGTCATCGAAGGTGAGTGCTTCTTCGAGAATTCGCATGGAGGGGACCGTCCAACTAGTGTTTGGACGTCTCATTCTACCGCAGCCGGCTAGACCCGGTAAACTCGGCCCCATGCCGGCACCTGAGCGAGATGTTTATACCGTCGGACGCCTGAACCGCGAGGTCAGGCTGCTGATCGAGCACGGCATGCCGACCCTTTGGGTGGAGGGGGAGCTCACCAACTTCTCGCGCCCGGCCTCGGGCCATTGGTACTTCACCCTGAAGGACCGGGATGCCCAGGTCCGCTGCGCCATGTTCCGCCAGCGCAATGCCGCACTGCGATTCGTACCCCGAGACGGCCAGCTCGTCATGGCGCGCGTTCGTGTAGGGCTCTACGAGCCGCGAGGCGAGTACCAGCTCCAAGTTGAACATCTGGAGGATTCCGGCGTCGGCGCCCTACGCCGCGAGTTCGACCGCCTGAAAGAAAAGCTGCAAACGGAGGGACTGTTTGCAAGCGAGCTCAAGCGTCCTCTGCCGACCTTGCCCACTCGCATCGGTATCGTGACCTCACCCACGGGTGCCGCCGTTCGCGACATCCTGCATATCCTCGCACGACGCTTTGCGAGCGTGCCCGTGGTGATCTATCCGACCGCCGTGCAAGGTAAAGATGCCGTACCGCAATTGCTCGCGGCTCTATCGGCTGCCAGTGCGCGCCAAGAGTGTGATGTCTTGATCGTCGCGCGCGGTGGCGGCTCGATGGAGGATCTATGGGCTTTTAACGACGAGGCGGTTGCGCGCGCAATTAGATCCGCACCGATGCCCGTCGTGACCGGTATCGGGCATGAAATCGATTTCACCATTGCTGATTTCGTCGCCGATGTACGCGCACCCACCCCATCGGGTGCGGCGGAACTCGTCGTGCCCGACTCGAGTACCTGGCGTAACACGCTCGTCAAACTCGCCCATCGTCTGCAGCAAACACTCTCCCGACGTTTGCTCGATGATCGCAGCAGCTTGCAGCAGCTGCGTCGTCGCTTGGAATTCGCTCATCCGGGTCAGCGCGTTAATCAAGGTGCGCAGAAGCTCGATGAGCTGACACAACGACTCGCAGCCGCCTGGGCTTTACAGAGCTCGCAGCGCGCCACGCGGCTGCAGCGTCTCGAGATCCGCTTGGCTGCCGTCACGCCACGTCATCATCTCAACTCACTACGCGAGCGACTGACTCGACTCGATCATCGCTTGAGACAAACGTGGTCACAGGAATGGCAGCAGCGACAACAACGTCTCGCGCTTGCCTCACGCACGCTAAATGCCGTCAGTCCGCTTGCCGTGCTCGATCGCGGCTATGCTTTGGTCACCTTAAGCACAAGCGGTCAGCTCGTTCGGGATACTCGCGAGGCGCCGATCGGCAGCATCATTGAGGCACGCGTGGCCAACGGCAAATTGCAGGCGCAGGTGATTGCACCCAAAGCACTACCCGATGAGGACTCTCGTTAAATGATTCGTTCGATGATTCGATCTTTCGTACTCGCCTGTCTCGCGATGAGCATGTCGATCGCCAACGCAGAACTCACACTGCCCCGCGCGAGTGCCGTTCCAGGCGGTGTTGTCATGATCGACATCGAAGGCGATTCGAATGAGGTGCCTTACGTCAGCTTCGAAGGTGATGCCGTGATGGTGTTACCGCGCGAACAAGGTTGGGTCGCGCTCGTCGGCATCCCGCTCTCGCGCGCGCCGGGCCCAGCTGCGATACAAATTCGTCGCGGTTCCAATACGCTCACTCGTGGCTTCACGATCGAAGGAAAACAGTATCGAACGCAAGCACTGAAGGTCGCTCCGAAACACGTCGATCTGTCACCGGCGAATGCAGCTCGCGTCGAGCGTGAGCAACCTCATCTGCGCGCGATGTACGGCACATTCACGGCGCAGACACCCGAGAGTCTGCGTTTTATTTCACCGGTCAAGGGCCCGCGATCGAGTTCCTTTGGCTTACGGCGCGTGTTCAATAACCAGCCCCGCAATCCACATTCAGGGATGGATATCGCCGCTCCCGTCGGTACGCCGGTTGTCTCACCCGCACCCGGCACGGTGATCGATACCGGAGATTATTTCTTCAACGGCGGTACGGTCATCGTCGATCACGGTCGCGGACTCGTTACGATGTACTGCCATTTGAGCCGCATCGATGCCAAGGTGGGTCAAAAATTATCGACCGGCGAGAAACTCGGCGAAGTCGGTGCGACCGGCCGCGTGACCGGACCTCACCTGCACTGGGGCGTCGCGCTCAATCGCGCGTTCGTCGACCCCGCGCTTTTTCTCGAATCTGCGAGCGCGTCGCCCTGATCGGACGTTGATCGGGACGGGCATAAGGATTTTTGTCGGTACGGTATTCGATCGCGACTGGCGAAGCGAAGAGATCGAATTCTTTTCTGAACACATTCGCGAGATAACGCGTATACGACTCGGGGACCTGATTGGTCTGATTGCCGTGGATAATGATCCGCGGGGGATTACGACCGCCTTGGTGCGCGTAGCGCAATTTGATCCGGCGGCCACGCACCATCGGCGGTTGATGCTGCACCATCGCCCGTTCTAGCGTCTTGGTGAGTTTCGGCGTCGGAATCTCAGTCATCGCGGCGTCGTAGGCCTTGATGGTGGCCACGACGAGTTCACCGACGCCCGTTCCGTGTCGCGCTGAAATGAAATGCACCGGCGCATAGGGAACGAAGTCCAGTTTGAATTCCAACTGCCGACGAATCTCGTCGCGCTGTTCGACCGGAATACCGTCCCACTTATTGACTGCGATGAGCAATGCGCGACCCCGGTTCAAGGCGAGACCCAGTACGTTGGCATCCTGCTCACCGATCGTGTCGTGCGCATCGACCACGAATATCACGACATGCGCCGTGTCGATCGCCTGCAAAGTGCGGGCAACACTCGCCTTCTCGATGAAATCTTCGACCTTGCCACGACGACGAACACCCGCTGTATCGATCAACGTGAACTCGCGACCATCACGCTCGAAGGGCACGAAAATGCTATCTCGTGTAGTGCCCGGCATGTCGCTTGCGATCACACGCTCTTCACCGATCAGACGATTGACCAGCGTGGATTTGCCGACATTGGGCCTGCCGATGATGGCGATACGGATGCGGCCATCATTGGGGTTACTGCTGCGCTCGATCGCCTCCGGGTCAAAGTCCGAGAGCACATAATCCATGAGCTCACGACAGCCATCGCCATGCGCTGAGGCAATCGCAATAGGGTCGCCGAGACCCAAAGAATAAAAGTCTGAAGCCGCTGTGGTGGGGTCGAGCCCCTCCGCCTTGTTCACGGCGAGAACCACCTTCTTGCCCGAGCGTCGTAACTCGCTCGTGACCCAGTGATCTTGGGGAGTCAGACCCGTGCGTGCATCGGCTAAGAAAACCAGTACGTCAGCCTCAGCGACAGCACGCTCGGTCTGCAAGCGCATCGGCGTCTCGATACCTGAGGGCTGCTCAACGAGCCCACCGGTATCAACGACCACATACGGAATCGGACCGAGTTTTCCGTAACCGTACTGGCGATCGCGGGTGACGCCCGGCATGTCGGCCACGAGTGCATCACGCGTGCCGGTCAGACGATTGAATAACGTGGACTTACCGACGTTGGGCCGCCCCACGAGCACGACTACCGGCAACATGCTCGGGGCTCCTAAAAAATCAGCCGCGCGGACGGAAGGCCGTCACACGGCCCTCGTCATCCTGCAGCACGATGAGATCCCCGGCGCGAACCGGAGGATTGCTAACGCGGGTGCCCGCCTTGGTGCGAGCCACAAACGCGCCCGTGCCGGCATTCAACCAGTGCACGTAACCCTCGAAGTCCGCCACAGCCACGTACTCACCGATCGCAACCGGTGCAGAGAGACCGCGCAAACGCAGGCCATCCTGTCGCCACACTTCAACGCCGGAGCGACGGCGCAAAGCGATCACCTCGCCTGTTGCCGTGCTGACATAAACCGATTCATCGTCGACATCGAGACCGCGATGACTCGAGATCTCGCGTGACCACCAGGACTGTCCCGAGTCGAGTGCGAGCATCGCAACACGCCCTTGGAAACCGGCCACGAAGACATCGACACCCGATACTTTGACTGCCGAGTCGATGTCGACCAAGCGCTCAAGCTCTGTACGGCCTCGCGGGGCAGAGACGAGTTGCTCCCAGAGCACTTCGCCGTTGCGCGTCTCGGCAGAGATCACACGGCCATTATCGAAACCGCAAATCGCCGCATTACCTGCCACGACGGGCGCAGCAGCGCCACGCAAGGTGAGACGCGGAATTTGCTGCTCTTCGCGCCACAATACTTTGCCATCGTCACGCGACAAACCCAGCAGTACACCGGCGACCGTACGTACGACAACGGCATCGGGCGCGATCGCGGGTGCTGAGAGCACTTCACCGCCGACCGGTACCGTCCAAAGCGTCGTGCCCGTGGCCTGATCGAGCGCAATCAACTCGCCGTTGGCAGAGCCCACCGCCACGATGCCAAACCCTGCGCCTGGCCCACCGGTCAGCTGAGCGCGAGTGCGCGCGCGCCAAAGAGCTTTGCCATTAGCCTGTGACATGGCGAGTACGTCGCCGTCGCGACCGGCCGCGTAAACCACTTCACCATCAACCGCAGGCGCGAGCCCTGCGCGCATGACAGGATCTCCGCCACCGATCGAAACACTCCAGGCTCGATCGACCCCAAGACTCGACTTGAAATCGACGAGCTCAGCAGGCGGCTCGATATCTTTGTCCTTGTCGCAGCCTGAGAGCAGACCAAAGACGCCAAGCGCCAGAGCGGCCAAAGCGTAACGTGAGCTGAGCTTGAAACGAGTCATGCAGATTCTCCGATCCTCACGGACCCTTGGGCGTCTCGATACCATCGGCTTGGGCGTCAGCGATCTTCAAACGCAGGCCTTCGAGATCGACCGTTGCGGGCTTAGTCGGATCGCTAGAGGCGGCCTCGGCTTTTTGCCAAGCTGCCAATGCGGCAGCACGGTCACCCTTGGCATGCAGAGCATCGCCACGAACGTCATCGAAGCGAGCCGCGAAGGCACCAGGCTCAACGGCGTTGAGCGTCGCCAGCGCTGCATCGGCATTACTCTGTGCGATCTGCACTCGAGCCAAACGCACTCGGGCGACCAACTGCAGCTGCGGATCATCCGAACCGGTCATGACACGCTCGAGGCGCGTCGCCGCTTCGCCCAATTCATTGGCCTCAACATGCACACGAGCAGCGAGCAGATCTGCTTGATCCGCATAGGCTGACGAGGCGTACTCGGCTCGCAATGAATCGACTGCCGTGAGTGCGGCCGCGCGTTCGTTCTTCTCTAGCGTTTCGATGATGCGCTGATAAGACTCGCTCGCCTCGACGTGACGACGCTCGATTCGCGCTTCCCACCAACGCCATCCGGCGAGCGCACCCAAGCCGAGCACGACGCCCGCCACCAGCCAAGGCCCGTTCTCGCGGATCCAGCGCTTGACGCGCTCCCACTGTTCTTGTTCGTTGTAATAATCGTCATCGATCACGTTCGTTACTCCTGACGTGAAAACCATTGGCTAACGGTCTCGACCGTCGCCGCCAAAGAAATCTCGCTAGACTCGCCTGCGCCCTCGCGCAAAGGCTTCATCTGTACGACACCACGTGCGAGCTCATCCTCGCCAAGCACGAGCGCCAAAGGGGCGCCGCTGCGGTCGGCGCGACGGAACTGCGCCTTGAAGTTACCGCCGCCTAAATTGGTCTCTATACGACGCCCCGGCATTGCACGGCGCAGCGTATCGGCAAGCCGAAACGACTCGCGCACAGCAGCCACACCCTGCGCCACCACATAAATATCTGCCTGCGGCGCCTTAGGTGCCGTCTCGGTTTGCTCGAGTAGCGCCACAACACGCTCGACACCCATCGCAAAACCGATCGCCGGTGTCGCCTCACCGCCGAGCTGGGAAATCAAACCGTCGTAGCGTCCGCCCGAACAAACCGCATCCTGCGCGCCGAGCGCATCGGTCACCCACTCGAAGACGGTGCGAGAGTAGTAATCGAGCCCACGCACGAGTCGCGGATTAACCGTGTACGAAATTCCGAGCGCATCGAGCATGGCACGGAGTTCGGCAAAATGCTCTTTCGATTCGGCATCGAGGTAGTCCGGCAGAGTCGGCGCCGCCGCGATCATCGATTGCATCGATGGATTCTTGCTGTCGAGGATGCGCAGCGGATTACCTTCGAGCCGACGCCGACTGTCTTCATCAAGCACGTCGTAGTGCGAGCGGAAATAGTCGGTCAACTCGGCACGATAGGCACGACGCGCATCCGCCGTGCCCAAAGAATTGATCTGCAGAGCGACTCGCGTAATACCGAGTCGTTGCCAGAAAGCGTTCGAGAGCGCGATCAACTCGGCATCGATGTCAGGACCAGCAAAACCGATCGCCTCGACATCGATTTGGTGAAACTGACGGAAGCGACCTTTCTGCGGCTTCTCGTGTCGGAACATCGGACCGACACACCACAGTTTGTGTCTTGCGCCGCGCAACATGCCGTTGGAAATCGCGGCGCGCACCATGCCGGCCGTCGCTTCGGGACGCAGCGTCAGACGCTCTCCGCCCTTGTCCTCGAAGCTGTACATTTCCTTCTCAACGACATCGGTGTACTCACCGATCGCGCGCTTAAAAAGATCGGTCTGCTCGACTACCGGGACACGCATTTCTTCGAATGCATAGGCGTGGAGTAGCTCACGCGCCGTCGCCTCAAGAAACTGCCAACGCGCAATTTCGGCGGGCAGTACATCGTTCATACCCTTGACGGGCTGGATCATCGGAGCGGTCATGGTGAAGTTGATCTATTGGAACGCGCTGCGGCTCGTTGCACGTCGCCTGCAGCATCAATGGTGACGAAAGCCGTTGCGTTATAAATGAACGCCGCAGGCACGGTGATCGGACGACCGTCGAGCTCGAGTGCGACGGCATCCGCGCGACCGAGTACAACACGAAAAGGCGCGTCACCGCGCAGAGCGAGTGGCGTTCCCGCGGCGGCATTGCCGTAGTAGCGACGTCGATTAGCCGCGTCGTACACCTCGATCCAGGATGACTGGCGCGGGATCAGTCGCAGCACTGCCATGCCCGACGTTTCAGGAATGGCTACGGCTGCAGGGGCGACCACGGGCGCGGGCGCGGACGCCGCGGTGGATGCGACTGCGGCCTCAACTTCGGCCGTTGGCGTATCGGTCGTCATCGTCATCGATGCTGTGGGCGTCGGCGCGGGTTCCGCCGGTGCCAGCGCTGGCGCCGGCACGCTCTCGGAGCCCCATCGCAAAATCAACCACGCTGCTGCGGCAATGATCACCGTCGTGCCTGCGATCGTGGCGCGACGAGTCCACACTTTGGGATCGACAGCGGGAACCGGGGCTCGCGGGATGCGCGCAAGGTCGGGTTCGGCCAGCTTTTCAGCGCGCAGCGCGGCCCAAGCCTGCATCAACTGATCGGTTGGTGCGCCGAGATAATCACCGTAGCGACGCAGGTGCCCTTGCACGAACACCGGAGCGCCCAATTCTTCGAAGCGATCGGCCTCGAGTGCTCGCAACAACACTTCATCGCAATGCAACTGCGCAGCGGCCTCCGTCAGACTCACGCCTTTGGCAGCCCGCGCGCTCGCCAGCATCGAACCAATAGACTCACTCACGAAGCGAGCCCCGCAGACAGCGCACCGGCCAGCTTGTCACCGAGGCGAATTCGAGTGCGATCGTTCACCTTGCCTGCCAATTGGCCGCAAGCGGCGTCGATGTCGTCACCTCGAGTTCGACGAATCGTTGCGAGCACGCCGCGTTGAATCAACTCATCTCGAAAACGCGTGATCACCGGCATCGGTGAACGGCGATAGCTCGTTCCCGGAAACGGATTGAATGGAATCAAATTGAGCTTGGCGGGACGCCCTTTGAACATCTTCGCGAGTGCGCGCGCATGCTCGAGTTGATCATTGACGCCATCGAGCATGACGTATTCAAAAGTCACGCTGCGACCATTTTGCTCGTCGATGTAGTGCCAGCAAGCATCGAGTAGTTCGGCGATCGGATGCTTGCGATTGATGGGAACGAGCTCGTTGCGCAACTCATCGTTCGGCGCATGCAGCGACACGGCCAGCGCGCAGTTGACCTCTTCAGCGAGCTTGTACATCTGCGGTACGAGGCCCGAGGTCGACAAGGTAACGCGACGGCGAGAGATATCGAAACCGAGGTCGTCCAAAAGAATGCGAATCGCCGGCACGACGTTGCGAAAATTGGCGAGCGGCTCGCCCATGCCCATGAACACGACATTGGTGATACGTCGATCGCCGCCCGGCTCGAAACCGAGTTCGCGATTGGCGAGCCATACCTGCCCCACGATTTCGGCCGTCGAGAGATTGCGGTTGAACCCCTGCTGCGCGGTCGAACAAAAGGAACAATCGAGAGCGCAGCCGACTTGCGAGGAGATGCACAGCGTGCCGCGGTCAACCTCCGGGATGAATACCATCTCGAAGGCCTGTGAACTATCGGCACGCAACAACCATTTGCGAGTGCCGTCAGCCGAATCGTGCCGCGAGACAATCTCGGGCACGCGGATTTCGGCGCAGTCTTGTAGCTGCGACCGAAAATCTTTGGCGAGATCCGTCATGGCGGCAAAGTCGCCCTCCGCGCGTTTGTACATCCAGCTCATTAGCTGGCGCGCGCGGAAGGGCTTGTTGCCGAGGCCGCCCACGAACGACTCGAGCTCGGTTCTTTCGAGCCCGAGCAGATTCGTTCGCGGTGTAACGACCTCAGTCATGGCGTCGATGGCAAGCGCGGGCGTATCAGCCGCGCGGGCAAATCTCGATGCCGCGGAAGAAGTAGGCGATTTCCTGAGCTGCCGTCTCCGGACCGTCGGAGCCGTGCACCGTGTTGGCCTCGATGCTTTCGGCGAGATCGGCGCGGATCGTACCCGGCGCCGCCTTCTTCGGATCGGTGGCGCCCATGATCTCGCGATTCTTGGCGATGGCGTTCTCACCCTCGAGCACCTGCAGCACCACCGGACCTGAAGTCATGTACTTCACGAGATCGTTGAAGAACGGACGCTCACGATGAACTGCGTAGAAGCCTTCCGCCTCGGACTTGGACAAATGCACCATACGAGCGGCGACGATCTTGAGACCCGCCTGCTCGAAGCGACGATAGACCTCACCGATCAGGTTACGGGCGACGCCGTCGGGTTTGACGATCGAAAAAGTGCGTTCCAAGGCCATGCGAAACATCCTTCAAGGTTTGTTGGAAAAAAGGGTAGCCGCGTAGTGTACCCGTCAGGGCACCACCCCGGCAACGCGAGGGTGCACGCAAGTGACTGGATGGCAAGGTTTTTTTAAACGCTGAAGCTTTCTCCGCAACCACACTCGCCCTTGACGTTGGGGTTGCGGAACTTGAAGGCCTCATTGAGGCCCTGCTTCACGAAATCGATCTCGGTGCCGTCGATCAGGGGAAGGCTCGCGGGATCGACGAAGACCTTGACCCCTCGATCCTCGAACACGAGATCTTGAGGTTCGGTGGCGTCGGCGTAGTTGATGACATAGGCAAAGCCGGAGCAGCCGGTCTTGCGCACCCCAAGACGCAGCCCGATGCCCTGGCCACGGCTCTGGAGGAAGTTCTTCACGCGATCCGCCGCGGCGGGCGTCAAGGAAATCGTCATGGTCTCGTTTCACCTCGTGAGTCGCTTGATTCTAGCGCCTTCTTTGCGGCGCGCCAGGCATCTTCGACTCGAATCAAGCGTCCGAGTTTCTCCGTGGGTATTTGAAATTGTTCAGCCCACGCTGTGGGACCACCCAGGTCGATCGCATCGGGCCTTCGACCTAGCCAATCCTGCTCGAAGGCCTGCAGGACTCGCCAGAGGTCGGGACAGGCGAAGGCCCTGAACCGAACCGCCGCAATTCGACCCGTCGCATCGAGCGCGAGAAAACAGCGCACACGCATGCCTTCGCGATAGGAGCCCGCCTCGCCCACCGCCCAAGCAAAGTCGACCCCGACGATCGATTCAGGCGCCGCTTCGGCATCGCGAGCGCGCAGCTCTGCCACTGCGCGACGAATCACCGTGGCGGCAAGGCGGGCGTGCTCGATCGTATTGTTGCGGCCAAAAGCCACACGCAATGTCGAGCGGGCCCACTCCGTCGACACGCCCTGGGCGCGCAGGACATACGACGGCTCCCCCGAAGCCGAATCGCACGCAGCCCCACTCGAGATCGCAATCTCGGGAACGGCCGCGAGTAAGCTCTCACCCTCAACACCCTCGAACGTGGCGGACACCAAGCCCGGCAAACGCCGCTCGGCGTGGTCGTTGAATCGCAGCCCCTCGAGATCCGCGAGCGCCTGTTTGAATTCACGCGCGAGCGCTGCCGTATGTTGGGAATCGGCGTTCATTCGACGGGCCGCAAGACGCGCAGCGGCAGCGAAACCAACAATCTGGTGGGTCGCCAACGTACCCGGCCGGAGCCCGCGCTCATGTCCACCACCGTAGCTCAAGGGCTCTAGCCAAGGCCGCGCGCGCGCCGATACATACAGTGCCCCGATCCCCTTAGGTCCGTACATCTTGTGCGCCGAGATCGACAGCAGGTCGACATCGAGTGCATGGACATCGATAGGCAACTTACCGACCGACTGCGCCGCATCGACGTGCAAAAACACCTGCGCTTCGCGACAGATAGCCGCGATCGCAGCGATATCTTGAACGACGCCTGTTTCATTGTTGGCGTGCATGATCGACACCAACTGTGTGTCCTCGCGCAACGCGGCACGTACTGCTGCCGGATCTATCGATCCATCGGCTTGCGGCTCGAGCCAGCTCACCTGCCATCCGCGCTTTTGGAGATACTTGCAAGGATCGAGGACTGCCTTGTGCTCGGTGCGCGAAGTAATGATGTGCCGCCCGAGATCGCTACGGCCGCGAGCGATTCCCAAAATCGCGAGGTTGTCCGACTCCGTTGCTCCAGAGGTGAAGATGAGTTCGCGCGGGTCAGCACCGATCAGTGCAGCGAGTTCGCTGCGCGATTGTTCAATGAGATCGGCGGCCAATCTGCCGAAATAATGCGTGCTCGATGAGGGATTGCCGACACCCGTCTCGCCGGCGAGGCAATCTCGCATGGCATCGATCACCTCGGGATCACAGGGGGAAGTTGACGCGTGGTCGAGGAAAATTGGCGCGGCCGGTAAGGTCACTCGCGCGGCCCCGCCTGACGGCGCTTGTTCTGCACTGCGGTAAGAATGCCGCGCATGATGTTGGCTTCGTTCTGATCGAGCTCGGCGCGATTGATGAAACGGCGGATGCGTTCCATCAAATGTTTACCGCTCGCCGTACGATCTCGAAAGCCAATCTCCTGCAGCACCTGTTCGAGGTGTAAGTATAAACGCTCCATATCGTCCGCCGGCGCGAGCGGCACAAGTGGCGGCGCCGATTCGTGGCGCGCGCCTCGAGCTCGATACACCTCGTAAGTGACGAGTTGCACCGCCATCGCCAAATTGAGCGAGGCGTATTCGGGATTGGCCGGGATGCGTAACAGTAGATGCGCCAGCGATAACTCGGCATTAGTGAGACCCGTGCGTTCGTTGCCGAACATCAATGCAACGGGCCCCCGTCTCGATTCCTCGACCACCCGCGCGGCCGCATCACGAACGTCTAACACCCGAAAGTTTTGGTCTCGATCGCGAGCGGTGGTGGCGACGACCAGGCCACAGCCTGCAAGGCCATCCTCGATTCGCTCGACTATCCTCGCCTGTTCCAGCACATCGGTGGCACCGGAGGCGCGAGCACTGGCCTCGCTGTGTGGAAAGTCCCGCGGCCGAACGAGGACGAGCTGCGAAAGCCCCATGTTTTTCATGGCGCGGGCGACCGCCCCGATGTTGCCAGGGTGGGAGGTCTCGATGAGAACGACGCGTATGTCGGCGGGAGCGGGTATCACGCATGGTATTCTAGCGGCGTTTTCCATCGCTCTTTGCCAACATGCAGCCATTACTCAATATCGCCGTACGCGCAGCACGCCGTGCGGCCGAAGTCATCGTACGCAGTCTCAATCGCCTCGATTCGCTCGAAATCTCGAGCAAGAGCCGTAACGATTTCGTGACCGATGTCGATCGGGCTGCCGAGGCGGAGATCATCTCCACCATCCGCCGCGCATATCCGGACCACGCATTCCTGTGTGAGGAGAGTGGCGCACTCGGTGCTAGCCCCTTCGAGTGGGTCATCGATCCGCTTGATGGCACCACCAACTTCATTCATGGGTTTCCGCAGTTCTGCGTTTCGATCGCCTGCCGCGTTCGCGGACGAGTGGAACACGGCGTCGTTTACGACCCGATGCGACAAGAGGTCTTCACCGCCTCGCGCGGCGATGGCGCCCATCTCGAGAACCGCCGTATTCGTGTGACCAATCTTCGTGGACTCGAAGGTGCCCTCATCGGCACCGGCTTCCCGTATCGCGCCAACACGGAGCATCTCGACGCCTACATGGCGATGTTGAAAGACGTGATGATCGCGAGCGCCGGCGTCCGACGCCCAGGCTCTGCCGCGCTCGATTTGGCTTATGTTGCCGCAGGACGTACCGATGGTTTCTTCGAAATCGGTCTCGGCCCCTGGGATACCGCTGCGGGCACACTCTTGATCGAGGAAGCGGGCGGTCGCGTTGGAACCTTGAGCGGTGGCGAATACACCCAAGGCGGCAACATCATCGCGGGCTCACCCAAGGTCTATGACGCGCTGGTTGCGCTCTGCAAACCGCATCTGACAAAGACCCTGATCGAGGGTTGATCTTGCTCGCGCGAGATCGCCCTTAGGGCACGATCGTCGTAAATAAATAGACCGCGAAAATGACCAGATGCACCGTGCCTTGCAGCACGGTGGTTCTGCCGGTACTGAACGACTGGGTACAGACCAGCAGCGACAAGCCAAGCAGTACGATTTCTTTGGGGCCTAAGCCCAGCTCCAGCGTCCATCCCATCGCAATGGAAATCACCGCGAGAGTCGGGATCGTAAGACCGATACACGCCAACGCCGAGCCCAACGCCAGGTTCATGCTGGTCTGCAATCGATTCGCGCGCGCCGCGCGATACGCCGCGATACTTTCCGGCAACAGCACCAACGCAGCGATGAAAACGCCGACTGCCGCAGCTGGAGCACCGATCGCACGAACGAAACTGGTCAACCCCGGCGCCAGCGACTTAGCTAGTAACACAACAACGATCAACGACAAAACCAACGCAACGAGGGTTCCGCCTAGAGGCGCACGCTCAACATGGACCGGCGGTTGTTGCCCTGCCGATAGAGCAGCGTTCTCGGCGAGGATCTTCTCGTGAATCTCGTCTAGGAAATAATCGCGGTGCTTGATCGTCTGGATGAAGACAAAAGCCCCATAAAGCAAAAGCGAGACGAGACCCACAAACGCCAACTGCGACGTCGAGTAGGCGCCACCCGGCGCCGAGGTGGTGAAGTTCGGCAAGACCAAGGTCAGCACCGCTAGGGCTGACAAAGTGGCCAATGCAGCGCTGACGCCCCGGCGAGTGAAGACTTGCTCGCCATTCTTCAGACTGCCGGCAAGCAGGCAAATACCCACCATCCCCGTGATGATCAGCATGACTGCGGCGAAAACCGTATCGCGAACGAGAGTCGGAGTTGGCCCATCCTCGCCTAGCATCAAAGAAATAATCAGTGCCGCCTCGATGATCGTGACGGCAACGGCGAGTATCAGCGTTCCGTAAGGCTCGCCTACTCGCTCAGCAATGACCTCCGCGTGATACACGGCGGCCAACACGACGAACACCAAAACCAGGACCGTCAAGGTCGTCGCGATCGCTGCTGGCAACATCGACCCGACGAGACCCAAGACCAAGCCGACGATCGGAATCCACACCTGCCAACGCAACATGGCGTTCACAGGTTCACTCTCCGGATGCCTTACGTTCGAGACTGTCGACGACAGCGGTCGTGACCATATCGGCGCCGACATTGACCATCGTGCGAGTCATGTCGAGCAAACGATCAGCGCCCAACACGATGCCGATGCCCTCTGCCGGCACACCGAAGGTGATCAAAAGACCCGCGATGATGGGCAGTGATCCACCGGGGATCCCAGCCGCCGCGACCGACCCGAGCACCGCAAGCAGCAACAACGTGCTCTGCTGCGCAAAATCCAGATGAATACCGAATACCTGCGCGATGAATAGCACCACGCAGCCCTCATAGAGCGCGGTGCCCGCCATGTTCATGGTGGTACCGAGCGGCAGAACGAAACCGGCTGTCGTCGGTTTCATACCGAGATCGCCCCGCGCCGAAGCAAGTGCGGCCGGCAAAGTCGCGCTACTCGAACTCGTTGAAAACGCCGTCACCAACACCGGTCTGATCGTGCGCCAGAACTGCATCGGCGAATAACGCGAGAACAATTTCAGCCACAGCGACATCGTGCCAAAGAGATGCACGAGCATGACAACCAGACAACCGATGACGAAAAGACCGAGCGCGATGAGGATGTCCCAGCCAATCTTCACCACGACGCTGTAAATCATCGCGGGGACTGCATAGGGCGCGATACGCAACGCGAACTGCACGATACCGGTCATGAGTTCGGCTACGAGCTCGAGACCCGACTGCAACTGCTCTCGCCTGCGACCCCCGACACGGATGGCGGCCGCTCCAAGCAAAATGGCAAACAAGATCAACGGCAGCACTTCACCGAGCGTGCCGCGCTGATTGCCCGTGATCGCGCCGATCAAGTTACGCGGCATGAACATGTCGACGACGGTCTGCAGACTCATCGGCGGCTGCTCCGCCTGACGCTGCATGATTTTCTCAGTGTCGCCACCGTAAGCACTGACGAGACGCGTCTGCGTTTCGGGATCCAATGCGGCGCCTGGCTGCAGCACATTCATCATGACGAGCCCGAGCAAGCAGGCGATCGCCATATTGAGAAAGAACAGCGTGAAGGTGCGCGCCGACAGAGGTCCGAGACGCGACAGATCGCCAAGTTGCACGACGCCCGCCGCGAGCGAAGCGAACACCAGCGGCATGACCACGAAGAACAACAAGCGCAAAAAGATTTGACCGAGCGGATCGAAGATCGCCACGGACACCGAGCGCGCGCCTTCAAGTACTGATGGAATCTCCGCTCCCACGATCAAAGTGAGGGCGCCCGCAAGGGCGCCCACCACAAGACCGATTAGGATGCGATTGGCGAGTTTCGGATCAGACTCAGCCATGCGGATCGATCACTTATTCGAGCGCGCGAGCGGGCTGTTACGGAATCCGTACAGCAAGTACAGCGCCAAGCCAGCGAGCGACCAATAAACGAACGTCAACTGCGTTGAGGGCGGCAGCGAGAAGAACAGAAAACCGCAACCCAGCAGCGCCATGGGCCCGACCACCCACACCGCCGGTGTACGGAAGGGACGATGACGATTTGGCTCGCGCACGCGCAAGATCAAAACGCCCACCGAGACCGCGAGGAACGCGAACAAGGTGCCACTATTGGCGATATCGGCCAGCACGCCCACCGGGAAGAATGCGGCAAAGATGGTGACCGCCACACCCGTGATGATCGTCACGACATACGGGGTGTGGAACGTCGGATGCACTTTCGTGAGCGTGTCGGCGGCCGGTAACAGACCATCACGTGCCATCACGAAGAAAATACGCGTCTGACCGAAGAGCATCATCAGGATGACCGACGGCAGCGCGAGGAACGCGGCGAGACCGATCAACTGCGACACCTTGTCCCAACCAAGTAATTCGAGCACGAAGGCGAGCGGCTCACGGCTACAGGCGACCGCTTGTGCGTTCTCCGGCAGAGCACAAATCGCCGCAAACTCCGGGCTGCCCGGCGATATGGCGCGACCTGCCGCATCGAGTACCGGCTGTGCACCGACCGAGCCGATCACACCGGCGGCGACCAGCATGTAGAAAATCGTGCAGATTGCGAGACTGCCGATCAAACCGATCGGAATATTGCGCTGCGGATTCTCAGTTTCTTCAGCTGCCGTCGAGACCGCATCGAATCCGACATAAGCGAAGAAGATAGACGCAGCGGCGCCGGCGATACCAAGACCCGTCGCATCCCAGAAACCATTCGGGGCAAACGGCTCGAAGTTATCGTTATTGATCACCGGCAACGCCAAGAACACGAACAACGTCAGCGCCGCAACCTTGATCGTGACCAAGAACGCATTGACTGTCGCACTCTCTTTTGTGCCGACGATGAGCAAAGACGTCACTAATAATGCGATCGCCGCAGCGGGCACGTTCATGACACCCCCAGCGTAGGGACCGCGCGTGAATTCCTCAGGGATGGATATGCCGAGGCTGCGATCCATGAGCCCCACGAAATAATTCGACCATCCGACCGAGACCGCACTCGCCGCCACGGCATATTCGAGCACGAGTGCCCAGCCGACGACCCAGGCGACGACCTCGCCCATGACCGCGTAGCTGTAGGTATAGGCTGAGCCCGAAACCGGCACCATCGAGGCCAGTTCGGCGTAGCAGAGCGCCGCCACGGCGCAGACAAAACCGGCAATGACGAACGAGACCATCATGCCGGGACCGGCTTTCTGCGCGGCCTCGGCGGTCAACACGAAGATACCCGTGCCGATGATGGCACCGACGCCCATCATCGTCAGTTGGAAGCCGCCAAGAGAGCGTTTGAGGCTCCGACGCTCAGCGTTGGCCAGGATCTCGTCAAGCGGCTTGATACGCCAATTCATACTCTGCCCCCCTCGGGTTGTTGCGTCCGATTGTAGGGGGGTAAGGCGCCCGAGGGCTACACCTTGGGCGCAGGAACTTGTTCTCGACGAAACCCGTCAGGGCATGTCGTCGATGGCGAGCTTCTTGCGAGTAGGGAACAGACTCTCTGCAGTTAGACCGGAATCGAGAGCCACGGCCGCTGCGATGTAGATCGACGAATATGTACCGACGAGGATGCCGACGATCAAGGCCGCCGAGAAACTCTGCAGTACCGGGCCGCCCAGCAGCAACAGAACGATCACGACGACGAGCGTCGTCAAGCTCGTCATGATCGTACGCGAGAGCGTCTGGTTGACCGACTGGTCAAGCACCGTAGATGGCTCGGTACGCTTGTTCACTTCGAAGCGCTCGCGAATGCGATCGAACACCACCACCGTGTCGTTGAGCGAATAGCCGATGACTGCCAGTAGGGCGGCGACGACCGAGAGATCGAAGGTCATGCCGGTCAGTGCGAAGAATCCGAGCACGATCACGGGGTCGTGAATGGCGGCGAGAATCGCGCCAGCCGATAACTGCCAAGCGTGAAATCGCAGGAAAACGTAAATGAAGATGAGGATCAGCGTGCTGATGAGCGCAACAACCGCAGAGTTGCGCAGCTCCGCCCCCACCTGAGGCCCGACGATCTCGGCACGGCTGATCACGACATTGGCATCTGCCGCACGCAACACCGTTTCCACGCGTGCACGAACCGCATCAGCCGTCTCACCCGAGGGAGGCGGCAATCGAATCGCCACATCACGGGAGGAGCCGAAATTTTGTACCTGCACGTCTGCAAATCCCGCGGACTCGAAGCTGCGTCGCAAAGCCTCTGGCTGAGCCTCTTGGGTGAACTTGGCCTCAATGGTGACACCGCCGGTGAAATCCACACCGAGATTGAGCCCTTTGAACACGAGAGCGCCGATCGACACGACGAACAAGATCGTCGAAACCATGTACGCCAACTTGCGGCCTCGCATGAAGCCGATCGCCAAATTATTCTTGAAAAATTCCATGACGAGTTCCTCGGGGCGGCGATCAGATGGCCAAACGCTCGGGGCGACGGCTACCGCCGTACATGAGCGTCAGCAAGGCACGGCTGCCAAGCAGCGCAGTGAACATGGAGGTCACGATACCGAGCGACAAAACAACGGCGAACCCGCGGATAGCGCCCGTACCGAATGCCCAAAGAACGATGCCTGCGATCAAGGTCGTGATGTTCGAGTCTGCAATCGCCGAGAAGGCTTTTTCGAAACCCTTGGCGATAGCCGTCTGCGGCGTCACACCATTGCGGAGCTCTTCTCGGATGCGCTCATAGATCAGCACGTTGGCATCGACCGCCATGCCGACCGTCAAAACGATACCCGCAATACCGGGCAAGGACAGCGCGGCTTTGAAAGCGGTGAGCAGCGCCGTCAGTAGCACGACGTTTGCCAGCAGCACGATATTCGCAACGATGCCGAAAACTTTGTAGTAAGCGAGCATCAAGATGAACAGCAGACCCATGCCGATCATCAACGCCGTCACGCCCTTGTCGATGTTCTCTTTGCCGAGACCTGGACCCACGACACGCTCTTCGATGACAAAGATCGGTGCCGCGAGCGCACCGGCGCGCAATAACAAAGCGAGCTCGCGCGCTTCGTTGGTGCCAAGGCCCGTAATCTGGAAGTTATTGGAGAAGACACCCTGGATGGTGGCCGTGTTGATGACCTTCTCTTCCTTGATGTCACGAACGATCTTCTCGCCCGCCACCTCGACTTCTTCGCGGCGCTGCTCAATGAAAACGACGGCCATCGGCTTGCCGAGGTTGGCGCGCGTGGTGCGCAGCATCTCTTCGCCACCGCTGCTGTCGAGCTTCACCGACACACCCGGACCAGAATCGGTCGCAGCAGTGACCGCATCGACCAGCTGATCACCGGTGACGATAATGTCGCGCTTCAAGAGCGTCGGCTGACCTTCACGAGTCTCGTAGAGCTTTGAACCAATCGGCGCCCGACCGCGCTGCACGGCATCCGAAACACTGTTCTGGATATCGACCAACCGGAACTCGAGGGTGGCAACCTTACCGAGGATATCTTTGACTTCGGCCGAGTTCTGCACACCTGGTAACTGCACGGCAATGCGGTCGACACCCTGACGCTGCACGACAGGCTCAGACACCCCGAGCTCGTTGACGCGGTTGCGAATCGTCGTCAGGTTCTGCGAGATCGCGTAATCCTGCCGCTCTTTGATCTGTGTTGCGCTCAACAAGACCTGCAAGGCTGGACCCGTCTGTCCCGCCAATTCGGCCGGCACGAGATCAGGAAAAATGCGCCGCAACACTTCGCGCGCTGCCTCAGAGTCTGCGTTCGGAGCGAGCACCACCCGAATCCCGTTCGGTTTAATGCTCTCTTCACTGATCTGCTGCACGTCGGTGAAAGCGACATTCGCCTGCGACAGCGCGCGACGCAAATCTTGCTCGTAGACCTCAAGCAACTGATTCACGGCTCCGTCAATATCAACCTGATAGAGCAAATACAGACCGCCGCGCAAATCGAGACCCAAAGGCATCGGCCGCAACCCGAGATTACGCAACCAATCCGGGGCACGCGAGGCGAAGGACAACGCTGTTACGTATTCCTTCGATAATTGCTCGTTCACCAAATCACGGGCCTTGAGCTGCTCAGGCACCTCGTCGAAGTGCAGCATCAAACGTCCGTTGTCGACGTAGCTGCGAGATACCGTCACACCGCTCCCGCTCAACAAAGACTCGACCGATGCACGGCTCTCTTCGGAGACAGCCTCACGATCCTTTCGTGCCACCTGCAATGCCGCGTCTTCGCCGAACACGTTCGGCAAAGCGAAAACGGCAGCGAACACGAGCACGATCGCGACGATCGCGTACTTCCAGCGCGGGAATTCGAGCATGACTTAACCGCCCTTCAACGTGCCCTTCGGCACCAGTGAGCTCACTTGGAACTTCTGCACCTTGATGTGGACGTCTTTGGCAATTTCAAGCGTGACGAAACCGTCGCTGACCTCGACGATCTTGCCGACGATGCCACCGGCGGTCAGCACCTCATCGCCCGAGGCAAGCTTGCCGAGCATGGCTTGATGTTCCTTGGCTTTCTTCTGCTGCGGACGGATCAGTAAAAAGTAAAAAATGACGATGAAGAGAACCATCATCAACAACGGGGCGAGCTGGCCTCCGGGAGCCGCACCACCCGCTTGGGCATAGGCTTCGGGGATCAATCCGTTCATGTTCGTCTCCTGACGTGCAAAGGCGGCGAAAAAGGCCGCGGATTATGCCACAGGCGCCCCGGGCCGCCGCCGATCGAGGAAATCCCGGACGAAGGCCGAAAACTGCCCGGCCTCGATTGCCGCCCGAATCTGCCGCATCAGATCGAGGTAGAAGTAGAGGTTGTGGATCGTGTTGAGCCGCGAGCCCAAGATCTCGTTACAGCGATCCAGATGGCGCAAATAGGCCCGCGAATAGTGGCGGCAGGTGTAGCACCCGCAAGCGGGGTCGATCGGGTTCGGATCGCGCTGGTGCACGGCATTGCGGATATTGATCACGCCGGTCGAGGTGAACAGGTGTCCGTTGCGGGCGTGCCGGGTCGGCATGACGCAATCGAACATGTCGATGCCGCGGGCCACGGCAGCCACGATGTCCTCCGGCCGACCGACGCCCATCAGATAGCGTGGCCGATCCTTGGGCATGTGCGGCACGAGCTCTTCGAGCACCCGCAAGCGCTCAGGTTCGGGCTCACCCACGGCAAGGCCTCCTACCGCCAGCCCCGGCAAATCGAGCTCCATCAGCGCACGCAGCGACTCAAGACGTAGATCGCCATACATGCCGCCCTGCACGATGCCAAAAAGATCGCCCGGTACCGCGGCTGAGCCATCGGCACCGCCGCCGTAGTAATGCCGGTGACAACGCACCGCCCAGCGCATCGAGCGCTCCATCGACAAGCGCGCCTGGTCATGCGTCGCAGGCCAGGCCGTGCAATCGTCGAACATCATCACGATGTCCGAGCCGAGGGCACGTTGCACATCCATCGAGCTTTCGGGCGTGAGACGCACTTCGCTGCCATCTATGGGCGAGCGAAAACGCACGCCCTCCTCGTCGATCTTGCGCAGCTTCGCGAGGCTGAAGACCTGAAAGCCACCCGAGTCGGTCAGGATCGGCTTCGACCAGTTCATGAAGCGATGCAGACCACCGAGCTCGGCCACGACATCGGGGCCCGGGCGCAACATCAAATGAAAGGTGTTGCCGAGAATGATTTCCGCGCCAAGCCCCGTGAGCTCCTCCGGCGTCATCGCCTTGACGGTGCCGTAAGTCCCCACCGGCATGAAAGCCGGCGTTTCGATGCTGCCGTGTCTCGCATGTACGCGGCCACGTCTTGCGGCACCGTCGGTCGCGAAGCATTCGAAACGCAATCGATCCGCGCTCATGACTGCGAATCCGATCCGGGGGTTAGCAACATGGCGTCACCGTAACTGAAGAAGCGATAGCGTTGTTCAACGGCGTGAGCATAGGCCGCGAGCATCGTCTCGCGACCCACGAAGGCGCTCACCAGCATCAACAAAGTCGACTTGGGTAGATGAAAGTTGGTGATCAGCGCGTCGATCGCCCGGAATCGATACCCGGGGCGAATGAAGATACGCGTCTCGCCCGACCACGCACCCACAACACCACTTTGCGACGCCGCTGCAGCCGACTCGAGTGCCCGAACCACGGTGGTGCCCACGGCAATCACGCGGCCACCCGCAGCACGTACGCGCTCGATCGCAGCCGCTGTTTCGCCTGGAATTTCCGCGTATTCCGCATGCATCACATGCTCATCGATATTGTCGCTGCGCAGCGGCTGAAAGGTACCCGCCCCAACATGCAGCGTAATCGTCGCACGCTCGATGCCCGCCGCCGAGAGACTCTCGAGCAGCACATGATCGAAGTGCAAACTCGCCGTCGGCGCTGCGACGGCACCCGGAACCCGCGCAAGCACGCTCTGATAACGCTCGGTATCGTCGGCGACCGTTTCGCGCGCGATATAAGGCGGCAGCGGAATCTCGCCATATCGACCGAAAAAAACGAGCGCAGGCTCGGGTAGCTCGACTCGGAACAGATCGTCCTGACGACCGAGTACGCGCACCGACCCGCCTGCCGTCTCAACGAGGGACCCCTCGCGCAGCGGCTTGCTGGCGCGCATATGTAACAAGGCTTTACATCCATCGAGCGCCCGCTCCAGCAACATCTCGACGCTGCCGCCGGTCGGTTTACGACCGTGCAAACGCGCGGGGATTACGCGCGTGTCGTTGAACACCAGCAGATCGCCGGGGCGCAACCACTGTCCGAGCTCGCGGAACTCAGCATCGCGCCAAGTCGCCGACCCCCCGTCGACCACCAATAGCCGCGACGCCGTCCGGTCGGGCAAGGGAAACTGGGCGATGAGGTCCGCCGGGAGGTCGAAATCGAAGTCTGAGGCACGCACCGCGCGCATGTTAGGCAAGCGCGGCCTCGCTTTCACGTATACTTGTGCCACATCCTCAGCCGGGATGGCGGAACTGGTAGACGCGCCGGACTCAAAATCCGGTTCTGGTGACAGAGTGTGGGTTCGATTCCCTCTCCCGGCACCACCTGATCATTCATGAACTATTGCAGCAATTGTGGCACCGCCGTGGTGGTGCGGATTCCCGAGGGAGAGCACCTGCCACGGCACGTTTGCCCTGCCTGCCACACGGTTCATTATCAAAATCCCAAACTCGTTGTCGGTTGCATTCCCGAAGATGAGCACGGCCATATCGTGATGTGTCGGCGAGCCATCGAACCGCGTCACGGCTACTGGACCTTCCCTGCCGGGTTCATGGAAAACCACGAGACGCTGCAGCAAGCCGCCGCGCGTGAGTCTTACGAAGAGGCGCTCGCCGATGTGGAAGTCGGTTCGCTGCTCGCCGTCGTGCATATTTTGCATGCCCACCAAGTGCACGTATTTTTTCGAGCGAAGCTGCGTTCGCCCGAGATCGGTGCCGGCACCGAGAGCCTCGAAGCGCGCATGATTTCCGAGGCCGATATGCCCTGGAGGGATATCGCCTTCGAGAGCACGACCTTCGCCCTGCGACGATTCTTCGAGGACCGGGCAGCGGGCGTCGAGCGCCACCACTTCACGGATATAGACCGGCGGGTTTAGAGTCTCGCCTTCAGATTAGATCGGGGTCGCCCATGACGTTCGTCGTTACCGAGAACTGCATCAAGTGCAAGTACATGGATTGTGTGGAAGTGTGTCCGGTGGATTGTTTCCACGAGGGCCCGAACTTCCTCGTCATCGATCCTGATGAGTGCATCGATTGCACGCTGTGCGAACCGGAGTGCCCAGCCGAGGCGATTTACTCGGAGGACGAATTACCCTCCGGCCAAGAGTCGTTCAAAGCATTGAATGCCGAACTGTCGCGCAAGTGGCCTGTGATCACCGAAAAGAAAGACGCGCCAGCCGACGCCAAAGACTGGGACGGCAAACCCGGCAAGCTTAATCTGCTCGAGCGTTGATCAACGCGTCGCGGCGGACGGTTCCAAGCGACGAATTAGCATGGCCGGCGGCACATAACCGGCCAACAGTTCTCCGTCCTCAAGAATGATGGCGGGCGTTCCGCGCAGTCCGATTTCTTGGCCGAGCTCGTAATCGCGCTGCACGATCGACGAAGCGTTGCATTTGCTGCTCTTGACCGATTCGCCGCGCTTGGCCCGATTCATTGCATCGGCCTTGTTGGGAGCGCAAGCCACGGCCTGCGCCTTGTCCCAACCCTCGGAATCGGGGCCCATCCGCGGGTAGTAGAGATAGCGAACGCGGATACCGAGTTTGTTGTACTCGGGCATCTCGGAATGCAGCTTGCGGCAGTAGCCACAATCGATATCGGTGAAAACGGTAATCGTGTGCTTAGCATCCTTGGGGCCAAACACAATCATCTGCGCTTCCGGCACTTGGCCAATCAACGCGAGACGCGCCTCGCGACGACGACCTTCACTGAGGTTGTTCTCGGTCGCCAAATCGTAGAGATCGCCGTCGAACGCATACTTACCGTCTGCGCTCAAATAAATCACGTCAGCGCCCCGCGCATATTCAAAGATTCCGGGCAAGGGCGAGGGTCGAAAATCGCTAAGCTTGCTGCCCGGCATTTTCTTCACAAGCTCCGCACGGGGGTCGGGCTTTTTAGCGCCGCCTTGCGCGGCATTTTGCGCAAGCACAGGCACGGCAAAAATCGCCGCCAACAACAGCAGGAGCCCGCTTCCGCTGAGTGTCGATAACGTCTGCATTTTCATAGCCGAAAGTCTAACACTCAGCCCCGTGGGTGATGTGTCTCGTGCAGCGCTTTCATGCGTTCACGCGCCACGTGCGTATAGATCTGCGTGGTCGACAGATCACTATGCCCAAGCAGCATCTGCACCACTCGCAAGTCCGCGCCGTGATTCAATAAATGCGTCGCGAAAGCGTGCCGCAGAGTATGCGGCGAGAGGGGCTTGTCGATCCCGGCATTGCGAGCGTGACGCTTGATCAGGTGCCAGAAAGCTTGGCGAGTCATCGCCTCCCCCTCACGGGTCGGAAACAGGTGCTCGCTCGCTCGACCCTCGAGCAAGGCCACACGGCCGCGCCGCTCGAAGTCTTGCAACGCCGATGCAGCAGCTGCACCGATCGGGACCAGCCGCTCACGATTTCCCTTGCCCGTCACTCGTACGACTCCTTGGTTCAAATTGACCTGCGTGTAACGTAGGCCAATCAATTCAGAGACTCGTAGGCCCGTGGCATACAGCATCTCGAGCATCGCTCGATCGCGCAGCGCGCGCGGCTCATCACCGGACGGTGCGGCGAGCAAGGCCTCGACCTCAACCTCGCTCAGCGACTTCGGGAGTCTTCGCCCAAGTCGCGGTGCCGAGATCTCGAGCGTCGGGTCGTCGACGCGGTGACGCTCACGAACCAGATGTCGAAAGAAACGCCGAAACGTCGATAACTGTCGTGCTGTCGATCGCGACTTCGCGCCCTGCTCGGCGCGTATCGCAAGATAGGCGAGCAGATCGGCTCTGGTGGCCGCGGTGATCTCGATCGAGCGCGGTGCAAGCCAACGCTGCAGTGCAAGTAGATCCGCGCGGTACGCAGCCAAGGTGTTCTGCGAAAGCCCTCGCTCCATCCACAACACATCGAGAAATCGCAGCACGACAGGATGGATTTCGATGCCGACAGGGTCGATGGAAGCGTCTGATTGGTGTGGCGTGTCGTTCATTGACTTTGCAGTGCCCGCACCCAAGGATACCGCGCCATGTCGGAAGGTCGAGACAACCTGCAGCACGAATCCGCGCTCGCCCTAGTGGGCCGAGTGCTGTACGGCTCTTATGCATGGCTCGTATTCGTGCTGATCGCTCTCGGTTTGCTCGTTTGGCTGCTTTTCGTGTCGAACGTGCAACGACGCCGTCATTATGCGGGCGTAGCGGCGAGGCTCGTCATGCGCTGCAGTTTTCACCCGCTGCACGTCACCGGACTTGAACACCTTCCGCAAGGTCAGTGTGTCGTCGCCGCCAATCACGCCAGCTACATCGATGCCATCGTGATCAAGGCGGTTCTGCCGGATCGTTTCGCCTACGTCGTGAAACGGGAAATGGCTGCCGTACCGCTCGCAGGTTTACTGCTTGAGCTGCTCGGAACCGAGTTCGTCGAACGATTTAATCGGCATCGCGGTGGAGTCGATGCGCGTCGCGTGCTGCGCACCGTGTCGAGTGGCCAGGCGCTGCTGTTCTTTCCGGAGGGCACCTTCGTCGGCGAACCCGGCCTGCTGAAATTCAATAACGGCGCGTTTAAAAGCGCGGTGGCGGCCAATTGCCCGGTCGTCCCCTGCGTGCTCCATGGCACGCGCCACATCCTGCCGAGCCCGCGATTTTTCCCAAGACCGGGCCGCGTGCAGGTCGAAGTCCTCGAACCGATCATTCCGGACCCTAATATGTCGGTTGAAGAGCAGGTGACGACGCTGCGAGAACGTACGCGCGCGGCCATCCTGAGCCGTCTCGGCGAGCCCGATCGAGGCTGAGCGCGCGAAGCGCCTTGCGGGGTGCGCGGATGGTGTTGCTTGGCTACACTTGGCGGCTCTCTTAAGCCTTACTCCAGCACAGGTTCCGTCATGTCCGATTCCGTCGTGATCCTCTCCGCGCGTCGCACCCCGATTGGCGCTTTCCAAGGTGTGCTCTCGCCGGTAACCGCACCCCAACTCGGTGCCGCTGCGATTCGCGGAGCGATTGAGTCGGCGGGTATCACACCGGAGCAAGTGGACGAAGTGATCATGGGCTGCGTGCTGCCAGCAGGTCTCGGGCAAGCGCCCGCGCGACAAGCCGCACTGTCAGCAGGTATCCCGAACTCGGTACCGGCCACCACCATGAACAAGATGTGTGGTTCGGCACTGAAGGCCATCATGATGGCAGCCGATCAGATTCGCGCCGGCGAGGCTGGCGTCATGGTCGCGGGCGGACTTGAGTCCATGACCAATGCGCCTTATCTGCTGCCGAAAGCGCGCAGCGGCTATCGCATGGGACATGGCGAAGTGCTCGACCACATGTTCTACGATGGACTACAAAGCGCTTGGGACGGGCAAATGATGGGCTGCTTCGCTGAAAACACGGCGGGGCGCTATCAGTTCAGCCGTGCTGAGCAAGACGCTTTCGCCGCTGAGTCGGTGCGCCGCGCCCTCGCCGCCGTCGAATCCGGCGCGTTCGCCAAAGAAATCGTTCCAGTGACGGTCAAGGGTCGCAAGGGTGAGGTGGTCATCGATCGCGATGAGACGCCCTTCACTTGCGACATCGCGAAAATTCCGCAGCTGAAGCCCGCTTTCCGTAAGGACGGCACGGTGACCGCAGCGAGTTCCTCCTCGATCTCCGACGGCGCTGCCGCCGTTGTCCTCGCGAGCGAATCTGCGGCCGCCAAACTCGGCGCAAAACCGCTCGCAAAAATCGTCGCGTACGCCAGCCACTCTCAGGAACCAGAGTGGTTCACCATCGCACCGGTCGGTGCGATTCAAAAGGTGCTCGCACGGACGGGTTGGAAAGCGAGTGACGTCGACCTATTCGAAGTCAACGAAGCCTTCGCAGCGGTCGCGATGTGTGCGGCCAAAGATATCGGTATCGCGGCTGACAAGCTGAATGTGAATGGGGGCGCCTGCGCGCTCGGTCATCCTGTCGGCGCCACGGGTGCGCGCATCGTCGCCACCTTGCTGCATGCACTCATGGCGCGTGGCGGACGTCGCGGTATCGCCTCACTATGTATCGGTGGCGGCGAGGCTGTTGCCATCGCTATCGAGCGAATCTGAGTATGGACATTCGCGCTGCGAAAGCCGTCATCACGGGCGGCGCCTCCGGACTCGGCGCTGGCGTCGGTCGCTATCTGGCGAGCCGCGGCGCTCAAATCACCTTGGTAGATCTGCAATCGGAGGCCGGCCAAAAAACCGCCGCCGATATCGGCCCGTCTGCTCGCTTCATCCAGTGCGATGTGACGCAGGAATCGGCCGTCGAGCAAACGATGCAAGCGGCTGCCGATGCCATGGGTGGTCTGAATCTCCTCGTAAATTGCGCCGGCATCATCGGTGCGGGTCGTGTGCTCGGTCGCAACGGACCCATGGCCGGCGACTTCTTCACCAAGGTCATCCACGTCAATCTGATCGGCACCTTCCTCTGCGATAAAGCTGCAGCGGCACTGATGCAGCACAACGCCCCGAACGAAGATGGCGAACGCGGCGTCTTGATCCACACCTCATCGGTCGCTGCGTTCGAAGGTCAGATCGGACAAGCGGCTTATTCCGCCACCAAGGCAGCGCTCGCCGGTATGACTCTGCCACTCGCGCGAGAATTTGCCGCGTTCGGCATCCGTGTGATGTCGATTGCACCCGGCATCTTCCATACGCCGATGGTCGGCGGCATGACTCCCGAAGTGCAGGCCTCGCTCGCGAGCCAGATCCCATTTCCGAAGCGCCTCGGCCAAGCCGAGGAATACGCGCGCCTCGTCGAATCTATCTTCACGATTCCGATGCTGAACGGTGAGACGATTCGTCTCGACGGCGCAATCCGTATGCAGCCCAAATAGAGCCATCGAGGGGGATTCGATGATCGAACGTGACGTCATGGAGTACGACGTACTCATCGTGGGCGGAGGCCCCGCCGGGCTCGCTTGCGCGATTCGCCTGAAGCAACTGAAAGCAGACCTCAACGTCTGCGTGCTCGAGAAAGCCTCGGCTATCGGCGCTCAGGCCCTCTCGGGTGCTGTGCTCGAAGCAGGTCCGCTCGATGAACTGTTGCCGGGTTGGCGCGAGGATCCACCGGGGATCTGCATCCCTGCTAAGCGCGATGAGTTCTCGCTGCTCACCAAGACCGGCAAGATCAAACTGCCGGTGCCACCGCAGCAGCACAACGACGGCAACTTCATCATCTCGCTCGGTCTGCTGACGCCCAAGCTCGCAGCGCAAGCCGAAGCGCTCGGTGTCGACGTGTTCCCCGGGTTCTCCGCTGCGGTACCGCTCTTCAACGACGATGGCTCGGTGGCGGGCGTTCAAATCGGCGATATGGGCATCGAAAAATCCGGCGAACAGGGTCCGAACTTCGCCCCGGGTCCTGAAGTTCGTGCGCGTATCACGGTGTTGGCGGAGGGCTGCCGCGGCAGCATCACCAAGCAACTGATTCAGCGTTTCGCGCTTGACGCCAACTGCGACCCCCAAACCTATGGGCTGGGGTTCAAAGAATTGTGGCAATTGCCGCCGGGCCGCGTTGAACCCGGTCTGATTCAGCACAGCATCGGCTGGCCGCTCGATAACCGCACTTATGGCGGCAGCTTCCTGTATCACCTCGACAACGATCGGGTGTACATCGGTTACGTCGTCGGTCTGGACTACGAAGATCCGCGTCTGCAGCCTTTCGAGGCCTTTCAGCAGTTCAAACACCATCCGAGCATCAAAGCCCTGCTCGAGGGCGGTGAAATTCTCGCCGCCGGCGCACGCACGATTTCGGCGGGTGGTTGGCAATCGATGCCGAAGCTCGAAATGCCGGGTGCTCTGCTGATCGGGGACGCGGGCGGCACGCTGAACGTTCCTAAGATCAAGGGCATCCATCAGGCCATACGCAGTGGCATGCTCGCCGCGACCCACATTGCCGAGCACGACAGCGTGGCGGGTTTCGATGCTCGCTGGCGCGCGTCGCCGGGCGGCCAGGAGCTGAAGAAAGTTCGCAACATCAAGCCGGGCTTTAAGCGTGGTTTGTGGTTCGCGCTGATCAACGGCGCACTCGAAACCGTTCTGGGCGGTCGCACGCCGTGGACGCTGCGCAATACCGCGGCCTACGCCGCCACCAAAAGACTCGACGAGTACGAATCACCCGATCGAGGTTGGATCGATCGCAGCCTGCCGCCGCGCGATCGACTGGCTTCGGTTTTCTTTGCAAATAATTCGCACGAAGAAAATCAGCCAGTTCACCTGAAGGTGCGCGACACCTCGATCTGCGCAACCCGCTGCGCGACCGAGTTTGGCAATCCGTGTCAGAACTTCTGTCCGGCCAACGTCTACGAGATGGTCGATGATGGCGAGGGTGGCAAGCGCTTGCAGATCAACGCAGCCAACTGCGTACATTGCAAAGCTTGCGACATCAAAGATCCCTACCAGATCATCGACTGGACCACGCCAGAGGGTGGGTCGGGACCGATCTACCAATCGCTGTAAGACGCGCTCGGGCGATAAGCGGGGGACCCTAAGGTGCAAGACATACTCTGGAGCCCCTCCCCCACACGCATGGCCGATAGCAATCTGCGTCGGTTCATCGAGTGCGTTGCCGCGCGACGAGATCTTCCAACGGGTGATTACGCAGCCCTGCACCGCTGGTCGCTCGAGCGGCCCGATGCATTTTGGTTCGAGGTGGCGCACTTTGCCGACATGAAAGCCGATTGGGCCGCTGCACCGGTCTTGGAAAATGGCCACGCGATGCCGGGTGCCCGTTGGTTTCCGGGCGCGAGACTCAATTACGCCGAAAACCTGCTGCATTATCGCGACGATCACCCCGCCTTGATCGCCTACGACGAGCGCGGACAGCGTCGCGTACTGTCGTATAGACAGCTTTGTGCTGAAGTTGCTCGAATTGCTGCGGGCCTCAAAGAAATTGGAATTCAACCCGGCGATCGTGTCGCGGGGTTTCTACCGAATATTCCCGAAGCAGTCGTCGCGATGTTGGCGGCCACGAGCCTCGGGGCAATCTGGAGTTCGTGTTCACCAGATTTCGGTATTGCGGGCGTGCTCGATCGCTTTGGTCAAATCGCACCGAAAGTGCTATTCACCGCCGATGGCTACTACTACGCCGGTAAAACAAGCGATTCCATCGCGCCGATCGCAGACGTGCTGAATGCTTTACCGAGCGTCACGACAACGGTTGTCATTGCGCGGGTAGCAGACCGACCCCGCCTCGAACCGCTCGAATCGGCTGGGCGACACGCACTGCGATTCGAACAAATGGGTTCGCTGCATGCGAAGCTGCAGTTCGAGCGTCTGCCGTTCGACCATCCCCTGTTCGTGATGTATTCCTCCGGCACAACAGGCAAGCCGAAGTGCATCGTCCACGGCGCTGGCGGCACTTTGCTGCAGCACCTCAAAGAACATCAATTGCATGTCGATCTCAAACGGGACGATCGCCTGTTCTACTACACCACCTGTGGTTGGATGATGTGGAACTGGCTAGTCAGTGGCCTGGCATCGGGCGCGGCGCTGGTGTTGTACGACGGTTCGCCCACCCATCCCGATGTCGGGGCACTATGGCAAATCGCCGAAACCGAACACATCAGCATCTTCGGAACGAGCCCGAAGTATCTCGCCAGTGTGGAGAAGGCGGATTATCACCCTCTCAAAAAACATTCGCTGCCGGCATTGCGAACACTGCTGTCAACGGGTTCACCGCTCTCGCCCGAGGGTTTCGATTTCGTCTATCGACACATCAAAACGGATGTGCAGCTGGCTTCCATTTCAGGCGGCACCGATCTCATCAGCTGCTTCGCGCTCGGCCAACCGTTCGCCCCGGTTCGGCGCGGAGAACTGCAATGTGCGGGTCTTGGGATGGCGGTCGATGTTGTCAATGACATGGGCGAGTCCTTACCGCCGGGTAAAAAAGGCGAACTCGTTTGTCGACAGCCTTTTCCCTCGATGCCGATCGGCTTCTGGAACGATCCGGAGCAAGTGCGCTACCGCGCGAGTTACTTCGAGCGATTCCCGGGGCTTTGGCATCACGGCGATTACGCCACACGCACGGAAACGGGCGGCTTCATCATTTTTGGACGATCCGATGCCGTACTGAACCCGGGTGGTGTACGCATTGGTACCGCCGAGATTTACCGGCAGGTCGAGCAGTTACCGGAAGTTTTAGAGTCGTTGTGCATCGGTCAAGACTGGCAAGATGACGTACGAGTCGTTCTGTTCGTGAAATTACGCGAAGGGATCGAGCTCGACGAGGCATTGCGGCAGCGAATCCGCGAGCAAATTCGCCGCAACACAACGCCAAGGCACGTGCCGGCGAAGATCCTCGCAGTCGCCGAGATTCCTCGCACCATCAGTGGCAAGATCGTGGAGCTCGCCGTACGCAACGTCGTGCATGGATTACCGGTCACCAACACCGAGGCGCTCGCGAACCCTGACGCGCTCGAGTTGTTTCGAAATCTCACCGAGTTGCGCAGTTGACGATGTCGCCAGATCCTTTGCTGCAACGTTACCGATCGGCATTGCAAGAAGCGGGTCACACTGAAGATGCGCATCAGCGCGAGGCCCTGCAAGCCTTCATTCGCTTGCGCCACGATTTGCTACAAGGCGAGAAGAGCGCCTGGCAACGAATCGGCTCTCGTCTCGGCTTCGGTAAACCGGCGACGACCGCCCGAGGACTATATCTTTGGGGTAGCGTCGGCCGAGGTAAAACCTGGCTTATGGATCTCTTTTACGAGAGCCTGCCTTTTACGGAAAAGCGTCGAGCCCACTTCCATCGCTTCATGCAGTCAGTCCATGCGGGCCTGAAACGACACCGCGAGGTCCAAGATCCCCTGCGAGCCGTTGCGGCGGATCTTTCAGCCGAAGCTCGTGTCATTTGTCTTGATGAGCTGTTCGTCACCGATATCGCCGATGCGATGCTGCTCGCGGGATTGTTCTCTCATCTGATCGAGCGTGGAGTGACACTCGTGTTCACCTCGAACGTGCCGCCATCAGGACTTTATCGCGATGGCCTGCAACGTCAGCGTTTCCTACCCGCGATCGATTTGCTCGAGCAGCACTGTGAGGTGCTGACTCTCGATGGCGATACCGACTATCGCCTTCGACAACTCACACAACGATCCATCTACCTCGATAGCGCCGCGGAAATCACATCGAAATCATTGACGAAGTTTTTCGACGACTTGAGCGACTGCGTGCAGATCGATGCCCAGTCGATCGAGATCGAAGGTCGAGATATTCCCGTCGTGAAGCTCGCCGAGAACGTGGTGTGGTTTGAGTTCAATGCGCTATGCGAGGGGCCGCGCAGTCAGAACGATTACGTAAGTCTCGCCCGCGAGTTCCAGTCAGTGTTGGTTTCGAACGTGCCTGTGTTCGACGCGACGACGGAGAACGCGGCTCGGCGTTTCATCGCGATGGTCGATGAGTTCTACGATCGTCGCGTGAATCTCGTCATATCGGCATCAGCGGCACCGACTGAACTCTATCGCGGCGAGAAGCTCGCTTTCGAATTCGAGCGCACGGCAAGTCGACTGATCGAGATGCAAAGCGAGGAATACCTCGCGAGCGAGCACCGACCGGGCTGAGAGCCGAGTCGATTAATTGACCGAGTTGCTCCCCGGAATCTGCTCGCCGGGAGCCCCGAAGAGACGCGCCACGTCCACCGCATCGAAACGCCAGGGCTTGTGACAAAACTCGCAAGTCACAGTCACGGCACCTTGTTCGGCGACGATGGAATCCACCTCGGCTGCCCCTAACGAGCGCAACATCCCGCTCACGCGATCCACACTGCAGCGACAGCGAAATCGGACCGGCTGCGGGTCGAACAAGCGCAGATCGAGTCCTGGGAAAATACGCTGCACCAGATCGGTTGCAGAGCGCGCCAGTAACTCGTCAGCGGCAAGCCCCTGCAAACTGTCGCAGGCTTGCTCATAGGTCGTCCAGGATTCAGCCTCGCGCACCGCACTCGCTGCGCTCGAATCGGCAGCTACGATGCCGCCTTGCTGCGGCAAGCGCTGAACCAACACACCCGCGGTGCCCGCATCGTCAGCAGCCAGCACCACCCGCGTCGGCAGTTGTTCCGAGGTTTCAAAATACTGTTCGAGCGAGGCGGCCAATGAGCGCCGATCGATCGGCACGATGCCCTGATAGCGCGAACCGAAACGCTCGGCTTCGATCGTCACCACGATCTGCCCAGACCCGGCGAGCGCGGCAAAATCCGCGGCTGCATCGACGCGCACGCGATCAAAGCGTGCGACCGCTCTGACTTGGAAGTCGTGCGTACATTGCGCAACCAGCAAACGCACAGCGCCATCGCCCTGCATCTGCACCGTCAACTCCCCTTCGAATTTCAGTGTCGATGCGAGCAATACGGCTGCCGAAACCGCCTCGCCCAACAATTGCCGAACGGCGGGCGGGTAGTCGGCATGCTCACGCAGCTCAACCCACGCGGGTCCGAGGCGAACCCACTGACCGCGTACGGCCTGGTGTTCGACCGTGAAGCGTCGAACGAGATCGAAATGTCGCTCGAGTGCGCTCAACCGGCGAGCTTCTTCTTCAGAAGATCGTTCAACTGTGCGGGATTGGCTTTGCCACCGGTGGCCTTCATGACTTGACCGACGAAGAAGCCAAACAGCTTGTCCTTGCCCGATCGATAATCTGCGAGCTGCCCCGGGTTCTTGGCCATCACGTCGTCGATCGCTTTTTCGATCGCGCCCGTATCGGTGATCTGGCGCAGCCCCTTCTGCTCGATGATGGCATCGGCTGACTCGCCCGAGGCCCACATCGCCTCGAACACGTCTTTGGCGATCTTGCCCGAGATCGTGTTGTCGACGATACGCGTGACGAGCCCTGCGAGCGCTGCCGCATCCACCTTGGATTCGCCGATCTCGAGACCGTCTTTGTTGAGAAAGGCCGCTAGGTCACCCATCACCCAGTTGGCACAGAGTTTAGGTTCGCTACCCACGCGCGCTGCCACGTCTTCGTAGTACGCGCCAAGCTCGCGACTGGCAGTCAACACACCCGCGTCGTACTCCGGCAAACCGTAGTCACGCACGAAGCGCGCCGCTTTTTCATCCGGCAGTTCCGGCAACGAAGCACGCACCTTCTCGATGAGCTCATCTTCGAGCACGACCGGCAACAGATCCGGATCGGGGAAATAACGATAGTCGTTGGCTTCTTCCTTCGATCGCATCGAACGGGTCTCGCCCTTATCAGGATCGTAGAGCCGCGTTTCCTGTACGACTTTGCCACCGCTTTCGATGAGTTCGATCTGACGTTCAATCTCGTAATTGATCGCCTTCTCGACGAAACGGAAGGAGTTCAAATTTTTGATCTCAGCGCGCGTGCCGAATTTCTCTTGGCCCTTCGGGCGTACCGAGACGTTAGCATCGCAGCGGAACGAACCTTCCTGCATGTTGCCGTCGCAGATTTCGAGATAACGCACAAGCGTATGGATCTTCTTCATGTACGCCACTGCCTCTTTGGCAGAGCGCAAGTCGGGCTCGCTGACGATTTCGATCAGCGGCGTGCCAGCACGGTTCAGATCGATACCGCTGTGACCCGGCAAACCTTCGTGCAGCGACTTGCCGGCATCTTCTTCGAGATGCGCACGCGTGATACCGACGCGCTTACGCGTCCCATCATCCAACACGATATCGATGGAGCCTTCGGCGACGATCGGCAACTCGTATTGGCTGATCTGATAGCCCTTGGGCAGATCGGGATAGAAGTAGTTCTTGCGCGCAAATACGGAGCGTGGGGCTACCTTGGCACCGATCGAGAGGCCAAAACGTACGGCCATGCGTACCGCTTCAGCGTTGAGCACGGGCAGCACACCCGGATAACCCAAGTCGACAAGGTTGGCCTGCGTATTCGGCGCAGCGCCATAGGCGGTCGCGGAACCTGAGAAGATCTTCGAGCGCGTGGCCAGTTGCGCGTGAATTTCGAGGCCGATGACGGTTTCCCATTCCATGGCGAATCCTCAGGCGAAAGCCGCCGGCACCTGCAAGTGCCAGTCGGTCTCGAGTTGGTAGCGATGAGCCGCATTCAACATGCGCGCTTCGGAGAAATGCGGACCGATCAGCTGCAAGCCGACCGGCAAGCCACCCACGAAACCGCAGGGCAACGACATACCGGGCAAACCAGCGAGATTGGCGCCGATCGTGTAGATGTCGTTGAGATACATCGTGATCGGATCGTCACATTTGGCACCGATGGCGAACGCCGGCGTGGGCGAAGTGGGCCCGATCAACAAATCGACTTCACCGAAAGCACGCGCAAAATCGGCACTGATCAACTGGCGGACTCGCTGGGCTTTCAAGTAATACGCATCGTAGTAGCCAGCCGAGAGCACGTAGGTGCCCGTCATGATGCGACGCTTGACCTCGGCACCGAAGCCCTCGCCGCGCGAACGCATGTAGAGATCGGTCAGATTCTTCGGCGACTCGCAGCGATAACCAAAACGCACGCCATCGAAGCGCGCCAGATTCGATGAACACTCCGCCGGTGCAACCACATAGTACGTCGGCACGGACAGCGGCAAATTCGGGCAACTGACCTCGCGGAACTTCGCGCCGAGCTTCTCGTAGACGCGCATGGCATCCCGGATGCGCGACTCGCATTCCGCATCGAGTCCCTTGTCGAAGAATTCTTTGACGATGCCGATCGTCATGCCCTCCAGAGAATCACCGAGCGTGCGGGTATAATCCGGCACGGGTGATTCGACGCTGGTCGAATCCTTCGGATCGAAGCCCGACATCGGTCCGAGCAACAGAGCTGCGTCCTCAGCGCTGACCGTGATCAAACCGGCCTGATCGAGGCTCGAGGCGAAAGCGATCATGCCGTAGCGACTGACACGACCATAAGTGGGTTTGATGCCAGTGACGCCACAAAGCGCCGCCGGTTGACGAATCGAACCACCGGTATCGGTGGCCGTCGCCGCCGGGACGATGCGCGCCGCGACCGCAGCGGCAGAACCGCCCGAAGAGCCGCCCGGGACCATCGCCGTATCCCAAGGGTTACGAACAGGCCCGAAATGACTCGTCTCGTTGGACGAGCCCATGGCGAACTCGTCCATGTTGAGCTTGCCGAGCATGACCGTGCCGGCCTGACGCAGGCCGCTGACCACCGTCGCATCGTAAGGCGAGACGAAATTGGCCAGCATCTTGGAGCCACAGGTCGTCAAAACGCCTTCGGTGCAAAAGATGTCTTTGTGCCCAAGCGGAACACCGGTCAATACGCCCGCGTTGCCCGCCGCACGCGCGGCATCGGCGGCAGCGGCCTCGGCGAGCGCCGCCTCGGCGGTGACCGTAATAAAGGCGTTCAAACCCGGTTGCGCAGCCTGGATACGCTCAAGGTAACTACGCGTCAATTCGACGCTGGAGAACTCTTTTGCCGCCAAACCCTTGGCCAGGGCAGCAACAGTGGCCGCGGGCGCGCTCATTCGATCACCTTCGGCACGACGTAGAGGCCAGCCTCGACCTGAGGCGCATTTTGTTGGTAGCGATCGTGGTGATCGGTCTCGCTAACCGCATCGGCCCGCAAACGCTGCGCCAAACCCGGCAACGGGTGGGCCATGGGGCTGATTCCGGCGGTTGGCGCCCGATCGAGTTCGCCCACGAAGGCGAAGATCCGGGAGAGCGAGTCGACGTAGACGGGAATTTCCGCCTCGGTCAGTTGCAAACGCGCGAGCCGCGCGATGTTTTCGATGTCGGCACGGGTGAGGCTCATGAAGCGACCCTGAGGTTGGCTGTGGGGACGGGCAAACGCGGAGAAAATCCGCCGTAAACCTAGCCGGACATCATAACACCGTCGCCTTGTGGAAGCGGCCGCAGGTTGTTAAATTTGCCGACGTTTTCCGGCTCGGCGCTATACCCATGTTCAAACGCTTGCGCGGCTATTTCTCCAGCGATCTGTCGATCGACTTGGGAACGGCCAACACCCTCATTTACGTCCGCGATCGCGGGATCGTCCTGAACGAGCCTTCGGTGGTCGCGGTTCAAGACGATTACAGCCGTGGCGGTAAGGTCATCGTGGCCGTTGGCGCCGATGCGAAGATGATGCTCGGTCGTACCCCGGGGAACATCGCGGCCGTGCGCCCCATGAAGGACGGCGTGATCGCCGACTTCACCTACACCGAAAAGATGCTGCAGCACTTCATCGGCAAGGTCCACGACAACCGCCTACTTAAGCCCTCGCCGCGCGTGCTGGTGTGCGTGCCCGTCGGCTCGACGCAAGTCGAGCGTCGCGCCATTCGCGAATCCGCCGAGGGCGCCGGCGCGCGCACCGTAGCGATCGTCAGCGAACCCATGGCCGCTGCCGTCGGTGCTGGCTTGCCGGTACAAGAAGCGCGCGGCTCGATGGTGCTCGATATCGGCGGCGGCACGTCGGAAGTCGCGGTGATTTCTTTGAACGGCATCGTGTATGCGCAGTCTGCACGCATCGGTGGCGATCGCTTCGACGAAGCGATCATGAACTACGTACGTCGCAATTACGGCATCCTCATCGGCGAAACCACAGCAGAGCGCATCAAAATCGAAATCGGCTCGGCCTATCCCGGGCAGACCGTGCGCGAAATCTCCGTCAAAGGCCGCAATCTTTCGGAAGGCGTGCCCCGCAGCTTCACGCTCAACAGCAACGAGATCCTCGAAGCATTGCAAGAACCACTGCAAGGTATCGTGGGGGCGGTCAAACAAGCGCTGGAACAAACTCCGCCTGAGCTCGGGTCGGACGTTGCCGATCGCGGCATCGTGGTCACCGGTGGCGGTGCCTTGCTGCGCGATATCGACAAGTTGATCACCGAAGAGACCGGCGTTCCCGTCGTCATCGCCGAGGATCCGCTCACTTGCGTGGCTCGCGGTGGCGG
>JBMTZD010000015.1:0-39009 GCA_049455235.1 Steroidobacteraceae bacterium
ACAGCTGATACCACTCGCCGTTCTTGTCGTAGCCCGAGTACATGAAGTGCGGGCTATCCGAGAAGCCGGCACCACACATGAAGTCAGGGTTGCCCTGACCAAGCAGACCCGCAAGGATGTCGAAGATACGGCCGAGGGCGTGCGTGCGGCACGACAGCGCCGCAGGCTTCAACGGCTTCAGCAGCGAACCCGGCGGGATGCGCACTTCCATAAGGTCGTAGAACCCGTCGTTAAACAGGATCTGCGGGTCGAACACCATGATCATGTAGATGCCCGCGAACATCTTGAACATCTCTTCGTTCAACAAGAAGTTGATCGAAGAAATCGACTGCGGGTCGGTGCCGGTGAAATCGAAAATGCACTTGTCACCTTCGCGCCACATGCTGCACTTGATGCGATACGGGCCCATGTTGAGACCGTCGTCGCAGATGTAGTCTTCGAAGTACTGCTTCTTCTCCGGCACGTTCTGACGGATCAGCGCGCGCATCGCTCGCTTATTGCGATCGAGCATGGCGTCCATGGCGGAATAGAACACGTCATCGCCAAAGCGCTCGGAAATCTCGACGCAACGGGCTGCGGCCGTACGCAGTGCAGCCGTGATCGCGTTGAAGTCCGACAGGTTCCATTCCGGCAGACGGCAGTTGTGTAGCACGACGCGCAAGACGTCTTCGTTGAGCTTGCCGCCCTTGAAGATCTTGGTCGGCGGCACGACGATGCCGTCTTCGTAAATCGTGGTGCCGTCGGTCGGCAGTGAGCCCGGAACCTTGCCACCCACGTCCGTCATGTGACCGAACATGGCCGCCCAAGCGATGATGCGACCACCGCGGTACACGGGCATCAACATCAACCAGTCGTTGGCGTGGCTAATGGCGCCGTTGACCGAGTACGGATCGGAGGTCAGGAAGATATCGCCTTCCTCGACCGTGCCGTCGTAACCCTTCATGAAGCCCCAGATGAACGAACCGAACTGACCGACGACCATCTTGCCGTCGGTGTTGGCGATCATCGGGAACTCGTCATGCTGCTCACGGATGCCCGGCGACATCGCCGTGCGGAACAGCACCGTGTCCATCTCGTAGCGCGCATTGCGCAGTGCGCTTTCGATGATATCGATGGTAACGGTGTCGACCTTGACCTTCTTGAAAGGCTTCTTGTTGCGCTGAACGATTGTTGCAGGCATGGATTACTTCCTCTTCGAGGCGGCCTTCTTAGGCGCCTTGTAGTTGTCGGGGTAAATCAGGATGCAGCCGGACTTGTCGACGTGACCGGTGTGCTTCGGCAGGATCACCGTCGTCGAGTCCATTTCCATGACGATCGCAGGACCTGCGACCTTGTTACCAGCTTGCAGCTTGGCGCGATCGTAGACGATGGCCGTCACGTCCTTGCCGTCCATGTAGGACTTCTGCTTGCCGACCACGGCGGCCTTCGGATTCGAGCCGCCGCTCTTGAGCGGCTGACGCTTGATCTTGATGCCTTGGCCCTGCACTGCCGAGCGCAGCGTGACAAGCTCGTGCTCGAGCGGCAACGCGAACGTGAAGAGACGCTTGTGCTCTTCGTCGAACTTGTCGCTGATCGCCTTCAAGCCCTTCTTCTGCAGCTCTTTCAGATCCACTTCGACCGTCAGACGCAAGCCCTGACCGTGATAACGCAGATCGACTTGGTACGTCGTGGTCATCTCGGACTTCTTGACGCCTTCGGCTTCGATGCCCTTCGATGCATCGCTCGCGAGTTCCTTGAGGATCTTTTCGATTTCTTTGGCCGAAGTTTCCGAGAACTGACGCACGTAGGTGCGAGCACGCTCGTCGCGCACCGCGGTCGTGGCATCGCCGAGCGCACAAAGCACGCCCGGGCCCGGCGGGATGATCGACGGCCAGGAACCGAGCAAACGCGACAGCGCGTTGGCGTGAATCGGACCCGCGCCACCGAAGGCAATCAGCGCGTAGTCACGCGGATCGTAGCCCTGCTCGACCGAGACGAGACGCAGTGCGCCCACCATGTTTTCGTTGACGATGTTGTAGATGCCCTGTGCGGCGTCTTTGACTGACAGACCGAGTGCATCGCCGACCTTTTTGACCGCAACCTGCGAGAGGTCACGACGGAGCACCATGTCGCCACCGAGCTTCTGCATTTCGGGCAGATAGCCAAGGACGATGTTGGCATCGGCCACGGTCGGCTCAGTGCCGCCGCGGTTGTAGGCAGCCGGTCCCGGGTCGGCACCTGCCGACTGCGGACCCACGCGCAGCGCCTTGGTCAGTTCGGGAACGTGCGCGATCGAACCGCCACCCGCACCGACTGTGCGGATGTCGACCGACGAGGCGCGCACCGTGACGTCACCTACCGTCGTTTCACGACGCAGTCGCGGCTGACCACCTTGGATGAGCGCAACGTCCGTGGAGGTACCGCCGACGTCCACCGTGAGAAGGTTCGGGAAACCCGCCTGCTTCGCCACCCACAACGCGCCGGTGACGCCACCAGCCGGGCCTGACATGAGCAGGTTGACCGGGTAATCAGCGGCCGATTGCGCCGAGGCGAGACCGCCGTCCGAGCGTAGGATGTGCAGCTTGACCTTGTCGGCAACTTCACCAAGCTTGGCCTTGAGGTTTTTGACGTAGCGATCGACGCGCGGACGCACATAGGAGTTCGCGACCGTCGTGACGGTACGCTCGTACTCCTGCATCTCCGGGACGACATCCGAGGAAATCGACACCGGCATGCCGGGCAGCTCTTCGATGGCGATCTCGCGAACGCGCTGTTCGTGCGACGGATTCGCAAACGAGTTGATCAAAGAAATCGTGAGTGCCTCGATGTTCTGCTTTTTGAGCGAACGCAGGCTGGCACGCAGCGCCTTCTCGTCGAGCTTACGCACGACTTCACCTTTGGCGCTCACGCGCTCATCGGCTTCGATGGTGCACGCGAGCGGCGCCATGGGCAGCGACTTGTTGTAGATGATCCAGCCACCGAGACCGCCCGGCACGTACGAACGCGCGATCTGCAACACCTGCCGATAGCCCTTGGTCGTGACCAAGCCGACTTTGGCACCGGTGCCGGTGAGCACGGTGTTTGTTGCTACGGTCGTTCCGTGCATCACGTGATCGATCTGCTTCGCGTCGATCCCGGCGCGCTCGCAGACTCGCCGGATGCCGTTCAGCACGCCGATCGACTGATCGGCCGGTGTCGAGGGAACCTTGGCCGACCAAGTCTGACCGGATTTTTCATTTACCAGCAGCAGGTCCGTGAACGTGCCGCCAACGTCTACACCCAATCGATATGACATGCGCCCCCCTTGGGCTCGCTATCCGTGGTGAAACAAAGAGGCCGAAGTATCCGGCCTCAACCCATGCTCTGCAATCCGTTCCACGCTCGACATCAACCGACGAACGGTCAAGCCGCTTGCGCGGACGGCTTCGGAAAACCGCCGGCCTTCAGCAACATGCTAGGCACATTGCGACCGAGAGTTTGTTGCAGCCACTCGCCCGTGGCGAGCAGCTTCTCGAGATCGATCCCCGTCGACACCCCCATGCGATGCAGCATGTAGACCAAATCTTCGGTCGGGATGTTACCCGTAGCAGCCGGCGCGAACGGACAGCCGCCGATACCGCCCGCGCTCGAGTCGAGCGCAGAGACGCCCGCTTCGACTGCCGCGTAGGCGTTGGCTAATCCTGTGTTGCGTGTATTGTGAAAGTGCGCGCGCAAGCGAACGCCCGGCAACGCTTCTCGGGCGCGGCCCAAGATCTCGGTAACCTGCGAAGGAACACCGACGCCGATTGTGTCGGCGAATGCGACCTCGTACGGGTTCGCCTCGGCGACGCGTTTGGCGACCTCGATCACCCGATCAACGGGAATCTCACCCTCGAAGGGGCAACCGAAGGCAGCCGAGACCGTCACTTGCGGTCTTACGCCTGCTGCGTGCGCCGCTTTGGCAATGTCCAGCCACGCGGCGATGGAGTCTTCAGTACCCACCCCTTGGTTGCGACGGTTGAAGGTATCGCTGGCCACCACGGCCATGCCAATTTCGTTGCAGCCCGCAGCAACGGCACGCTCGAAACCCTTGTGGTTCAGCACGAGACCGACATAGCGCACGTCGGGGCGCTTATCGAGGCCGGCGAGCACCTGCTCCGCATCGGCCATCTGGGGAACCTTCTTCGGATTGACGAAGCTCGTCACCTCAAGACGACGCAAGCCCGCATCGATGAGGCGCTCGATGAACTCGATCTTGGCGGCCGTCGGCATAACGCCGGGCTCGCTCTGCAGTCCATCGCGTGGGCCCACTTCGACGATTTCGATCGTGCGAGACATCGAACCTCCATGCTGTCGTCTAGCCGAGTCATTCTAACCCTGTTGCCCGCTCTGTGTGTGAGGGTCGATGCGTTCTTGACCGGACAATCGTCACTCGGTACAAACCCGGGGCGTTATTGCGCAATCTAATCCTTCGTCAGCCGAGGTGTTTTCGACTATGACCGCCGAACCGAATTTCAAGCGTGGCCCTCTTTCCGATCTTCGCGTGCTGGAATTGGGCACGTTGTTGGCGGGGCCTTTCTGCGGTCAGTTGCTCGGCGACCTCGGCGCTGAGGTCATCAAGATCGAGCCGCCGGGTCAAGGCGATCCGTTACGAGTTTGGGGTCGGCAGAAGGCGGGAGAGCCGTCGCTGTGGTGGCCGGTTGTAGCGCGTAACAAGAAGGCGATCACGCTCGATATGCGCCAAGAGGAAGGACAGCGTGTCTTGAAGGAGCTCGTCAAGGAAGCCGACTTCGTTCTCGAGAATTTCCGACCGGCCACTATGGAAAAGTGGAACTGCGTATACGAGGAGCTCAGCAAGATCAATCCGCGGCTCATCATGATCCGTGTCTCGGGCTACGGCCAGAATGGTCCTTACTCGCACCGTGCGGGCTTTGGCGCTATCGGTGAGGCCATGGGCGGTCTGCGTTACGTTTGCGGAGATCCGTCGACGCCGCCTTCGCGCATGGGTATCAGCATCGGCGATGAGCTCGCGGCGACCTTCGCCTGTTTGGGTGCACTCGCAGCGTTGCACTATCGAGAGAAAACGGGCCGCGGCCAGGTAGTCGATTCGGCGCTCTACGAGGCGGTGCTTGCGATGATGGAATCTTTGATCACCGAGTACGACAAAACCGGTTACATCCGCGAACGTACCGGCGCCATCCTACCCAACGTTGCACCGTCGAACGTCTACAAGACCAGCGATGGACTGGTGCTCATCGCGGCCAACCAAGACACCGTCTTCGCTCGGCTCTGTGAGGCAATGGGCCAAAACGAGTGGCCGAAAGATGCTCGCTTCGTCAATCACCAAGCGCGTGGTACCAATCAAAAATTACTCGATGGCTTGATCGAAGCGTGGACTTCGACGATGAATACCAAGCAAGTCCTAGAAGTGATGGACCAATACGGTGTGCCCGCCGGTCAAATCTACCGTGCGCCCGAGATGCTCGACGATCCGCACTTTAAGGCGCGTGATGCGATTGTCACGACGCAACACCCCTACTTCGGCGAACTCAAGATGCAAAATACGGTGCCGAAGTTTTCCGAGACGCCGGGCAGCATTCGCAGCGCCGCACCGACGGAGCTCGGTCAGCACAACGACGAGGTGTATGCGAAATTGCTCGGTTACACGGCAGAGCGTTTGGCGCAGTTGCGCGACGCGAAGGTCATCTGATGGCCACCGGCGAATCGCTGCACGAGAATTATGCCCGTGGCGGCTTCGGTCAGCGTCTCGCGCCCGGGCGTCGTCCGGCCTTGCTCGTCATCGATTTCGTGCGCGCCTATCTTGTACCCCGCTCGCCACTGTATGCGGGCGTCGAGCAAGCCCGCGCCGACTGCGCCACGCTGCTCAGCGGTGCTCGATCGGCTGGCATTCCGATCGTCCATACCAACGTCGTGTATCAACCCGGCGGCCGCGATGGCGGCGTGTTTTTTCGCAAAGTACCCGCTCTATCTTGTTTCGAGGCGGGCGCTAACCCCGATCTCGCCGCGTTTGCCGAGGGTCTTGAGCCCGTCGCGGGCGAGACGGTGATTTCGAAGCAATACGCGAGTGCATTCTTTGGTACCTCACTCGCGTCGACGCTGACCTCGCTCGGTGTCGACACCGTGCTGATCGCCGGTCTTTCGACGAGTGGTTGCGTACGTGCGAGCACGGTTGACTGTTGCCAACATGGTTTCATCCCCATCGTGGTGAGAGAAGCCGTTGGTGATCGCGCGCCAGGACCGCACGAGTCTAATCTCTTTGACTTACAGGCCAAGTACGCCGAGGTGGCGTCTTTGGTCGACGTACTGGATTACTTGCGGAGTCTTCCTCGATGAGCAGTACCTTGGGTCCGATTTCCTGCGTGACGATTGCGGCACCCGAGCTGCAGCACATGATCGACTCGTATCATCTGCATCTCGGCTACGAGCTAGTAGATCATGGCCGTTTGTCGCCGGCGCAGGCAGAACTTTGGAATCTGCCGAATCTTGCGGGACGTCGCTACGCGCTCATGCTCCCGGGTGGAGACGGTCAAACATTTTTGCGCTTTGTCGAGAGCCGTCCCAATCACGACTATGTGGCATTTCGTCACATGGGATGGAATGCGGCCGAGTTCATGGTGCAAGACACCGACGGTATCGCAGCAAGGTTGGCTGATTCGCCCTTCGACATCATTGGGCCGCCAGCAGACCTCTCTTTCTCCGACAAGATTCGAGCGATGCAGGCCCTCGGGCCTGCGAAGGAATCGATTTATCTCACTTCCTTCAAAGAAAAGCTGCCCGAGTTCGACACCCCAGATCCCAAGCATTACGTTGATCGGGTCTTCATCGTGATCTTAGGCGGTGAGTCCTGTGCCTCGATTAACGATTTCTACTCTCGGCATTTTGGCGTGGCGCCAGCGGCGGTTGTTCCGTCGGTTATCTCGGTGATTTCCAAGGCACACGGACTACCCGACGATGCCCAACACGATCTGGCCGCGTTGACCTTGCAGGGCCAGTCGTTTATCGAAGCGGATCGCATGCCGAGCGGAACCTTGGCGCGTCACGCCCTCGAGGGCGAACTTCCGCCAGCGATTTCCATGGTGTCGTTCACCGTCAGCAAGTGGCCCGACAGCCTCCAGTGGATCGCGCCTCCGCGCGCTTTGCCGCAGGCGCCCTACTACGGCCGACGTACGGGTGTCTGTGTGGGTCCTGCGGGCGAGTGGATCGAGTTGATCGAGGCCTGACGATGACCGATCCGATCCATCCGCCGCCAGAGTTCCCGAAGGGCCATAAGCCGCAGGTCTTCGCCGACCCTGCGATCGACCAGCTTTATGATGGTTACGTGGCGCTCGGAACGGAGCTCGCGGTTGCCTTCGATCGAATCGATACGCTGGAGCGTATTCTGCAAGAGCGTCTCGGTCTCTCGCGTGCCGAGATCGAGGGTTACAAGCCGACTGAGTCGGTGGACGCCGAGCGACAAGCGCGCCGTGCCGATTTGGCGCAGCGACTGCTTCGTCCGTTCCGTGAATTTCGCGACGATCGTATCGCACGCGGCACGCACAAGGGTTAGCATCGATCGGTCGATCCGCCCACAGGGAGACCGATCCACATGAAGGCTTTCAAGCAACACGCGTTACTGCCGACGCCACAGCATGATGAGCAGGCTCGCCAGGATTTCATCGGCGCCTTTCGCGCGCATCTGTCGGCCCGTGTCATGCCCGGTAACTACCAACTATTCGACAGACGCGTCGCTCCACGCTTTGAGGCAGAGCGCGGCCGTCCGCCCGCCGATGAACAAGAGGTTCGCGAGTGGATGACGCGCGAACCCTACTACCAATTCTGGAGCGCGCTACAGCGTCGTAGTCAGGAACTGCTCTGGGAGTCGGTCATCGACCCGACCGAACGTGAATGGCCATCTTTGATCAAGCGGTCACGTACAGCCCGCTCCACTCGCCGCCGGGGCTCGCTGCGATTGAACCCCGCGCTAGCGTTACCGCGATATCACACTGCCGCCGACATCCACCTGCAACCCGGCGGCTACCACACCGACTTCACGGCAGACGATGTCGCCGCTGGCGCCATCTACGATAAAGGGATCAACCTTTACATGGGTGGCGCACTCGGGTCGGAAAATGACCTGATGGGCAATACCTTGCTCGCTTACTTACGTGAGCGTCATCCATCACATCAGCCGAAACGTATCCTCGATCTCGGCTGCGCGATCGGCAATAGCACGGTTGTCTGGGCGAAAGCGTTTCCGAAGGCCGAAGTTCACGGTATCGACGTCGGGGCACCGGTATTACGCTATGCGCACGCTCGAGCGGAGGCGCTCGGCGCTCGAGCGCATTTCAGTCAGCAGAATGCCGAGCATACGGATTTTGCTGACGAGAGTTTTGATCTCGTTGTCTCGCACATCGTGCTGCATGAGACGTCCAAGTCCGCACTCGTGCGAATTCTGGCTGAGTGTCGACGATTGCTGAAGCCCGGTGGACTGATGTTGCATCTGGAGATTCCGCGCGGACGAACTCCGATCGAGAAGTTCATGCACAACTGGGAGTCCTATAACAACAACGAGACCTTCAGCCGCTACATGACGCGAATAGATCTGCTGGCCGAAGCCAAAAAGGCGGGATTTTCGCAGGGTGAGATTTCACTCGAGGAATTCGCACCTAAGATGGATGTGGCGCAAATGAATTACGCGGAGCACTTCTTTTGGAAGATCTTGGTCGGTCGCAAGGACGGAGTCGTGTGATGGCTACTCCAAAATCGAAGCGAGCTCGTCGATCCACCGCTCCCAAGAGAGAGACGACCGCCCCCGCACCGCGTATCGCCCGCGTTGCCAAGGGCAAGAAGCCGCAATATTTCAGCGACCCTGCCATCGATAAACTGTTGTGGATGACGGTGACCCTGATGGAGGAGCTGTCGGTGACGCGCGATCGACTCGATGCCGTCGAGCGGCTCCTCGCCAAGAAGCGAGTGCTACGGGCGAATGAAATCGATCAGTGGAAGCCCGATGCCAAATCGGCGGGCGAGCGTGACGCGAGGCGAACCGCCTTCGTCGATCGGATGATGCGTGCCGTACACGCTGAGCTTGACGAGGTGTTGCGCGGAAATCACCGCGGCGCCGAGGATGACCCGGTCGCCGCGGTGGAAAGCTGATCAGCGCGTTCGCAAGGTCCAAAGACGAGCGAGATCCTTCAGCGTTTGATCGCCCTGAACGGCAGCAAACGCCTCCTTGGCGCCGTCTTTATTTCCGGCCTTGAGACGGGCGATGCCGAGCGTCAGCTGAGTGTCATTGGCGTTACGCACCCCGCCTTTGGCGATACCACGCTCAATCGAGGTGACGGCTTTCTCGTAGTCGCCGTAACCGAGATACGCCTGACCGATGCGCACATCGATCTCACCGTTCTTGCGCGCGGCGGCATCACTATCCTGCTTAGCCAGAGTCGGCTTGTCGGCTGCGACCTGCGTCTTGGCCGAGCCCAACAAACGCTTGCTTAAATCAGTCAGCGCGGGCGTATTAAACACGTTTGCAGCGATACCCGCTTCAATGACGGCTAAGGCTTCACCAGGGAGGCCCTTCTCGATCGCCAGCTGCGCCATCTCCGTGTAGTCCTCTCCGCGCCGCATGCCGCCCGACTCGAAGGCAAATCGGAATACGTTTAGGGTGTTGCCTTCAGAGGCATTGCGCAGCATCACCAGCGTGATGTTGCCCGGCGTTTCGGGCCGCGGATGAAACTCGAGCTGTTTCTCCAAGGCCTTCAGGATGCAGGTGTCATCGTCGAGCTTCGAGCAGGAGCTGACGTACAGCTGCAGGGCGATTTCGGCAGGCTTCTCGTTACGCGATTCCAACGCCGTGAGCCACTGATCGATGAAACCCGTGGTTCGCTTGAAGTCGTTGAGCAGGTAGTACGACTGTGCCGTAAGCAAGCCGACTGCCTCTTCGGTGTTCCCCGCGGCAATCGCTTGCTCACCGAATCCCGCAGCTCGCTCATACGACTTCAAGTTGTAATTGAGCTGCAGCAGCTGCTTGTAACGAATGACCCGATTGGCCTCGTCGAGGAAGCCCGCTTCGAGCCCAGCCGCGAAGGCGGCCTCGGCCCCAGCCGTGTCGCCGTTGCGCGCCGCACAGAAACCCAGCAACTCCGCAACCGCGAAGACATCGTACGGAGGCTTGTCCGCGACGGCGTCGGTCGACTGCAGTGCTGCGACGCACTCAGCCCACTTTTCCTTCTTGATGGCGTCTTGAGCGGTTTTGACTTGCTTCGCGACGGCCTTAGAAATCGAGGGCGGCTTCGCAGGCGCCTCCTTCTGTGCATAGGCGCCTTGAGACATGCATATGGCGACCGCGGTGAATGCAAGCCAAGTTTTGATGCGATGAAGAGGCATGTTCAAAACCCTCCGTTACTGAGCGCGAAGCGCCCAGAGCTTAGCAACGCGCTCAAGATCGGCATCGCCCTTAACCGCCTTGAATGCCTTACTAGCCTCAGCCTTATTACCAGCTCGCAGCTGCGCGATGCCGAGTACCAACTGAGCTTCGGCTACATTGGTCACGTTGCCTTTGGCGATGCCGCGCTGAATGGCTTTAACTGCGCTTGCCGCATCACCCAAGCTCAAGTGAACTTGACCAACCGCAAGATCAGCGTCACCACTCTTGCCAGCAGCCGCATCGCGCTCCTGCTTTGCGACACCCGCCTTGGACGCAGCGGCGCGCTCCTTAGCGGCGTTCAGCAATCGCGTGTTGCGATCGATGTCACGCTTCTCCGTGAACGCTTTTTTCGCAAAGGCGGCTTCGAGCGTCTTTTGCCCCTCTGCTGGGATATTCATCTCGATCGCGCGCTGAGCCATTTCGGTGTAGTCCGAGGCGCCGCCCATCGCGCCGACGTCCATCGCCAAGCGGTAGGCACCGAAGGCCGCCGCATCGTTGCGACTCGCGAACAGCGACTGCATCAAGTTCGCCCAACCAGCCGGGTTCGGGTAGTACGTGACGAGCTTTTCGAAACCACCCGCGGTGCAGGCTTCGTCCTTGAGCTTCATGCAGGCGGTGACGTACATCTGAATCGCGTTCTCGCGGGGGCGCTGACCACGACGCTCTTGGTCGGCGATCCACTTACCCACGAAATCACGTGTCGCCTTGTTGTCGCCCGTCTGGTAATAGGTCTGCGCTACGAGCAGGTAGGTGTCGGCATCGGCCGAGCCGTCCTTGATCATCTTCTGACCGTACTCGATGACCTTCGGATAGCTCTTCATGCTGTAGTACAGCTGCAAGATCGCCTTGTTGCGCGCCGGCAAGGCCTTAGCGTCGACGAACGAGGAAGACAGGTTCGTCTCGTAGGCCTTGACCGCTGCCGCAAAATCATTGGATCGCGTTGCGCAAAAACCGATGAGTTCGTTCGAGATGAAGTCGTCGTAGGCGTTCTTGCCGGCGATGCCCTGGGCCTCGCGCGCCTTGGCGATGCACTCGGCCCAGCGATTCGCCTTGCTCGCGGCCTGCGCGGCCGCCAAGGTTTTAGCCGCGGCGGCGCTGTTCTTAGCGGCCTGCGCGTGAGCAGCAGGCGTTAAACCCAAGGCGGCGATCAACAGGACGGGGACGAACGCGACAGACTTATTCATGACTTTCCTCATAAAAAAAATCGCCGCACCCTAAGAGGGATGCGGCGAAGGTATTTTTAGACCAGCGTCAACCTAGGCGCCGTCCTTAATCCTGGAACTCCGCCACGTTGACGAAGCCGATCTTCTTCATGCGGTTACGTTGCGCAGAGGCGAGAACCTTGGCCACCACGTCGTACTTCGCGCGCTTGTCAGGACGCATGTGCAGTTCCGGCTGCGGATCTTTCTGCGACTCCTGACGGAAGTAAGTCTCAAGCTTATCGATGTTCTCTACGACCGTGCCATTCCAGAGCACCGTGCCGTCGAAATCGATTTCGATATCGATGACTTCAGGCTGTACCGGCGGCGGTGGCGCGTTCGTCGGTCGCGGCATGTCGAGCTTCACCGCATGCGTCATCACCGGAATCGTGATGATGAACATGATGAGCAACACCAGCATGACGTCGATGAGCGGCGTTGTGTTGATATCGCACATCGCGTCTTCATCGCTACCGCCTACATTCATTCCCATGACTATGAACTCCTAAAGTTCGATCAACGCGAGCCGCGCACGCCGCGATCAGGTTCGGTGATGAACCCGACTTTGACGATGCCACCACGCTGCACGGAGTACAGAACGCGACCGACATCCTCATAACGCGAGTTCGAGTCGCCGCGAATGTGGATCTCCGGTTGCGGATCCTTCATCGCCTCAACCTTGATCATTTCAACGAGCTGATCGCGACCCGCGACCTGCTCGTTGTTCCAGTAAATATTTCCCTGAGAATCGACCGCGATGGTGATGTTCTCGGGTTTGGTTTCGGTTGGGATGTTGGCTGCCTTGGGCAGAGACACCTTGACCGTCTTCGTGATCACGGGAATCGTGATGAGGAAGATGATGAGCAACACCAGCATGACGTCAACGAGCGGAGTCGTATTGATCGTGCTGTTGAGACCGTCTTCGCTGCCGGATCCGACACTCATCGCCATGGGCTGTTTTCCTCGTCTGTCTCAGGAGCCCGGGATGCACCCCACGGTGCACCCCGGACCTTCACCCGAGAATGATTATCGTCAATTACTTCTTGGCAGCAGCGGCAGCCGGAGCAGCCGCAGTCGGCATCGGGATACGAGCGCCGCCGACCAGGAACGCATGCAGGTCGTTGGTGAAGCTTACGAGCTCCTCCTGCACTTCCTTGTTACGACGGATCAGCCAGTTGTAACCCATGACCGCCGGAACGGCGACCGCGAGACCGATGGCGGTCATGATGAGCGCCTCACCGACCGGGCCAGCGACCTTGTCGATGCTCGCCTGACCCGACACGCCGATCGCCACGAGCGCGTGGTAGATACCCCACACCGTGCCGAACAGACCGACGAACGGCGCCGTCGATCCAACCGTGGCGAGCCACGGCAAACCACCGGTGAGGTTCATGTTGATGCCTTCGATCGAGCGCTGCAGCGACAACGTGATCCACTCATGCAGATCAACGCGCTCGTTGAAGCGGCCCTCGTGATGCTGACGGGCGCGAACGCCATCCTCAGCAATCGTGCGGAAGGTGTCACCCTTCGGCAGACGGTCGACGGCTTCGTTTACCGAACCGGCCGTCCAGAATTTCTGTTCCGCAAGCTTGGCAGAGGCCAGAAGCTTACGCTGGTCGATGAACTTCATGATGATGACGTACCAGGACGTCAGCGACATGATGACCATGATGATGAGAGTGCCCTTGGCGACGAAATCTCCCTGTTCCCAGAGAGCTCCGAGGCCGTACGGGTTCTCGACTACTGCGGTGGCTACTTCGTTTTCCATGATTTCCTCAGCGGGTGAACTCTTTACTTGATCTCAAACTTGACGCGGAAGGACACGCAAGATTGCTCTTGCGGTTGACCATTAGCCGTACCCGGTTGATACCGTCCGGCACGAGCCAACTTCACCGCGCCCTCGTCAAGGCGCGGGAACCCTGATGATGTGGCGACGGTGGGGCTATCAATCAGCTTCCCCTTCGCATCGACGCACACTCGAACGGTTACGGTGCCCTGCTCCTCGGCGCGCTTGGACGCGGCCGGGTAGTAATCCTCGCTCGATGGCATACGGCCAATCTTCGCGGGCGCCATGACGACACGCGGCGCGGGCGGTGCAACCGGCGGCGCAGGCTTGTCAGTCACGTTGCTAATGGCGGTGGTCTGAGTTTCCATCGGGATGTCAATGACGACATCCGGCGGCGGCACTTGCACCGGCGGACGCTCCATCTGCGGCGGCGGCGGCGGTGGCGGCTTATCCTCCGGCTTGATCTCCTCGATGATGTCGGTCACGAGAGGCGGCGCAACCACCTCGACGACCTTGCGAGCGAGTCCGCTCACGAGGGCATACACCAACAACAAATGAAATCCGATGATAGCTGCGAAAACAGCCATTCGGCGTGAGTTGTTCTGTTCTACGTAGCGGGCCATGTTCTCTCGTGGTCGCTATTCAATGGTTGCAAAACTGCGGGTCGCAAACCTAACTGGCTTCGCGACCGCGTGCAACCGTCGACTCCCGATCAGCACCCACCACTCGGGCAAGCGCTAGCCGGGAGAACCCACACTCCGTACACATCCGACGACGGCATCTTTGGAGACGCCGTCTTCATCAGTAGCCGGAATGAGCCAGGGGGCGTCATGGGACTTCCCTGTCACTGGTATGACCCGCCGTGAAGCAGGCATAACCAGATTCAGTGCAATCCCTTGCATATCCCCCTAACCGGGGCCAACTGTAACCGCGGCAACGGTCACTGACAACCCACTTTCATCGAAACTTCATTTCGAGTTGTCGAATCAATCGGTCACGGCTCCATTCGATGCGCTGCTAACCGAACGCGCGTATTTTGCAAGCACGCCAGTTGTCGTATACGGCTTTGGCGATTTCCATTTGCGGGCGCGCGCTTTAAGTTCACTTGCGCTCACATCAAGATCGATACGACGCTTCAACGCGTCGATGCGAATTCGATCTCCGTTACGTATGAGTGCAATGGGGCCCCCGCTAGCGGCTTCAGGCGATATGTGGCCGACCACGAAGCCATGGCTGCCACCGGAGAAGCGTCCATCCGTGATCAGCGCAACTTTATCGCCGAGACCGAGCCCCATGATTGCGCCCGTCGGACTCAACATTTCGCGCATGCCGGGCCCGCCTCGCGGGCCTTCGTAGCGAATCACGACGACATCGCCCGCCTTCACCTTGCCGGCGAGGATCGCAGCGGTCGCCTTTTCTTCGCCATCGAATACGCGTGCGCGACCTTCAAATGAGAGACCTTCTTTGCCCGAAATCTTCGCAACAGCGCCCTCGGGAGCGACGTTGCCGTACATGACGACCAAGTGGCTATCGGCTTTGATGGGCGCAGAGAACAGTTGAATAATTTTTTGATCCTTCGGGTAGTCACCCACGTGACGTAAATTTTCGGCCATCGTCTTGCCCGTGACGGTCATGCAGTCGCCGTGCAGCAAACCGCGATCGAGCAAACGTTTCATGAGTGGTTGAATGCCGCCGATGGCGATCAACTCCGACATCGCGTATTTGCCACTCGGGCGAAGATCAGCGAGCACAGGCACTCGCTTACCAATCCGCGTGAAGTCATCGAGAGTGAGCTTCACTTGCGCGGCTTTGGCGATCGCGAGCATGTGCAGCACCGCGTTGGTTGAGCCCCCGAGCGCGATGGTGACCGTGATCGCATTTTCGAAGGCCTTGCGCGTCATGATCTGTCGCGGCGTGATGCCCGCCTTCACCAACGCGACGACCGCCTCGCCTGCGCGACGGCAATCGACGAGCTTGTTCGGGCTAATGGCATCTTGCGCCGAGCTGTCCGGCAGCGACATCCCGAGCGCTTCCATGGCCGAGGCCATCGTGTTGGCGGTGTACATGCCACCGCAACTACCGGGCCCCGGAATGGCGGTGCGCTCGACCTCGAGTAACTCGCGGTCGCTCACCTTGCCAGCAGCATGGCCACCAACCGCCTCGAACACCGAAACGATATCGCGCCTTTTCGTGCCTGGGCGAATCGTGCCGCCGTAGACGAAGACAGCAGGCCTATCGAGGCGCGCGAGCGCAATCGCGCAACCTGGCATGTTTTTGTCGCAGCCGCCGATGGCGACGATGCCGTCGAAGCCCTCAGCCCCCGCCACGGTTTCGATCGAGTCTGCGATGACCTCGCGCGACACCAGCGAGTAGCGCATCCCGGGTGAGCCCATCGAAATGCCATCAGACACGGTGATGGTATTGAAGAGCACGCCCTTGCCTCCGGCGGAATTCGCGCCCGCCTCGGCCTCCTTCGCCAAATCATTGATGTGCATGTTGCACGGCGTGAGATTGGCCCATGTGGAGGCGATGCCGATTTGCGGCTTTTTAAAATCGGCGTCCTTGAAGCCAACCGCTCGCAGCATCGCACGCGAGGGGGTCTGTTTCGGCCCATCGACGACGAGTCGCGACCAACGTCGTGGGTCGGCCTTCTGCTTTGAGGGGCGGGATTTAGCGGGACGCTTGCGATTCATGAGGGCCTCAACAAGTAACGTGAAACGGTTGATGTAAATGAATGACGACGAGATGCGGTTACGCCGGGGCGGTGATGCGTGCTCAGCCGAAACGCTCGGCGAGATAGCGATCCATCAGCCGTACCACCTGGGCATCGGCGCCGACGGGGCGACCCGGTCGCTCGCGTGCATTCCAGCCATACAAGTCGAAATGCACCCATGGCGTCGCGGGCTCAATGAAGCGCCGCAAAAACAACGCGCCGAAGATGGCGCCGGAGAAGCTCGAGCTCGACACGTTATTCAAATCGGCAATGCGGCTCGATAGCTCATCGTCATAAGGGTCCCAAAGCGGCAAGGGCCAAACCGGGTCCCCCTCTAGGTCACCCATTTGCTGCAACTTTTGCGACAGCGTTAGATCGTTGCTGAAGAGCGCCGGTAACTCAGGCCCGAGGGCAACACGGGCCGCGCCGGTTAGCGTTGCGAAATCGACCACCAAATCTGGGCGATCGCTCTGCGCTTCGGTCAGCGCGTCGGCTAACACCAAACGGCCCTCGGCGTCGGTGTTGCCAATTTCAACCGTGAGCCCGCGTCGCGAGCGCAGGACGTCGCCCGGTCGGAAGGCGCTGCCCCCAATCGCATTCTCGACCGCCGGTACCAGCACACGCAGCCGCAAAGACGCGTTGCGATCCATCAAGGTCTTGGCGAGCCCGAGTGCAACGGCTGCACCGCCCATGTCCTTTTTCATGAGCAGCATCGCCGAGGCGGGCTTGATATCGAGCCCGCCCGAGTCGAAGCAAACACCCTTGCCGACCAGCGTCACTCGCGGGTGACTGTCGTCGCCCCAGCGGAGTTCGAGCATCCGAGGTGGTCTGTGGCTCGCCCGCCCCACGGCATGCACTAACGGATAGTTCGCCCCCAGCAGGTCATCGCCCACGACGCTATGAAACTCGGCGCCGTATCGAGTGGCGAGATCACGCAAAGCCGTCTCGAGCTCCGCAGGACCCATGTCGTTGGCCGGCGTGTTAATCAAATCACGTGTGAGATGGCAGGCCATTGAGCGGCGCTCGGCGCGCTCACTGGCCGCGCCGCCGCGCGGAGCGAGTTGGGCACGAGGTCCCGTTGGGGCGGCTCGATACCGCAGAAAGCGATAGTCGCCGCAGCGCCAACCGAGCTCGCATTGGTACAGCGCCTCTTCGCTCAATTCGTCGGCGAAGTGGTAGCGACCCGCAGGCAACTTGTCAGGCAGGCCGGCGACCTGCCACCAGCGCAGCCTCTCGAGCGACTCTAGCGGACCGACACCCAGAACGACCGTTGCCGCCGGGTCACCCGCTTCATTAGGCAGCAGCAGCGCGCGGTGGCGCTCCGCGTTGAAGCCCTGCGTCGTGAGACTAGCGCGCGCCCTCTCATTCTGAGAGGCCACGAAAGCGGCGAGTGAAGACTCGCTGACGAGTCGAATTGGACGGGAATTAGCGTTAGAGACGGCCATGGACAGGATGTTATCCCGATTGACACCCGAACCGTGCCTGTGATGACATTACGCCCATGATCCGCACCGATTTCTCGAGCCACTTGTCGTTCGTTGCCGCCGGCAACGCGAGCGCGCTTGGGCTATCGCCGCTGCTAAGCCTACGCAGCCGGTGCGGGTTGTCTGTCGGGGTCTGACGCCTAAGGGCCAGATCCAGCGACCGAAGAGGATCAGACAAACCCCGCACCGGCCGACCGCCGATGCGGGGTTTTTTATTGTTCGTTCACGATTCAAGTGCAAACGGGAGTGATGTGATGAAGTTGTTTTCGCAGAAGGACGTCGACAAGAAGGCGCTCAAAGGCGCGCGTATTTGCGTGCTCGGCTATGGCAGTCAGGGTCGCGCGCACGCGCTCAACTTGAAGGACAGCGGCTACGACGTCGTCATCGGCGTTCGCAAAGGCGATAGCTGGAAGAAGGCGAAAAAGGATCGCTTGCCCGTCGCAGAGCCGGCCGAAGCCGTCAAAGGCGCCGATCTCATCGCGATGCTGGCTCCTGATCTTGCGCAAAAGGCCGTGTACGAGGCGGTGATTGGTAACGTCAAGAAGGGTGCCACCCTGCTCTTCGCCCACGGCTTCAACATTCACTTCAAGCAGATCAAACCGCGTAAGGATCTCGATGTCGTGTTGATCGCGCCGAAGGGTCCGGGCGATCTCGTGCGTCGTCAGTACGAGCAAGGTCGCGGTGTGCCCTCGCTCATCGCCGTTTTCCAAGATGCTTCGCGCAAGGGCTTCGCCAAGGCGTTGGCCTACGCCGATGGCATCGGCGGCACGCGCGGTGGTGTGCTCAAGACCACCTTCGCCGAGGAGACCGAGACGGATCTGTTCGGTGAACAGGCCGTACTCTGTGGTGGTGCCACCGAGCTTGTCGTCAAGGGCTTCGAGACGCTGGTCGAGGCCGGCTATCAGCCTGAAGTCGCCTACTTCGAGTGCATGCACGAACTGAAGCTCATCGTCGATCTCCTGCATGAAGGCGGCATCTGGAAGATGCACAAGTTCATTAGCGAGACGGCCAAGTACGGCGACCTTACCCGTGGTCCGCGCGTGGTCAACGCTAAGACCAAGGCCGAGATGCGCAAGATTCTCAAAGAAATCCAACAGGGCAAGTTTGCTCGCCAGTGGATTCGCGAGAACGCCACGGGCCGTAAGAAGTACGACAAGATGCTGAAGAACGACCTCAACCGCCCAATCGAGAAAGTGGGTTACGCGCTGCGTGCTCGCATGCCTTGGTTGGATCAAGGTCGCTAATTAGGAGAACCTGCCATGACATCGAACGCCGACCGGGTAATGATCTTCGACACGACGCTGCGCGATGGGGAGCAAGCCCCGGGTTGCAGCATGACGCAGCCGGAAAAGCTGCGCGTGGCGAAGGCACTAGCCGATCTCGGCGTCGATGTCATCGAGGCAGGCTTTCCGGCGGCGGCGCCAGGCGATTGGGAGTCGGTGCACTCCGTCGCCCGCGAGGTCGAGGGGCCGATTATTTGTGGTCTCGCGCGCTGCACGCGCGATGACATCGAGAAGGCGGCGCGCGCCCTGCGCCCTGCCCCCAAGCATCGTATTCACGTCTTCCTCGCAACGAGCGCGATTCATCGGCAATACAAGCTCAACATGGCGAAAGAAGAGATCATCCGTAGCGCCGTCGAGGGCGTGAAGATCGCGCGCGAATACTGCGAAGACGTGGAGTTCTCGCCAGAGGATGCTTCGCGCACGGAGCTCGAGTTTCTCGCCCAAGTGGTGGAAGCGGTAATCGACGCGGGCGCAACGACGGTTAACATTCCCGACACCGTCGGCTACACAGTGCCGCATGAGTTTGCCGAGTTGTTCCGCTACCTGCGCAAGAACGTCAGCAATATCGATCGTGCTCGGCTTTCCGTACATTGTCATGACGACCTCGGCATGGCGGTTGCCAACAGCTTGATGGCCGTGGTCGCAGGTGCTCGCCAGATCGAATGCACGATCAACGGCATCGGTGAGCGCGCCGGAAACTGTTCACTCGAAGAAGTGGTTATGGCGCTGCGCACCCGTGAGACGTTCTTCAACGCGAGAACCAACATCCAGTCGCAGAAGCTCTACCCCGCCTCCCGCCTCGTATCAAGCATCACGGGTATGCCGATACCGCGTAACAAAGCGATCGTTGGTGAGAATGCCTTTGCGCACGAGTCGGGCATCCATCAGCATGGCATGCTCAAGCATGCGAGCACCTACGAAATCATGCGTCCGCAAGATGTCGGTCTCAGCCGCTCGGCACTCGTTTTGGGCAAGCACAGTGGGCGTCACGCGCTGCGTGAGCGGATCAAGGAGCTGGGCTTCGATATCGATGAGGCCGAGTTCGCGCGCGTGTTCGAAGAGTTCAAGGCGCTGGCCGACAAGAAAAAAGAACTGTTCGATGGCGATATCGAAGCGCTGGTACTGAAAGCCGAGGGCCAGGATCAGGGTCCTTGGACCTTGCAAACACTCAACACGGTCTCTGGCTTGCAAAGTGCCACCGCCACCGTGAGTTTGCGCCACCAGGATGGCCGGCACATCGAGCGCACTGCGAGCGGTGATGGTCCAGTCGATGCGGCCTTCAAGGCGATCGAAGAGATCACCGGCGTTAAACCGTCGCTGCAGAAGTTCGAATTGCGCAGCCTCTCCGAAGGTGAGGATGCGCAGGGTGAAGCCATCGTCTACGTCAATTTCCAAGATCGTAGCTATCGCGGCTCCAGCGCGACCACCGATATCGTCGAGTCGGCGACTCGCGCGTTCCTTGAAGTCATCAACAGAATCGAACTGTCGCAAAAGGCGCAGGCCGCCTGAGTCAGGCGCGCTTCGTCATCATCAACCCATCCCTTTCCACCTTATCGCAGAAGATGTCCATGTCCGCTCCGAAAACCATGTTCGAGAAAGTCTGGGCTGCACACGAAGTGGCGCCACAGACAGCCGATACACCGGCAGTGATATTCATCGATCTACATCTCACGCACGAGGTGACTTCGCCTCAAGCGTTCGCGCTTCTTAAGTCACGTGGCCTCAAGGTGCGTCGTCCGGATCTCACGCTGGCCACCATGGATCACGCGACCCCGACGAGAACCGAGCAAGTTTTTGGCGGTGCGCCGATTTCCATTGAGTCGGCTGCCAAGCAGATCCGACAGCTCGAGGTGAACTGCGCCGAATTCGGCGTGGAGTTGCTCGGCTTGCAGGACTCGCGCCGTGGCATCGTTCACATCATCGGCCCTGAGCTTGGGGTCACACAGCCCGGCAAGACGATCGTCTGTGGCGACAGTCACACCTCGACGCATGGCGCATTTGGCGCCCTCGCCTTCGGCATCGGTACGACGGAAGTCGGCCACGTCATGGCGACGCAGTGTTTGCTGCAGAAAAAGCCGAAGACCTTCGCCATCGAAGTCAGTGGGCGCTTGCGCCCGGGCGTCACCCCCAAAGATTTGATCCTCGCGATCATCGGCAAAGTCGGCGTGTCGGGCGGAACGGGTTACGTTTTTGAATACCGCGGTGAAGCGATTCGCGCCATGGACATGGAGCAGCGGATGACCGTGTGCAATATGTCGATCGAAGCCGGCGCGCGCGCCGGCATGATTGCGCCGGACGAGGTGACCTTCGCCTATCTGAAAGACAAGCCCCGCGCACCGAAGGGCGCCGCTTGGGACGAGGCCGTTGCCTACTGGCGTAGTCTCGCCACCGATCCGGGTGCCACGTTCGACAAGACCATCGAGATCGACGCCTCCGCGCTCGAGCCGATGATCACCTACGGGACCAATCCGGGCATGGTCGTTCCCATCTCGGGGCGAATTCCGGATCGACGCGGCGATGCCGTCTTTGATGCGGCAATGAAATACATGGGGCTCACACCTGGCGCGCCAATCACGGATGCGCCGGTCAATGTGGTCTTCATCGGCAGTTGCACGAATGGCCGCCTCGGCGATTTGCAGGCTGCGGCAAAAGTCCTGAAGGGGCAACGTGTCGCCGAGGGCGTGAACATGCTCGTCGTGCCAGGATCGCAGGAGGTCAAGCGCGAGGCTGAGGAGCTCGGTTTGCACGAGATCTTCAAACAGGCCGGTGCAGAGTGGCGCGAGTCGGGCTGCTCGATGTGTCTTGGCATGAATGGCGATACGGTTGCCAAGGGCGAATACGCAGTGAGCACCAGTAACCGTAATTTCGAAGGTCGTCAGGGCGTTGGCGCGCGTACCTTGCTCGCCAGTCCCGAGACGGCCGCAGCGTCGGCCATCCGTGGCCGTGTCACCGACCCGCGTGAGTTCATCAGCTGAGGCCCGCCATGGATCCGATTACCATCATTCGCTCACGCACAGTCGTGATGCCCTCGACCAATATCGATACCGATCAGATCGTGCCCGCACGTTTTCTGACCACGACGACGAAGGAAGGCCTCGGTAAGCAGCTCTTCGCCGATTGGCGCTACGACGCGGCCGGTCAGCCGAAGGCGGATTTCATCCTGAACCGCCCTGAAGCTGCGGGGTGTCGCATCCTAGTTGCAGGTCGCAATATCGGCTGTGGCTCCTCGCGTGAGCATGCACCTTGGGCCTTGGTGGATTTTGGCTTCCAAGCAGTCATCAGCACCGAAATCGCCGACATCTTCCGCAACAATTCTTTGAAGAACGGCTTGCTGCCGATCATTGTTGATGAGCAAACGCACGCGTGGTTGCTCGAGAACCCGGGCGCCGAGGTGGAAATCGATTTGACGACTGCCTCGCTCAAGCTGCCGGATGGCCGTAGTGTCACCTTTCCGATCGATAGCTTTGCCCGCTATTGCTTAACCAACGGCGTCGATGAACTCGGCTTCCTCCTATCGAAGGATGCCGATATCAAGGCCTACGAGGCGCGACGCCGCGCATGAAGGCGCGTATCGCCGTGCTCGGGGGCGACGGTATCGGCCCCGAAGTGATCGCAGAGGCGCTGCGCGTACTGCGCGCTATTGGCGATCGGTATCAGCACGAGTTCGTGCTCGAAGAGCTCGCTTTCGGAGGTGTTGCCATCGACCAGTTTGGCGATGGCTTACCAGAGCAAACTCTGCGCGGCTGTCTCGCGGCCGATGGCGTGCTGCTCGGTGCAATCGGCGGCCCGAAGTGGGGTCCTAACGCAGCCGTCAGACCCGAGCCGGCACTGCTGCGCTTGCGCTCTGAGCTCGGGGTTTACGCGAACCTTCGCCCGATCAAGGTTCACCCGACGTTACGAGCGGCCTCGCCGATCAAAGCCGAGATCATCGACGGCGTGAACCTGCTCTTCGTGCGTGAGCTCACCGGTGGTATCTACTTCGGCAAGAAGTGGCGCGAGGGCGATCGCGCAGTCGACGAATGCGCCTACACGGTGTCCGAGATCGAACGCGTGACCCGAATGGCGGGTCGGCTCGCCGCGCGCCGACGCAACAAGATCACGCAAATCGACAAATCGAACGTGCTCGAAACTTCGCGTCTTTGGCGTAACGTGAGTGAGCGTGTCATTCGCGAGGAATTCCCCTCGGTGAGTATCGAGCACATGTTGGTCGATTCGGCCGCCATGCAACTTATTCGAAATCCGCGTGATTTCGACGTGATCCTCACGGAGAACCTGTTTGGCGATGTGCTGACCGACGAGGGTGCGATGCTCGCGGGTTCGTTGGGTGTGCTGCCTTCTGCGGCGCTCGGTGACGGTAAACGCGGGCTATACGAGCCGATTCATGGATCAGCGCCTGACATCGCCGGCAAAGGCATCGCGAATCCGATCGGCACGATCATGAGCGCTGCGATGCTGCTGCGTCATTCACTCGGACTGGACGCGGAGGCCGCGGCCATTGAGAAAGCGGTAGGCCGTGCACTCGATGCGGGTGCGCGCACTGCCGATATTGCGGCTGCCGACGCCAAGCCACTCTCGACTAGCGAGATGGGCGACGCGGTGTTGGCTGCGCTCTCCTGAGAGCCGAGGCGTCGACGTCGACTTAGCTCTGCAGAGTGGCGAGTGCCTGCGCGAGATCGGCGCGCAGGTCTTCCACTGCTTCGATACCGATCGATAGGCGTAGCAAGCCGTCGGTCAAACCCGCAGCGGCGCGCGCAGTCGGTTCCATCGCTGCGTGAGTCATCGTCGCGGGATGCGCGACGAGACTCTCGACTCCACCGAGCGACTCGGCCAAAGAAAACAACTGCAGCTCGCCTACGAATTTTTCGACGGCAGCGAGTCCGCCCGCTAGCTCGATGGTAACGATCGCACCGAAACCCTTTTGCTGTGTTCGAGCGATGTCGTGACCCGGATGATCGGCAAGCCCCGGGTAAAGCACGCGGCGCACACCGGTTTGACCCTGGAGCCAACGCGCTAAGTCATTCGCATTTTGTTCATGAATCGCCATGCGCGCGTGCAGCGTACGCAGGCCACGCAGCACCAAGAAGCTGTCGAACGCCGTACCGGTCATGCCAAGTGCGTTGGCCCACCAAGCGAGCTGCGTCGCATCCTCCGCTGAGGCGGCAATGACCGCGCCCGAAATCACATCGCTATGGCCGTTGAGGTATTTCGTCATCGAGTGCACGACAAGATCCGCACCTAACGACAAAGGTTGTTGTAGCACCGGTGAGAGGAAGGTGTTGTCGACGGCGACTCTCGCACCTGCAGCGTGCGCCACGTCTGCCACTTCTCGAATGTGGGTGATCCGCAGCAGTGGATTACTCGGCGACTCGATCCACACCAGATCGGCCGGCGTCGCGAGTGCCGCACGCCAAGTCGCGTCGTTACCGAAGTCGATGAATTCGACCCGAAAGTCCCCGCGACGTTGCCATCCCGAGAACAGACGGAAGGTGCCACCGTAGCAATCGTGTGGAACGACGATACGTGCGCCCTGCTTCAATATTTGGCCGACGAGTGCAATGGCGCCCATTCCCGAGCCCGTTACGACGGCGCCGGCCCCGCCCTCAAGATCAGCAACCGCCTCGGCGAGCAGATCGCGAGTTGGATTTCCAGAGCGCGAGTAGTCGTAGCGCCCCTTCACCCCGAAGCTCGGGAATGCGAAGGTGGAACTCAGATGGATCGGCGGGACGACCGCTCCCGTGGTGGGGTCTGACTCGAGACCAGCGCGTACGGCACGGGTGCGAGGGTCACGACGGGTCGGATTTTTAGGGTTCATGATCATCCTAGACTTCGGTCAAAAAATGGACGCAATTGATGCGCTTCTTTCAAAAAGGCATCGTGCCCGAAAATTGAGTCGATTTGCGTAAGCGTCGCGCTTGGTAGCGCGGCCGCGAGCTCCCGCATATCGGCGATCGGCACGAGTTGATCGGATGTGACTGCCAACGCCGACACGGGCACCGCGACACGCTCAGGCTCAATATGATGCAGATCGATCGACTCTGACAAAGAGACAAAACTACCCGCGGCGTATTGCGATGCGTAATGATCACCACGCGCCATCAGATACGCCTCGACGGGGAACAAGGCGCCCGCCTCCGTCATCTGCGGCTCTCCCGAAAACCGCTGCAAAAACTCCTGCGGTGTTCGGTAGGTCGACATGGCGAGGCCTCGAGCCAACGCGAGTGCGGAGCGCGTGTCACCGAGGCGATCACCGAGTCTGATGATGCGACGCTGCACACTGCGCCACGCGGTCGCCATTGGGTGCGCCCGATGCGCGGCACTCAAGATGATCAGGCGCTGTATCAGCTCTGGGTAACGCTCGGCGAAGGCGAGTCCGACCATGCCGCCATACGACGCACCAACGAACGCATGGATCGACTCGATACCGAGCTCTGCTAGCAATCGTCGCAGCACTTCGGCTTGATCAACCGTCGAAATACTGGGGAACGCGAGTGAAGCTTTAGGTCCAGTGGTGCTGCCGCTGCCACCTAGATAGTCGAATGAGAGAATCTGATAGCGCTCCGTTGGGATCGCCCCACCCGGCCCGACCACGCTACCCCACCACTCGGTCACTGTGCGATGGGCGGAGATCCCGCCTAACGCCACGACGATGGGGTGTTTCGGGTCGCCCTCACAACGCCAAGCAATGTCGAGCGACGACAACTCGCCGCCATGGTGCAGCGCGAGCGGCGCCGCGTCCGAGATGATTCCTTCGCGAATGACATCTCGGTCGATGGGTTTATGCTGACTTTCGGGCGACATAGTTCGAGTGGCTTTCCGGTAGCGACGCTGTCACCGATCAACCCGCTCGACGAGTGCCCGCACGAGGCGGGGACCGACACCCATCTCCTCGCGGAGCCATGTCGGCACTCATCTGACCGCACCAACTTGGTTGCGGCAGGAGTTGGCACCTTCACGGTGTGGTTGGCACCGTTGGTTGCCCCGGCTTCGTCGGGCCTGTCCCTCTGCCGGTCTCGATGAGACGGCGGATGGTAAGTGGCGGCCCCGAGGGGCGTCAAGTTATCGCTTGAGTCGGTAGCCATTTTGTTCTATTGTACTAGCACGTTAATACATTCAAACGGCCTCCCATGAAACCCCACCCGACCGTCTCCCCTCGGCAAGAAGCTCGCGCCGAGAAAAACCTGTATCAAGCGATCCTGACGCTGCAGTCGGTGGAAGAGTGCCGCGCCTTTTTTCGAGACCTCTGCACGCCTGCAGAGCTCGAGGCGATGTCCGATCGCTGGGCGGTTGTCGAGTGGTTAGAGCGTGGTGTTCCCTATCGCGAGATTCACAAACACACCGGCGTTAGCGTCACTACGATCGCCCGAGTCGCCCGCTATGTTGGCGACGGCAATGGTGGCTACGAACTCGCCCGCCAACGTCTGCAGGAGAATCGCTGATGTCCGCCGCCGACCCTAATCGTCTCAAGCTCGCCGTGCAGAAGTCGGGTCGCCTCACCGATCACTCGACCGATTTGCTGGTTCGTTGTGGTTTGAAGTTCTCGCGCGGGAAGGATCAGCTGGTCGGCTTCGGCGAGAACATGCCGCTCGATCTGCTGTTTGTTCGCGACGATGACATCCCAGACCTCGTTGAGGAGGATGTGTGTGATCTCGGTCTCGTCGGGCTCAACGTACTCGAAGAGAAACGGCTCGAGTGGATCGCGCGAGGCCACGAACCCAAGTTCACGATCTTACGTCCGCTCGATTTTGGTCGATGCCGACTTTCGATCGCCATTCCCGAAGAAATGGCGTGGAGCGGCATCGCCTCGCTACAGGGCAAGCGGATCGCGACCACCTACCCATATGTGCTCGAACGATTTCTGCAGGAGCGCAGTATTCAGGCCGATATTGTCACGCTCTCAGGTGCCGTTGAAATCGCACCTCGTCTGGGACGAGCGGATGCGATCTGCGATCTCGTGTCGACCGGTTCCACCCTGCTCGCGAATCGCTTACGGGAAGTCGAAACCGTGCTCGAGAGTCAGGTGGTATTGATTCGAACACCGATTGCCATCGATCCGATCAAGGCAGAATGGGTTGAGCGTTTGTTGATGCGTATCGATGGGGTGCAACAGGTACGCGAGAGCAAGTACATCATGCTACATGCCCCTCGCAGCGCGCTGCCTGCGATTCGTCAGCTGTTGCCCGGTAGCGAATCGCCGACGATCATCCCTCTCGAAGGCCATCCTGATCGAGTCGCGGTACACGCCGTCTGCCGCGAGAATGTATTCTGGGAAACACTCGAAAGCTTGAAGGCCGCCGGAGCTAGCGCGCTACTTGTGCTGCCCGTCGAGAAGATGCTCGCATGATGTTACCGATCATCGATTACGCGGCGCTCGATGCTGCCGAGCGGCTTCGCGCCCTCGCCCGTCCTGCGGCGACCGAACGCGCTGAGCTCGTTGCGCTCGTTCGCGAAACGGTGGAGCGCGTGCGTCGCGAGGGCGACTCCGCTGTGCTCGACTATGCTCGACGCTTCGATGGTGGCGCGCCCGACTCCTTGCGCGTCGCTCCGGAGGACCTCGAGACTGCATTGAAATCTTTGGCGCCCGTCGAGCGAATGGCCTTGGAGCGCGCGATCGACAACGTCCGTCGCTTTCATGCCGCGCAACTACCCGCGCCGCTGTCACTCGAAACCACACCCGGCGTACGCTGCGAGCGTATCGTGCGCCCGATCGATTCGGTGGGCTTGTATGTTCCGGGCGGATCCGCTCCCCTGCCTTCGGCTCTAATCATGTCGGCCGTGCCCGCGGAGCTAGCGGGATGTCGCCGACGCGTGCTTTGCACGCCGGCTGCTCGTGGCAAGCCGATACATCGCTCCATCCTCGCGACGGCGCAACTACTCGGTATCACCGAAGTGTTTGCGGTGGGTGGCGCTCAAGCGGTCGCCGCGATGGCCTACGGAACCGAGACCATTCCGAAGGTCGACAAGATTGTCGGGCCCGGCTCCGCGTGGGTGACGGCCGCGAAGCAAATCGTCGCTGAGGATGCCGCCGGTGCCGCTCTCGATCTGCCCGCGGGACCATCCGAGGTGCTCGTCATCGCCGACGAGTCGGCAAATCCCAGCTTCGTCGCCGCCGATCTGCTGGCCCAGGCCGAGCATGATCCGCTATCACAAGCCATTCTGTTGACGACCTCCAAAGATTTGGCCGAGACCGTTCGGAAAAGCGCTTTAGAGCGGCTACCCAGTTTATCTCGTCGCGAGATTTTGGAACAATCTTTGGTCCGCAGTCGCTTACTCATTGTGAATGACCTCGCCTTAGCGTTTGCAATTTCGAATGATTACGCGCCTGAGCATTTGATATTGCATGTCCGCGAGGCGCGCGAGCACTTACCTTCGATTACGTCGGCAGGCTCCATCTTCTTAGGGCCTTGGAGTCCTGAGCCGATGGGCGACTATTGCTCTGGTACGAATCATGTTCTGCCCACCTACGGTTACGCGCGCGCCTATAGCGGTCTCTCGGTACACGACTTTCTAAAGCGCATCACCGTTCAGGAACTGACGCCGGACGGGCTGCGCGATCTTGGTCCCACGGCCAGCGTACTTGCGGGTATCGAGGGGCTCGATGCGCACGCGCTCGCAGTCGATCTGCGCTTGGCAGCTCTGCAATCATGAGTTCCCGCCCGATCGACAGCGTCGATGCTGTACTCGCCCTGGCGCGCGAGGATATCCGTGAGCTTAAGGCCTACGAGCACGCGCAGTGGCGGCCGGAGTTAGAGCGACTTCACGCCAACGAGTTGCCCTGGTCGCCGCTCTCGTGCACGGATGGAGCACCTCGTCACCACTATCCTGAGCCGCAGCCTGCGGAATTGGTCGAAGCGATGGCAGGTTATTACGGTGTCGCGGCCGATCAAATTCTGCTTGGGCGCGGCAGCGATGAAGGAATCGACCTGCTGACGCGCGCCTTTTGTCGAGCAGAGCGCGATGCGGTGATGGTGTGTCCGCCGACCTTCGGGATGTACGCCGTCGCAGCCACTATTCAAGGCGCAGGCGTGGTTTCGGTGCCGTTGCTCCCCGATTTCCAGCTCGACCTGCCGGCGATTTGCTCTGCACTACAAGGCTCGGCTGCCGCGCCCATCAAGTTGGTTTGGCTGTGCTCACCCAATAACCCAACGGGTAACAGCCTGCAGCGGTCGGATATCGCAGCGGTGATTGACGCGGCGCGTGGCCGTGCGGTCGTCGTCGTTGACGAAGCCTACGCAGAATTCTCGAGCGAGCCATCATGGATTTTATCTCTACCGAAAAATCCCCACCTGGTTGTACTTCGAACGCTCTCGAAGGCGCACGGACTCGCCGGTTTACGTGTCGGTGCGGTCATCGGCCATCGTGCGATCATTCAGTTACTTCGCAAGATCATTCCACCCTACGCGCTGCCGACCGACAGCGTGCGATTGGCAACGATCGCTATGGAGGGTGCGGCACTCGCCGTGACCCGCGAGCGCGTTGGCTTGTTGAGTCGCGAACGTGAGCGACTTCGTTCAGCCTTATCCTCAAGCCCCTGGTTGACGCGAATTTGGCCGAGCGCGGCTAACTTTCTCTTAGTCGAGTCGCGCGACGGGCGAGCCGTTCTTGAGCGCCTTGCAGGAGTCGGACTCATCGTTCGCGACTTTCGTGGCAAAAGCGGCCTAGGTGAGGCGATCCGAATCACCGTTGGCACGCCCGATCAGAACGATCGAATCATCCGGAGTTTGTCATGAAGGTTTTATTTCTCGATCGCGACGGAACATTGGTTGAGGAGCCACCTGATGAGCAGGTCGACTCACTCGAAAAAATTCGATTTCTTCCGGGCGTGTTTGCCGCACTCAACGAATTGCAAGGAGCCGGCTTTCGACTGGTGATGGTCACTAACCAAGATGGCCTCGGCACCGAATCGTTCCCGACCCAGGACTTTGAGCTGCCGCAGCGCTTCATTCTGGATGCCTTTGCGAGCCAAGGCATCGTGTTCGATGCCATCTTTGTTTGCCCACATAAGAAGGGCGACGGCTGTGATTGCCGCAAGCCCTCGACACGACTCGTCGATGCGTGGGTGCGCGAGCAGCAAGTCGATCTCGCCGCAAGCGCGATGGTGGGTGACCGACAGACCGATCTCGACTTCGCCGCCAATCTGGGTATCAAGGGCCTGAAGGTACTCGCTAACGGCGCGGCGGAGTTCAGCTGGCCCGCCATCGTAAAAGAACTCACAGCGCGCCGCGCGACGATTCATCGCAAAACGCGTGAGACGGATATCCTCGTCAAAGTCGACTTGGATGCCGAAGGTCCGATCAGCGCGCGTACCGGCATCGGATTCTTTGATCATATGCTCGAGCAACTCGGTAAGCACGGCGGGTTTTCGCTGCAAGTCGAATGTCTTGGTGACTTACACATCGATGAGCACCACACGATCGAAGACTGTGCTATCGCGCTAGGCGAAGCGCTGAAGTCGGCGCTCGGTGACAAGCGCGGCCTGCATCGATATGGATTTCTGCTGCCGATGGACGAAGCGCGAGCGCAAGTGGCAATCGATTTGTCTGGGCGAGCCTACTCGGTTTTTGAGGGGCGCTTTGGTCGCGAGCAGGTTGGCACCATGCCAACGGAATTGGTGCCGCACTTCTTTCGTTCGCTAGCCGATAGCGTTGGCGCCGCGATTCATGTCTCGGTCGTCGGTGACAACACGCACCATATGATCGAGGCTTGCTTCAAGGGGGTTGGCCGAGCGTTGCGTGAAGCACTGCGCCGTGATGGTGATGACCTACCCTCCACCAAGGGAACGCTTTGAGCGACCACATGAGTACGGTCGTCATCGATTCGGGCGGCGCTAATCTCGCCTCCTTGAGGTATGCCTTGGAACGCCTAGGGGCGCGGGTGACCGTGACCTTAGACCCCGCTGTGATCGAGCAAGCCGATCGAGTGTTGCTGCCGGGTGTCGGGGCTGCGGGAGCGACGATGCAGCGATTACACTCGGCAGGACTCGTACCCGTGTTACAGGAACTAAAAAAACCCCTGCTCGGCATTTGCCTCGGGATGCAATTGTTGTTCGAGCACTCGGCCGAGGACGATACGGACACGCTCGGTTTGTTGAGTGGCTGCGTCGAGCGGCTACCGGCCTCTCCCGAGCTGCCGGCACCGCACATGGGTTGGAATACCTTGAGCAGCCGCCGGCCCGATGCGTTGCTACAAGGACTCGCGAATACCGATCGTTGCTATTTCGTGCACGGTTACTTTGCCGCGGGCAATCTGCCTGATGTCGTTGCGACGAGCCACTACGGTCGCGCGATCGCCGCGGTGGTTCGACGTGATCACATTGCGGGGGTGCAGTTTCACCCCGAGCGATCCGGTGCCGTCGGCGCTACGATCTTGCGGAACTTCCTGAATTCATGAGACCTCGTATCCCATGTTGCTGATTCCCTCTATCGATGTACGCGGTGGTCACTGCGTTCGCTTATTCAAAGGCGACTTCGCCGCCGAAACCATCTATGCGAGTTCACCGCTCGAAGTGGCGCAAAGTTATGCGAAGCTCGGTGCGCGATGGCTACATCTAGTGGATCTTGACGGTGCGCGCGACGGCGCACTGACCAACCGCGCAGCGCTCTTAGAGATGACGGGTGTTACGTGGCTTTCGGTTCAAGTGGGCGGTGGCATTCGTAAACGCCCGATCGTCGACGAGTTACTCGCACTTGGGATCGGGCGTGTCGTCGTCGGTAGTGCGGCAGTCGAACAACCGGACGAAGTGGCTAGCTGGTTGCGTGATTATGGTGCAGAGCGTGTCTGTCTTGCCTTCGACATCAGGCTCGATACGAGTGGCGAACCTCAATTGCAGACCCGTGGCTGGCGCGAGGCAACCTCGGTAGGACTATTCGATGCGGTCGAGCGATTTGCTGCTCATGGTCTTCGGCATGTTCTCTGTACCGACATCGATCGCGATGGCGCATTGGCAGGGCCGAATCTCGAGTTATACCAACGATGCGTCGATCGTTTTCCGATGGTGGCCTGGCAGGCCTCCGGTGGCGTGCGGGACGATGCGGACTTGATCGCCCTCGATCGTGTGGGCGTTGCTGCCGCGATTAGCGGCAAGGCCCTATTGGAAGGACACATCGACGCACAACAAATGCGCCAATGGTTGAAGGGTTGAGCATGCTGGCAAAGCGCATCATCCCGTGTCTCGATGTCCGCGATGGTCAAGTGGTCAAGGGCGTTCGATTTCGCGATCACCGTGTCGTCGGCGATATCCTGGAGCTTGCGACTCGCTATCGCGACGAGGGAGCCGATGAACTCGTTTTCTACGACATCACGGCAAGCCCCGAAGGTCGCTCGGTCGATCGTTCTTGGGTCGAGCGAATCGCGCGCGTGCTCGATATTCCCTTCTGCGTCGCCGGTGGCATCCGTAGCGTTGCGGATGCAGAGGCCATTCTCAATGCGGGTGCAGAAAAGGTCTCGATCAATTCACCCGCTCTTGAGAATCCTTCGCTCATCGACGCGCTTGCGCGGCGCTTCGGCTCACAGTGCGTCGTGGTCGGTATCGACAGTGAAACCACGGCAGAGGGATATCGAGTCCATCGCTATACCGGTGATCCTAATCGTTCGGGCGATGCGGGTCGCGACACGATGACTTGGCTACGAGAAGTTCAAGACCGCGGCGCTGGCGAGATTGTCCTGAATTGTATGGCGAGTGATGGTGTGCGCCGAGGCTACGATCTTGCGCAATTAGGCGCGGTGCGTTCCGAGTGCCGTGTTCCCCTCGTCGCCTCGGGCGGTGCCGGTGCCGTCTCTCACTTCATCGACGTCTTTCGTTTGGCGCGAGTGGACGCAGCACTCGCTGCCAGCGTCTTTCACAGTGGTGAGATTGCGATTCCCGAACTAAAACGCTCGTTGCAGCTTGCCGAGATAGAGGTGCGTTTATGACGCTACAGGCGAATGAGATCGACCAATTGAAGTTCGATGCATCAGGGCTCATCACCACCGTCGTTCAGCACGCGCATACGGGCGACGTATTGATGGTGGCGTGGATGAGTCGTGATTCTCTGAAGCTGACTTTTGAGCGTCAACGTCTCGTCTTCTGGAGCCGAAGCCGACAACAGCTATGGGAGAAAGGCGAAACGTCTGGCCATACGCTCAATCTGCTTTCGATCACCGCCGATTGCGATAGAGACACCTTGCTGGCGAAGGCTCTACCCGCAGGACCGGTTTGTCATACAGGCAGTGCAACCTGTTTTGGCGAATTGGACTCTGGGGTCGGTTTTCTCGCGCGTTTGCAGCGCATCATCGAAGCGCGTGCAGCGGAGTCACCGGAGTCGAGCTATACGGCAAAGTTATTGGCCTCCGGGATTCAGCGCGTCGCGCAGAAAGTCGGTGAAGAGGGTGTGGAACTCGCGCTCGCCGCAACCACCGACGACAACGACAAAATCATCGATGAAGCGGCCGACCTCCTCTATCACACGCTCGTGCTGCTACGTGCAAAGGGAATAAGCCTGGAAGATGTCACGGCCCGGTTGGCCGAGCGGCATCAGCGCAGCAATAATTCGGGTGCCGGCGATCGCAAGTTGTAGTTCGATGCCATGGCAGCGCCATACGCACCCGTGGTTGCGATGAGCATCACATCACCCTCGTCAGTCGCTGCCGGCAGCGATCGGTCGTGACCGAGCACGTCGCCGGTCTCACAAATTGGACCCACGACATCGAATACTCCGTCGGCTGATTCACCCAGACGAGTCAGATTGACGATGTCATGGTGCGCGCCGTAAAGCGCCGGTCGAATCAACGAGTTCATGCCCGTTGCAACGCCGACATAACCTGCCGCACCTTTGGTCTTGGTTTGGGTCACCTTCGCCAGCAGTACGCCCGCCTCGGCGACGACATATCGTCCAGGTTCCATCCACAACTCAATACCGTCTTTTTGAGTCTCGAGTGTGAGCAGAGCCGCATCGAGGCCGTCGAGGTCAAAGTCGGGCGCGCCGTGACGATCGGGCACGCCAATTCCACCGCCGATATCGATGACGCGGACCTGCGGGAAGGTCTCGCGCAAGCTCAGAAGCAATCGCGCCGTACGCAACCAATTGTCGATGTCGTGCACTCCGCTACCGGCATGGGCGTGTAGACCCACCACCGTGGCGCCAGCCGATTTGGCCGCTATAGCGAACCGTGACCAGTCTTCTTGCGCGACACCGAATTTGGAGTGGATACCACCTGTTCGTACGTGCTGATGGTGGCCGCGGCCACTGCCCGGATCAATTCGAACGAAAACGTGTTGATCTTTGAACAACTCGGGCCAACGCTCGAGCGGATGCAAATTGTCCAGCGTGACGTGAACGCCCTGCTCTAGCGCGAATGCATACTCTTCTCGCGGAGCGAAGTTCGGCGTAAACAGCACCTCGTCAGCGCGCAATCCCGTAATAGACTCAAACGCACGGGCAATCTCACCGACCGAGACGCACTCAATCTTGAGGCCGCTCGCATAGATCACTCGCAGGACTTCCGGGCTCGAGTTCGCCTTCATGGCATACGACACCCGAGATAGAGACTTCATACGTCGCAGGTTGTCACAACGTTGCTCGATGGTGGCGACGTCATAGACGTAGGCACACTCACGAGAGCGCATCATTTCAAGCAACGCGGATCGACGCTGTTGCCACCAAGGCTCAACGGTCGATGCGCTCGTTGAGGGACGCGATCCAAACAGACGCTCCCATGTCGGACCAATCACCGCATCGTCGCGCACGGGGCGAATCAGTAGTTCATGCAAACCTTCGACGAGTCGATCGCCTTGGCTCTCGTCCACAACAAAAGTGAGGTTAAGATCATTCGCCGCTTGACTCACCAGGTAGATACGCTGCTCGGCGAATAGCTCAAGGGCGTCGCCGAGTTGATGCAGGATGCTGCGAATATTTCGTCCCACCACGCTAACTGAGGCGCAGGGACCGATGATGTCTGCTCGACAAAGTGGCTTGAGATCAGCCTGCAGTTGGGCGAGCACTGAGTCATCTAGTGCATTGGCCTGCGGATCGAGTGAGACGGTCACGTTGGTCTCGGAAGTCGACACCAAGTCGACCGACAGTCCGTGCTTCTTGAAGATCTGGAAGACATCAGCCAAAAATCCGACTTGATGCCACATGCCCGGACTTTCGAGCGATACCAGCGTGATGCCCTTTTTAACGCAGATCGCCTTGACCTGCGCGGCATCGCTGCCCGGGACAGCCGTAATCCGTGTTCCGCGCAACTGCGGTACTTGTGTGGCGTAGACGAAGAGAGGAATACCGTGCTGTCTAACCGGTAGCAAACAGCGTGGATGGAGCACCTTCGCTCCCGCGGTCGCAATCTCCTGCGCTTCGTCGTAGGTCAGTTCGAGCAATTGGCGCGCGGTGGGCATAGAGCGCGGGTTCGCGCTAAACATGCCAGGCACATCCGTCCAAATCTCCAGCTGCTTAGCAGCGAGTAAGGCAGCAAAATAGGCTCCAGAGGTATCAGAGCCACCTCGCCCGAGCAAAACCGTATCGCCCGCAGCGTCACTGGCGATGAATCCTTGCGTAATCACGACATCGCCCGTCGCAGCAAGCTTGGCTGAGGCCTCCGCGCAGGGCGCGAACTCGCAGGTCGCAGAGAGGTAACTCGCCTTGATACTCGCCGCCTCGCGCTGCTCGGCTTTTAAGATGCTGCGGGCATCGAGCCAAGCGGCGGCGATACCTTGGCTGCGCAAATAGCAAGCGCCGATTTCGGTCGCGAGTAACTCACCCATCGCCATCACGCGCGCGCGCGCCTTCTCGGTTAGCTCGCGAATCAACGCGATGCTATCCACGAGATGACTCAGCTCATTGAACCAGGGGGCTAATGCCCTCTCGGCCTCTGGGGCGATGCCGAGCGACTCAGCAAGCTCGGCATGGCGCTCACGAAGCGCGCGCAACGGCTCTGCGTGCTCACCACGAAGTGCGGCCTCGAGCAGCCTCTCGAGCCGATCGGTGACGCCACTGAGTGCCGAATGGACGATGAGCACGCGCACGCCATCACGGCGGCGCTGTCGAACGATTTCGCTGATGTGACGCCAATTCGGCTCAGAGGAGACACTGGTGCCTCCGAACTTCAGCACGATCCAGGGGAGCGACGTACCCATGGCTTAGCGCTCCCTTAGAGTTCGTCGTCGTAGACTTCGCGTAAATCCTTGGCGAGTTTCTTATCCGCCATGACTTCTTCGACCTTGCTCCAGGCCGCCTTGCCACGCTTGCCGGCCACGGGTTTTGCACGACGCTCTACGCGGTCCAGAAACCGATCGTAGTCGTTGTTATCTTCCTGGCTACTGACCTCGCCCAGCAGGTCCTCGTCAATTTCGAAGCTCTCGGTGTCACGCTCGGACATCATCAATGCTCTCTTATCCTTAAGAATCAAGGAGTTAGAAACGACCGCCCTGGTCGGAGCCGGCAACTATAACGAAACCACGTTGCGGTGCAAGTTCAGCGTTTGCCGACGGCGTCCCGCAGCACGACCGGCGCGCCTCGCGAAAGCCCTAACACGTCGCATGCGCGCCCCTCGGCGACGGCAATTTCAACCACGCCAAACGAGTTGATCAGTGCGATCGGTTGGCCGGGATGCACATCACCATAGGTGCGACGCAGCGGCAAAATCGACTGGCCAATGTGAACGCGTGGCTCTATCCAGCGCTCGAGAAGCGTTGCTTCGATGTTAGTCAGCAAATTGCCAAAGTGATCGATGGTGATCACGACACCTGTAACACTGTCGAGGCCGAGTTCGGGCTCATCGACCCAGGCTGGAATCACCGCATCAACTCGCTCGCCAATCGACTCTGCCTGCCATCGCCCTGCCGCAAGCTCCGCTGCCACCGGCGCAAAAATGTCGCGACCGTGGAAGGTCGAGCTCGGCTTCCCAAGCCCGAGTGATTGCAGACGTTCGATGTTCAGTCGCCAAATCTGCGCTGCCCCATCACGCTCGACTATCGGGGCCAACAAACCATTGTCCGGTGCTAGAAACCAATGTTGCTGCGACTCGATCAACACGATATCGCGGGCAGTGCCAACACCAGGATCAACCACCGCGACATGTACTGTGCCCGCTGGAAAGTAGGGAAAGGAACGTCGTAGCCAGAAGCCGGCTTCGGCGGGCCAATGCGCCACGATCTCATGCGTTAAATCGACGACCTTGGCCGCCGGAAAGTGACTATAGATCCGGCCTTTCATGACGCCGACGAACGGATCTTTCAGACCAAAGTCGGAGGTGAGCGTGATGACCCCACTCATGCCCACGCAGTCCTCGCCACGATTTGTGTTGTTTCCATTGTCACCACCGGCGGTACGTTATCATCCCCGCATGAACGACCCTACCAAAAGCTTTCGTCTCGACGGCAAAACGATTCTGGTTACCGGTGCTTCCAGCGGTATCGGCGCCATGTTCGCGCGGCAGTTTGCTGCTGCGGGTGGCCGGATTGCGCTTGCAGCGAGGCGCATAGAGCGACTACAGAGTCTGGCCGACGAGTTGAAAGCAACGGGCGCGGCGGTGACGACGGTTGCGCTGGATGTGACGCAAACCGACAAGATCGCGATCGCGCTTGATCAAATTGAAGCAGAACTCGGCATCGTCGATGTCCTCATCAATAATGCGGGCGTTGCGCAGCCGGCCTCATTTCTCAAGACTTCGCCCGAGGCGCTCGAGTCAACCATGGCAACGAACTTTACCGCGGCATGGCATCTGACGGCGGAGGTGGCAAAACGCTTAGTCGTCGCGAAGCGCGGCGGCAGTGTTATCAACGTCGCGTCCGTGTTGGGGCTCGGCGTCGGACCCGGTTACTCGGCTTATTCGGCCTCGAAGGCCGCCTTAATTTCTTTGACTCGCAGTCTTGCGCTCGAATTTGTGCGCTATGGGATTCGCGTCAATGCGATCGCGCCGGGTTGGTTCGTCACGGAGATGAACGAAGCCTATTTCGCGACGGATGCCGGCCGCGAATACCTCAAGCGGATTCCGCCCGCGCGCGCGGGTCAGTTACCAGAGTTGGTCGGCCCCGCTTTGCTGCTAGCCTCGGATGCCGGATCGTACGTGAACGGTGTGGTACTACCGGTTGACGGCGGGCACCACGTCGCTCTCGTTTGACTCAACCTCTGGAGTCACGTCGGCGGGGGGCTCATCGGCGGGAGGCTCGCTCAAGTCGTTTTGAGGCTCAGCTTCGGGCAACAACTCGAGGCCGATCACGACCGGAATGCCGCGCGCCTCGCGCAGGGTTTCCAGTGCGATGTCCCAATTGATCATCACCTCAGACTCGCCAAGCAGCGAATCCAGTCTCGCTTCGAATGCCTCGAGGGCGACGGTCGTTGATCGACCTTGATCGTCAATCGGCGGATGCACTTCCAGCCACACCTCGCCATCGATTTTGGTCATCTTCACCGGCTCATCGATCAGGGTGACCTTGGTTCCAACCGGAACGCGTTCAAACAGCATTGCGATATCTTCGGGATACATCCGCAGGCAGCCGTGCGTTACGGCCATACCCACCGCGTCGGGATTGTTGGTGCCGTGAATCAGATAGGCACCACCGGGAATGGCGAGGCGCATCGCGTGTGCGCCGAGCGGGTTGTCACGTCCCGGTGGCACCACGGAGGGCAATGGCGGTTCACCGAGGCGCCGGCGCTCCTCGTGTACCGACTTCGGCGGCGTCCAACTCGGATTTTTTTGTTTGCTGACGATTTTGGTCGAGCCAATCGGCGTACGCCAATCCATCTTGCCGACGCTCACCGGGTAGGTCAGCACAGTCGGTACTTCGCCCTTTTTCTTGGGCTTGGGGAAGTAGTAGAGGCGATGCTCGGGCAAGTTCACCACGATGCCCTCTCGCTCACCCGGCGGTAACAGACGTTGGCCCGGGATCAGCACCACCGCGTCCTCGCCGGGCAACCATGGATCAATGCCTTGATTGACGCGAAGTAACTCCTCATAACCGAGGCTATAGCGACGCGCAATTTGAATCAGTGTGTCTTCGTAGCGCGTTCGGATGCGCTCGACCTGACCAAAAATATCGGCGCCATCCTCACGCAAGGGATATTCGTTGGCCCCCGCTGTCGACAGGAGCGCAAAAGTCGAGAAAACAACAAGGGCACGTCGAAACATGCCCCCATTCTAGCCAATGCAGCGCTAGAGCAGTACGCGATCGAGCGAACCGGCATCACC